>CACXCB010000192.1 GCA_902766005.1 uncultured Erysipelotrichaceae bacterium | reverse complement strand
TATATCGCGGGATGGAGCAGCTTGGTAGCTCGTTGGGCTCATAACCCAAAGGTCGTTGGTTCAAATCCAGCTCCCGCAACCAATTATGGTCCCGTGGTGTAGCGGTTATCACGTCTGCCTGTCACGCAGAAGATCGCGAGTTCAATTCTCGTCGGGACCGCCATTTTATTTTGGCTTCGTAGCTCAGTCGGTAGAGCAACGGACTGAAAATCCGTGTGTCGGCAGTTCAATTCTGCCTGGGACCACCATAAGTAAAAGCCTCTGAAGAAATTCAGGGGCTTTACTTTTACAGTGAGGTTGAATATGAAAAAGATCTTAGTCATCGGAGCAATCCGCAAGGAAATTCTAAGCCATGTAACATCTCTGCCGAAAGGAAATGAAGATATTGAATCACTGGATGTAGCGGAAAGGATCGGAGGCGGTGCATATTACACCGGTCTTCTTTCGGAAAAACTGAAACTTCCTTATACACTTTTATCCTGTGTCGGTACAGGTGCCAATGGGGAAGAGATCCGTAACAGGCTGGATGAAGAGGGAATATCCTATTTTGAAAGTGAAGAAATTCACGGCTCTTTCTATCAGCTGGTTGATCAAAAGGGCAATACCGGCAGTTTTGTCGTTGATGGTTGTGAATATGATTTCCTGATGGATGAATTACAGTATCTTGATACGGATGAATATAACAACGTCATTCTGTTTTCGGAAATGCTCAATGAAGACAGTGCAGATGATATTCTGTATGCTTTGGAAGAGTTACAGCTGCCTGTGTATTTTGTGCTCAATGAAGATGGCTATGAACTGGATCAAGCAATAACGGAAGCGTTGTATGCATTAGAGCCGGTTGTCATTCTTCATGAGAATGATCATATCTATGCATCTTCCGTAAAGGAAAAGACAGGCAGGGATGTCATCCTTGTCAAAAAGGATGGAATTGGCTACTATGGTAGTGAAGACTTTGAAGCTTTTCCGTATGAGAACAATTGCAACATGGATCTATTTGCGGCATCCTTTGTGATGGCATGCAACCTTGGCTTACTGATGAAAGATGCTGTGGAATTTGCCATCCTAGCCGATAAAGAAACAAAACAGGGAGAAAGAATGGATGCATTTACAATGGATCTGTTACGGAACAGGCTTGCGGATATGATTAAAGGAAAAGACTATGGCAAAGAAATCAGAACTGCAGTGGATGCTTGATCATCAGAAGATCAAAAGCATCATGCGTAAAAACAGGAAAAAAGATGATCCGTTTGTATATGTGTTTCTGGATTTTGACGGTGTGATCAATGTGTTTTATCTTGAAGGGACCCCGGAATATGAAGAGATGCTAAAAAAGGGTGAATTCGAATTTGTGGACAGAAGATGTGTGGAAAGAATCAATCAGCTGCATCGCGATTATCCGATCCGGATTATCTTATCCAGTTCCTGGCGTTTTTCAGGCATTCCGTATTGTACCGAATACCTGCAGAATGCAGGCATGGATCCTGAAATCAAAATCTATGGCATGACACAGACAGGCGAATTTCACCCAAGGGAAGAGGATATCGTCAGCTTCCTGTTTGAGCATCAAGATTTCTCAGGATTTGTGGTACTGGATGATATCCATATGAAGCACTTACAGGCGTATGAAGTCGAGACGGATCCTTTAAAAGGATATACGGCTGAAAGAGATTTAAAATGTCGTGAAATTATTTCTGGATTTTTTAAATAAAGTGTGTATAATAGTATGTGCATTCAGCAGAAAGACATTCTGATGAAGAGCTGCGGGCATGGCGGAATTGGCAGACGCGCATGATTCAGGTTCATGTGGGGAGACTCGTGCAGGTTCAAGTCCTGTTGCCCGCACTTTTTTTTTGCTTTTTTTTCATCTTATAAAAAGGTATAATCTTTTTAGGAAGAAGCCGTGGGGAATGACAGATATGATCTGTATGTTCAATGTGGCTTTTCTGTTTTTGGGAGGAAAAGATGAAAAAGATTTTAACGATGATATTCAGTATATTGATTGCATGTATGATGGCTTCCTGCTCAGAACAGGGTCAGGAAAATTCTACCGTCGGCGGATGGAAGATCATGAATTCTTTGGATATTACGCAGGAAGCACAGGATGCATTCGATATGGCAACGAAAGAACTGGTAGGGGTGGATTATACGCCTTTAGGTTTATTAGGAACACAGCTTGTTTCCGGAACGAACTACTGTTTCCTTTGTGAAGCGCAGGTTGTTGTACCGGATGCCGTTTCATATTATGCCATTGTCAGTGTTTATCAGAATCTGCAGGGCGAATCTGAAATCCTGAATATTGTTCCATTGGATATCGGGAATATAGCTGAAACCGGAAAGATCAATCCGAATGGGCAAATTCCCAGCCAGCTGGTGGGTGGATGGCAGGTGGACCGTGAAACAGAAGTGAAAGTGGATGATGCTGAACTGCATCTTGCATCCCAGGTTGTTTCCGGCACAAACCATTGTGTCTTATGTAAAGGATGGAAACTGGTATTTGTGTATGAGGATCTTTCAGGAAAAACAGAAACAACACAAACCGTGAAAATCGATGTTGGAGCATTGGCTCAACCATCAGAAGAATAAATGAAAAAGCTGTTTTTCATACTGTGTTTGCTTAAAAATACTGATGAATATCGGATAAACTGTTAGAATAATAACAGCTGTTTCTAATCAGCAGATTGGGGAAATATTATGAATGAAAATACAAATATTGTTCGGGTCACCCTGCAGGGAAGGATTGATTCTGCCAATGCAGCAGAAGCAGAAGAGGCTATTTTACAGAAATGCAAAGATGCTTCTTCCGTCATCCTGGATGCAGAGCATTTGGAATATATTTCCAGTGCAGGATTAAGAATACTTTTAAGAATAAGAAAAAGATGCCCGGATATACAGATCGTCAATGTCTCATCGGAGATTTACGACATATTGGAGATGACAGGCTTTACAGAGATGATGACCGTGAAAAAAGCCTATCAGGTTGTTTCCATTGAAGGATGTGAAGAGATCGGCAAAGGTGCAAAAGGAACACTCTACCGCATCGATCAGGATAATGTCGTCAAAGTCTACAATGAGGCAAATGCATTGGATGACATCATCCATGAAAGAAAGATGGCAAGGCTTGCCCTGGTGCTTGGTATTCCTACAGCCATTTCCTATGATGTCGTCAAGGTGAAAGACAGCTATGGCTCTGTCTTTGAACTGTTAAACGCAAAATCCTTTGCATCCATCATGATCAATGAACCGGAAAAAATGGACTGGTGCGTGAAAGAATATACGGACATGCTCAAGAAGATTCATAGTACTGTCGTGCCGACAGATGAGCTGCCCAATATGAAAGAAACAGTACTGCAGTTTGCAGAGTTTATCAAACCACACCTGCCGGAAGAAGCCGGAAATAAGCTGATACAGCTGATTCAGAATGTTCCCGAAGACAATCACATGATCCATGGAGATTATCATACAAAGAATATTGTCCTGATGCAGGATGAAGTTCTGATTATCGATATGGATACTTTATCCTATGGAAATCCTATATTTGAACTTGGCTTTATGTTCAATGCCTTTAGGGGTTTTACCGAAAGGGATCCGAAAGTCATTGAGGAATTCCAGGGATTTTCCGCTGAAACAGGAAAGAAATTCTGGCATAAGGTTCTCTCTGCATATCTTGAAACAAAGAATGAGGCAAAGATCCAGGAAGTCGAAAACAAGGCAAAAATTATCGGCTATACAAGACTGTTAAGACACTTTATCCAACATTCTGAATCACAGGAAGACATCGACTTCCGCAAAGAGAGGCTGATTCAGCTTCTGCAGGAAGTGGATACGCTCTGCTTTGATAAAAATACGCTGGAAGTGGATGCTTTAAATGAGAACCTTCCGGTTGTACAGGCATTTCTTGAAGAGAAGCTGGAAGATGTCAGCGTGAAGAAAATGATGCAGATTTCTCTTGCGGTAGAAGAAATCTTTGTCAATATTGCCTTGTATGCCTATGTGTCAGGTCAAGGCAAGGCAACCATGCAGATCATCCGTTCCGATCATGATGTTACCATTGTCTTCAAAGACCGTGGTATTCCGTATAATACGACACTCAAAGAGGATCCGGATCTGACCCAGTCTGCAGAACAAAGGGATATCGGTGGACTCGGCATCTTTCTGACAAAAAAGAATATGGATGAAGTGGAGTATGCCTATGAAGATGGGCAGAATGTTCTTACGATGAAGAAGAAACTGTAAATATGGTTTGGTTTGTGTATTCCGAGAACTATTGTGGAAATCCTGCAGAGAGCCGGTCCCTTATGAAGTAGGGAATCAATGCATCAATAGCTGCAGGCATGTATGTACTTGTTGCATGACAGATTCTCAATGAATATGAAAAGAGCAGGCAGTGGAAGTTGTCAATAGACGAAAGCCTATGAGGGCATATCTCGATGAAAGGGAGAATTTGAAAAATGGCACCTCTGTCATTCCTGAAGATCAACCATGGGAGTATCCTGTGAAACCGGATGGAACAGTCACCACGGTCCATCTTTCAAGACAGGGAAATGCTTCCACGCATGAGATTGCAATACTACATTTCAGGGGATACAAAGAGACCTATTTACAGCTTTTGCATGATCGTATTCCAACATTGCCGCATGCATAGTGATACATCTTTGGCAGAATACTGCTAATCGTGTTGTGTGAACACGATTATAAACCATACGAAAAAATAGGAGAGATCTATGGAAAACGACAGATCTATGGCATTTGCATTTGTGGAGTGGATCAAAAAAAGAAAGCAGGATAACTATGAGCTGCAGGAAAGCACTGATGATAACAGGATCGTTCTGAAGATGGAGACACCATATGCCTCAGGATCGGTTGTCATCTATTTCCAGGAGAGCATCATTACAGAACTCAGTATCACCAACAAAAAGGAAGAAAATGTATTCTATCTGCATTTTGAGTTAAAGAATCTCGATCATGCAAAGGATCTTTTTCTTGAGATGGAGGAATGCCTTTTGAAACAATGGGATGTGCATACAAGGAAGATTTTATTCTGCTGCACATGCGGATTAACCACATCCTTCTTTGCGATGCGCATGAATGAAGTGGCAAAGGTTATCGGCGTGGACATGGAGTTTACCGCTGTTCCTTATGAAAACCTGTTTGAGAATACGCAGGACAAGGATGCAATCCTGATTGCGCCGCAGATGTCCTACCGCCTCAAGAATGTACAGGAGATCATCACGGACAGGATTGTCATGAAGATACCTACCGCAATCTTCTCCTCTTATGATGCACCGGGCATGATCCTGCTGCTGAAGGAAAAGTTTGATGCAGAAGATAAGGAAAAACACATTGCTGAAAAACAGAGAGAAAAACTGATGGCAGGAGATGGTGCAGTGCTTGTCGTCTCCGTTATCAACATGGAGAGAAGAAACCAGATTGCCTACCGCCTTTACAATAAAGACAAGGTCATGGTGGAAACACAGATCACCAAATCCAAATACAGGATTACGGACCTGTATGATGTCATTGATACGGTAAAAGCACTGAATCCGGATCTGTACAGAATATGCATTGTTACACCGGGCACCATACATGAAGGCAAACTCACCTATGAAAATGCAGGTATTATTGATGAAGATATTATTTCAAAAATCCGCAAGGGATTTGATGGACATGTATTCCTGTACAACGATACAGACATGATCGCATTAGGCTATGCCATGAAAAACAATGTAACGGAAAACTGTGCATTCTATTTCGTCCCGACAGGAAACTATTCCGGGAATATAGGCATTGTCGTTAACGGACAGCTGGTTCATAGTAACGGCCATCTCGGCGGAAGACAGCTTGAGGCCGTCTCCAACGTTACCACCTTTCCAAAGAATCCATATGCCTTGCAGAAAACACCGGAAGGGAATGTGGAATTGGCTGCCAGATACATCACCGGACTGTTTTCTTACACCGGTATCAGACATATCGCTTTTTACAGTAAGATGATTCCCAATGCCGAGGTACTGAAAGAAAAGATGCAGGAGTTCTTGCCGGAACGGTATCTTCCTGACATCTTCAAGCAGGACAGTATCAGGGAATACCTGTATACAGGAACACTTTACCGCATGCATCAGGATGCGGCATTACAAAATGAAGGAGATTAGAGAATGTTAAGAATTGCAATTTGTTGCGGGGAGGGATTTGCGTCAGGGTTTTTATCCCGACACCTGGCAGAATCTACCGTAAAAGAACATCTGACGGATAAAGTATCGTTCAAGTTTATACCGTTTTATCAGCTGTATGACAGACAGGATGAAGTGGATATTGCCATGAGCCTTCCCCACATTGAACCGCAGATCAAAGCTGAAACAAGAGAGTTTCATATTCCGATCTACATCATTCCTTTCAAAGTTGTCATTAAGCCAAAAGCAGCGGAATACCTTGCCGATGCGGAAGATATCATGGAACTTGCACAGGGAAAGGGTGGCTTGATCTGCTTTCCCGGTGAAGAACATCTGGCATATGTTTCCCGTCTTGTCAGCCACAGGGAATACGTTAAACAGCAGGGAGGTACAGAATGAGAATCGTATTTGTGATTGGACCGGCTTTCTCCGGCAAGAGTGTCTATATCCAAAGAGAATTTCCGGAAGCAACCTGGATCAAGATCAGCACTTTTGAAAAGCATGTCTTTGAAGCAGAAAGCAATCTTGAAGTCAACCAGATTGCCGATAATGCCCAACTTTACTGCAAGGCTGATCTGCAGAACAGAATCCGCAAGGCAAAAGAGGATGAGGTTATCATCTTGGAACATCAGCTGTTAAAGAAAAAACAGCGTGCCTTCTTCTTAGATGCAGTAAAGGAAGTCACCGATACACCGGTAGAATGCATTGTCATGTCTCCGACAGATGAAATGGTGAAAAAACTGATTCAGGATATCGAACAGCTGTTTATCTTCTATGAATATGACAAAGGCAAGTTTGAAATGCCTGAACTCGATGAAGGATTTGCATCCATTAAGATTGAAAGGCCTGTAAAGGAATAAAGGTGTTGCATGTGCAACACCTTTTATCATGACATCTCCGGTATTTTATCTATGAAATCCTGTATTTCTTTTAGTTCTGTCAGCTCATAGGCTATGGTTAATACTTCTCTTGCACCGCTGTACCGGTTATCCTTGTATAGTTCATGGCCAAGAACAAGAATGGCTTTGACAACAGATTCATCCGGCTGTAAGGGAAAACCAAAATCAACAGAAAGCTCTTCCAGTTCTTCCATGGACAGCTCCTTTTCAGGATGATGTTCCTGATAGATATAGAACAGTTCGGATTGGGCATTTTTGGATTGTTCAAAAAGAAGGCTGTATTGGTACATTGCAGAAGCTTCCGAAAACATATTGTTTTCGATGAAGTAATAGCCAAGATTACGGTAGGCTCTTGCCAAGAATCTTCTTTCATAGAGGTATTGGAAAGATTCACAGGTCAGTTTTCGGAATATGTCATATTCCTTCTTCATTTTGAATATTTCTATATATTCAAACCGAAACAGGGCATTAAATGGATTCCAGCGAAGGGATTCATGCAATGCATCTTCTGCTTCCTTCAGTCTCTGCAATTCGATCAGAATCATTCCGTATAAGCCAAATAGCTCCGAAAGGGGAAGAGGCGTTTGTCTTAGGTCCTTATGTGGATTAAACAGAGATCGATAGAGTATTTCTTCCAACAGGCTGCTGAAATCATGATATTCACTGACAGAATCATCTTGAAATGGTTTACTCTGATTCACCTTTAAGATTACCGGTTCGATAATTTGAAGTGCTTTGTCATAACGATTCTGATACATGTTGAAACGCACTTCTTCCAACAGGGAATCATAGGATTTCAAATTCTTATCCAAAGCCTTTTGTATCTCTGCATCAGGTACAAGTTCTGCGATTATTCTGCCGATGGCACGAAGTATTTCCGTTTGAAGCGGATGATCTTTGTATTCTTGTGCAGCTGAAGTCAGATAAGCAAGATCTTCTTTCGGATCACCGGTTAATCCGGCATGGATGTCTGACATGATCTGATAGAAGTTATCATTCATCAACATCATCCCCGATCATTTCTGCAATAACGAGATCCTCACAGATAAACATGACTCTGCAGTACGTTTCATCTTCAAACAGATTATATACATACCCTGCAGAATGAGATCCTCTGCAGACTGTATGAACGCTGTTGGCGACATAACCGTATTTGCCACCCCTGATAGCGTATACAGCGATAGCTTCATCATCATACTGGTTCTTTCTGTCTTTTTTCATCTTCAGGATCATGCCCGGATTAAAGGATTCGCTTCCGGCATAGTATTTTAATCCTGTAATTGTGATATATGTCTTTTCGTTGCTCATTTTTGGTATCCTCCGTGTTTACGGTTATATTATGCATAATGAAGAATACAAAAAATGTGCCTGTGAAAAAATGAGATTTATTTCAAATCTCATTCTCTCTGTTCATTTCTTTTTCGTCAGTTCATCAAATATACTGTAGATGATTGTTCCATCATCATCCCTGTAGGGATAGCTGGTCTTATCCCTCAGCATGGCTTCATAATCCCTGGCAACTCGTGGTTTAAATTGCCGGTAGTCATAGCGTATCTCTTCAGGAAGTTTTTCTTCTGTGATAATAGGATTCTCATTGAGAAGATAACGTTCTACATCACCTACTGTTACGTTAGGATAATTGCTTCTGATTTTGAAGTAAGCCTCAAAGGCATTGTATTCATCAAATGTCCATATACCCGGATACTCTCCGTATTCATAAGAACCGGTCATTAACTGAGCAATATCATACTGGGAGATTTCATCATAACGGAAGTTGGTGAAGGATTTAATGATGCTTTTCTGGAAAGAGTAGGCATTGTAATATCCTGCCAGTTTTGGAACAGTCATGCTGAATATGATGGTAAGGATAATTGTTATCGCAAGGAATTTGATGAGCTTGATTACAGCGAGTGCCTGATCCTCAGAGGCAGGTCTGCTTGACAAAGGGGTGTATGTTCTTTTCTTTTTTGCAGATGTATTTTGTTTGGCAACAGGATCATCCAGATCAAAAAGACTCTTATCCCTGTAGCCGATATAGTTTCCATCCTCATCATATTCTCTAAAGCCGTCACCGAAAAGGTTGCCTATACTCGAACCTGTCTTTTTTCCTTTGTTGTCATAATGGGTAAAGCCATCACCAAAGACAGCAGGTTCGGATGTACCGATTTTTCTGCCTTTTTCATCATAATCGGTATAACCACCGAAAAAGTTCGGTGTACTTGTACCGATCTTTTTTCCATGTTCATCGTAGTGAACAATATCACCCCATAAATTCTTTTCGCTATGTCCTTTTTTTGCCATAAGACTCTCCGGTAATTGTATGAATGGATATGGTTACTATTATCATACAGGAATGACACGGGAATTTTAAGATAAACCTTGTTATAAGAATCATATTATATGCTTATTATTTCTCGTTCTATAGAAAATGATTCAATATTGAATTAATATTGAATAAGAGAAAACTATGAAAGAATTACAACACTGAGCTTTGCTTTTATACTGTAAGGCTTACATTTCGGGAGGGAAAATATGGGTAAGTATTACTGTCCGCATTGTGGTGCGGATTTGGATGATCAAGACGGTTTCGATGAAAAAGCACTATATCATCATTGTACAGAATGTGGCCAGTTACTGATCAGTCCATTTGTTGATCATAGAGCAACCAAATCCGGTATTATCTGGTTTTGTGATTGCTGTGGGGAATGTTTGAATGAGCAAATTGGATTTGATGAAGACTACAGTGAATGGGAATGTACAAATTGCGGACATAATAATCTAATAGATAATGATCATGTATTTTCCTCTCAGAAAGAATGGGAAAGAAAAAGAATAAAATATCATTGTCCTTCTTGTTATAGTCTTTTAAATAGTCAGCCATCTTTTTATGAAGATGAGGAATATACTTGTGAAAATTGTGGTGTAGATATAATTAAAGGTTCATTCGATTATGAGGTGAAATATTACTGTCCTAAATGTGGTGAAGTGTTGAATAGTCAATATTCATTTAATAAATACTCAGATACACATGAGTGTGATAATTGCAGGACTGAGTTATATAAATGTGATAATGTATTTAAAGTTCTATATAAATGTCCAAACTGTGATAGTAATCTATCAGAGCAATATGGTTTTGATGAAGATAGTGTATGGGAATGCAGATATTGTGATCACAATTTATATAAAGATGGGGATGAATACAAACTTTTATATAGATGTCCCAATTGTGGTGATATATTAAATAATCAATATGGATTTGATGAAGATGAAGAATGGGAATGTACAAATTGTGATTATAATTTGATAAAAGAAGATAATCAATATGTTGAAGTGGATGAAGATGATATTTCATATGACGATACTGATTCTTATGATGAAGATGATTCTTACAGTGACTCTCATTCCGACAATTATACTGAATCGTACAATTCTTCTGATTCATATGAATATACAAATATTAATACTCGAAATGATGAAGATCCTAAAGATAATTATTCCTATCAAAGTTTAAATAGAGATAAAGCTAACAGAGTGAAAAGTAATAAATCTGTTAAAACAAAAAAACAAAAAGCTAAGAAAACATCTATAAAGAGCATCTTAAATACCATATGCTTTTTTCTCGTTATCGGAGCTTTATTATATGTATCTCAATTTATCAATGATATAAAAAAGCAGACTTTGGTAGGTTATAGCTCTAGTGATTTAATTGGTCTTCAGTATTCTGATGTAAGCAGAAAACTGAAGAAAAATGGTTTTACAAATATCGATACTATTCCAAACTATGACCTGAGCTATGAGTTTCTGGATGAGAAGGGAGAAGTATATAAAATCCTTTTTGGAAAAGATACTGAGTTTTATGCTGATAATAAATATCCATATGATAAAAAAGTAACAGTGTATTATCATACAGCTAAGAAAAATAAAATTCCAAAATCTAAAAAACAGTTTAAAGGAATGGATTATTTAGAAGCCATTCAATTATTAAATGATGAAGGGTTTAAAAACATTGAAACAGAGAGAATGGACGATTTAATCCTTGGCTGGTTAAACAAAGAAGGAGCGATCGAAACAATATCCGTAGGTGGACATTCTGATTATGATGTTGATGAAGAATATTCAATCGATGTACAGATTCATATAACTTACCATTCTTTCAAAGAGTAATTAAGAAATCATATAATTAATATCTTTTCGCATAATCATATTTTAATTACTATACTAAATATATTATTATGTGAGCATTGAGGTAAGAGCATGTCAAATAAAATCCTTGATACATTGAATTACTATAATACAAAATCAGATTTATTTGTCTCAACCACAAAAGATCTAACCTTTACGGATATACAGGATGGTTTTTTGAAGTTTCTTGAACCGGAATCCCTGATTCTGGATTTTGGTTGCGGATCAGGAAGAGATTCAAAATATTTCTTGCAGAAAGGATACCGTGTAGAAGCTATAGACGGTTCTGAGGAAATGGTCAGAATTGCAACAGAAGTTGCAGGTATTCCTGTGAAACATATGCTGTTTCAGGAGCTCGATGAAGTAAACAAATATGACGGCATCTTTGCTTGTGCTTCAATCCTTCATGTAAAAAAGGAGGAATTGCCGGATATCCTGCTGCGAATGAAGAAGGCTGTAAAGGAACAGGGAATCCTCTATGTTTCCTTTAAATATGGAGATTTTGAAGGATATCGTAACGGCAGATATTTTACGGATATGACAGAAGATGCATTTAGGGAATTATTGGAAAAAGTATCCGGATTATCCATCATAGAAGAAAGAATCACATTTGATGCAAGGCCGGGAAGAGAAGCTGAAAAATGGCTGAATGTGATTTTGAGAAAGGAATTGTATTAACTATGATATGTTTTTAATGCCTTTTATTAATAAATGAAAAAGGTTGTATAATGATTAGGGGGATAAAAGATATGAACATAAGAAGTACTTTAACCAAAGAAGATATTCAAAAACTAATTGATGATTTAAAGGACAAAGATGATGAACTGGTTGAAATGATTCTGGAAGGAATACCAGGACATCCTATTACACTTGAGGACGTTAAGAAAAGCAGAGAATAAGAAAGAAAAGAAAGAAAGAAACATGTGTCATTTTGGAGATAATACAGAATGATACATGTTTTTAGTTTAATAGAAAGAAATGTAAATATTTTCTTGAATTATCCAGAAACATAATTGTCTCAATCATAAATAAGGTGAGCAAAAACCATAATATTTAGGTGATAAATCTGCGTAAATTCAAATTTAGTTCATTTTAACCTGTAAAAATAGGGTATAATGGATGCGGTTACAGTTTTTTTGGGAGTATTAAAATGACAAATATTGCTTATATCAGAGTATCGAAGGCTGATCCCGACAGAAATCCTCAAATTAAAGCATTAGAAAAATATGATATCCAAAAATGGTTTGAGGAGGAGAAATCCGTAAATGAGAAATCCCATCCGGTTCTAGATGAAATGATTCATTCTGTAAATGAGGGGGATACTGTATATGTCCATGATTTCTCCAGGATTGCCAAAACCGCAAAAAATAATTATCAAAAATCGTAGATGAGCTAGAAAATAAAAATGCGCATATGGTAAGTGTTAAAGAGAGTTTTGATACCACTACTGATCAAGGAAGAATCATGAAGGAAATGTTGTCTTCATTAGCAAGTCTTGAAAGAGCTATATATAAAGAGAAACAACAAGAAGGAATAGAAAAAGCAAAAGCGGCAGGGAAATACAAAGGCAGGGTTAGGATTACAGTACCTAACTTCCATGGATACTATGATATGTATATCAATAAAAAGATAACTAAGACTGCTATTGCAAAGGAATTAAATATCAGCAGACCTACAGTTGATAGACTGATGAAGGAATATAAAGAATAAATATATACATTGATAATTCTTAAGAGATTATTTACGAGGAGCACATAAGTATGAAAAAACAAGCAAAATGGGATAAATATGAAACTGCTCTTTTAATTGACACATTTTGGAAAATAGAAAAACATCCTGAAGAAAAAGATTTTTACACTATTAAACTATCTAAACTTTTGAGGAAAATGGCTAAAGATAAAGGGATAAAAATAGATAGTATTTATAGAAATAAAAATGGTATTGCAATGCAATTAGTTGGAATTGGCCATTGTTTTTTTCCTGAACGTTCAGGATTTAATGTTTCAAGAACTTTTATTAACATGGTCCAATTATATAAGGATGATAGAAAAAGTTTTAAAGCTATTTTAGCTGAAGCAAAAGAATTATCTAAGAATAATAAGAAAATAAATGTAGTCGAAGTTGAAGATCAACGAAAGTTGTATGAAATACTTAATACAAATAAAAATGGCGGGAAATCATTTTCTATTGATGATTTAGGGCTAAGTAACAGAGGTTATAATTGTCTTATAAGAGAAAATATTCAGACAGTCTATGAATTGTTGAATATGCAAATGAATGAATTATTAAGACTTCGAGGTTTTGGAAGAACTACTTATAATGACATCATTGAAAAATTAAAAAACAATTATTTAAACAAGGATTTGGATTCTGATCATAACAGTATAGACAAGGAATTATTGAATGAATTACGTGATGAATTTAAAATTAAATCATCTAATTTTGCAAGTATTGAATATATTTCTTTTACAATGAATCAGCTATTTTTTGCATCATCTGCTTTTGATGCTTTAGATCAGTATAAAAATAAAAATTCATGTTACTTAAATAATTATGCAATTAATTATATAAAGGCTTGTAATATTGAAAATGTATTAAAATTAAATATTAGTTTAAAAAAAGAAACGTTAGATGATTTTATTCAATTTTTAGGAAAGAAAGATTATGAAACCTTATACTTGTTCTGTAATTGGTTGAATAATGATTGTTTTGAATATGTAAAAAAAGTAGTGAATGCTGCATTTATACAGGTCGATAATTATGAAGATATAATTTTTAAAAGAATAAATAAGGTGACATTAGAAGATATTTCTAAAACTTATGGAATAACCAGGGAGAGAATTCGTCAGATTGAAAAAAGAGGTTCACTTTTGATCAGTAATAGGATAAATGAAAGCAAAATTTTGGATATAATTATTGCGGATCATAATGGAAGAGTAATCTATGAAAAAAAAGAATTAGAACCGTATTTTTATGATTATACAGATTTAGTAATTTATGCACTAAATAGCGATAAAAAATCTGGATTAAAAGTTATAAAAAAATATGATTTAGTATCTTTGAAAAATGGGAACGATGTAGAGAAAGAGATCATAAAGTATATTAATTCACTTCCGGTCTATTTCCATAAGAATCAATTGCAAAAACATATTTTAAAAGCCAAGCGTGAACTAAAAATTGAAGAACACTATGGAAAAAGAATAATTGATAATGAGTATAAAGTGTATGGAGATTATTTATCTCGTGAATCATTATCATTACAAAAAATGTATGAAATCATATTGAAAGAGTATTATAACAGTGGTATCCACATTTATGATCCTGTTGAACTCCAAAGCTTTAAAGATAAAATAAAAAACAATTTTGGAAATGTATCTTTACCAGATAATGAGCATGCTATAACGTCCAGCATCATGAGAATAGCAATGTTATGTGATGCTACATTAGATGATATTTTCATTTGGAACGAAGAAGATGCTTTTACAGTAATAAGTTCTGAAGTAATACAAGATGGATATTTTCGTTTTCATCTGAAAACGACAGTTGAGGGTGATCACAAGTTATGGATTTTCAGCAGTTACGATGATTTTGAAAATGACGTAAATGCCATTGGACTTTATTGGTATGTTTATAAACTTGATCAAAGAGATGGTCAGGTTGTATATGTTTCACCTTATGGGGAAAAATATCATAAAACTGCTAAAGATGCCGGAGAGAATTACATGAAGACTACTCTTTATGATGCAGAGGGGTGGGGACTTGATCCCTGTGGGAAATGTTATTAATACTATTTGGTAATTAATTCATAATTAATCTTAGTTCTACTCCGATGGGTAGAATGATAGGAAATTCATAAAGAAAAATTCAAATGAAACTAGAAATACAAAATCCCCAGAGGTACCTATGAAACAAATCGTAAAAACAATCCAAGGTGATATCACAAAAATAGACAATATCGATGCTATTGTGAATGCTGCCAATAATTCATTATTAGGTGGTGGCGGAGTAGACGGAGCCATCCATCGAGCTGCAGGTAAAGGTTTATTAGTAGAATGTAGAAAATTACATGGATGTGATACCGGAGAAGCGAAGATCACCGGTGCTTATGATTTACCATGTAAATATGTGATACATACTGTTGGTCCTATATGGCATGGCGGTAATCATAATGAAGCAGTCTTGTTAGAAAACTGTTATAAGAATTCATTACAGTTAGCGAAAGAATACAGAATACGTTCTATTGCTTTTTCATCCATTTCAACAGGTGCATACGGATATCCTTTAGATCAAGCTGCTTCTATTGCAGTAAAGGCTGTTAAAGAATTTGTGGATATATATCCGGATGCTTTTGATGATATATTATTTGTTCTTTTTGATGCTAAGACAAAAAAGGTATATGATGATGCATTAGCCTCCCAACAAACAACTTCTACCTATACACACAAAACTAATATGATCGGTTTCTTCCATGAAAATGAAGAATACGGATGTTTCAGCAACTGGTATCATGCAGAGTTTGATTATGCAGGCATACATTATGTCAATGCAGAACAATACATGATGTACCAGAAAGTGATGATGTTTAAGAAATATGATCTTGGTAACCAGATCATGAATACCACTGATCCACATACATGCAAGAAGATTGCCGGACAGAAATTCCCGGAATTTAATGCAGATCTATGGGAAAAAACATGTTACAGGATTGTAAAACGAGGGGTAAAAGCAAAGTTTTCTCAAAACAAAGATATTCTGAAACAGTTATTGGATACAGGTAATGCATTGCTTGCAGAATGTTCTCCTTATGATGTGAAATGGGGTATAGGCATAGATATCCATGATCCTGATTGTCAGATTATTTCAAAATGGAAGGGGAAGAATCTTCTCGGAAGGATTTTGATGGAAGTCAGAGAAGAACTTCGTCAGGATGCTGAATATATTGATGCACGTCATCTGGATCCGATTCCTGAATGGAATATGACAGCCGGAGAATTGAAAAGAATTCCTCAGTTCTATGATGCTGTACATGCGTATAGTGAAACGTTGAATTCTTATTATGAAAGAGATCATTTCTATAACAAATCCACACTCTATGAGATTGAAATAGCTATGTCCAGAGACATGGGTGGAGGTTTACCTCCAATGGGTTTCATGGAAATGAAACAGGATATATATGATACTGTCAGAAGATTACAGAAAGCAGATTCAAAGGATCGGAATAGAGAATCTTTCTGTGAAAAATATATTCCGTTATTGGAATTGATAGATCAGGATGAAGATTTAAAAGAGGCATGTAAGAAACATTCTGTTTATAAGAAAGATGATCGGCATCCTGCATTAATCCAATATTTATATGAGCATTTTATGCATGAGGCATATGATACAGATATTGTTATACGAAATTACAGAGACCTTGTTGAAGAAAATAACAGTATTGAATGGGTGGCTGCACCAACAGAAAAACAACTGAAAGAACTGGATCAGAAGCATGTTCTTGCTTGTATTGCATGGCATTTCAGAAGAGATCATTTTTCTGAAGGTTCATTGATTACAGACAGTATCGCTAATGGTTATATGCTGTTGATGCTAAAGGTTTATACAGGAAAAAATTAAGATTTACTGAGTGAAAACGTCAGTGTATTTTAAGCCGATAAATCATTTTGATAGTGTGACTATGCAAATGAAGATGACTCTCTGAGCGGATTGTGTTGTTCTTAATAGGACAAAGTTTCGAATCATCATATAACATAAATGGCACAGTTACCGGTCTATATAAGAGGTAACTGTGCCATATTTTTATATTGTGATATCGATTTTTGACAGTTCTTGATTATTCTGTAGAATGTCACGTAAAATTCAGCCAAAAATAAATAACCTAGTCAGAATAATTGAAAACAGGGCTGCAGACAGATGCATAAAACCT
>CACXCB010000191.1 GCA_902766005.1 uncultured Erysipelotrichaceae bacterium | reverse complement strand
CATCAGGTGTAGAAATTCCCGGCTCCTCATCACCGGCAGGTGTTTCCTGAGCAACAGGATCTTCATTTCTTACCTCGTTCTCTTCGCCGCTTTCTTTACCACAGCCTGTAAATACAAGGCATGCCATTAATGCAAGTACTGCTAATTTCTTAAATTTCATAATGTTAATTCCTCCGTTTATTGTTTTTTTACGCTTCTGTTTATTATACGTCTCAGGAATTATGATTTTATGGTTAATTTTGAAATTTTTTTATTAAACCGTACCAGACACTGTTTAACTCATTACTGTACACATATGCTGAATGCCGGACGCATATCTTCAATTTGTCCGCGGGAAATACCATATTGTTTTGCCAGCCTTTCCCAATTATCATTCACAATTTTAATTATTTCATTTGCCATCTTTTTTGCATCTGCGTCAGAAATTCCAAATTTTGAAGCTGTTTTTAAAGCCAGCTCTAATGAAATAGAATTGTCCGTTTCATCCACCAAGAGTGAAAGTTCATCACCATAAGGAACCGGATTTACATCATATAAAGGAGACAAAACCCAACCATCTTTTCCAAAAATCAATGCATGATTTCTTAAATGGTCATCCGTATTTGTTACTGCCATATTAAATACCATTCTTTTCCAAAGTTCAATTAAATCCGATTTTGGTCTTGCTCCATTTGATTTTATAAATCCTGCAATATCAAGGTAACCTGTTCCATCCTTTGAAGAGGCGCCATCTTTTTTTCCAAGCAATGTCATGGCTGATGCAAAATGAATTCTTTTATCACCATCCCTGTCAAAACGCTTCACCAGGAAGGTACTTCCCTGTTTTGAGAACTTTTCCAGTTTAGATTCGGGAACATTTAATCCACACATTTTAGCAAGATCATGAACTACTTTTTCCCATGCACCTGTATCATTTTCATCATTTTTAGCCGGGAATTTTGCAATCCAAAGATTTCCATCAGCATCAACTACCGTGGCCTTTGGTCTGGCTCCTCCAAGTGATGAACCCGGTTTAATCAACTGATTAAGCCATTTATCTGCTATTCCATGTTCATCTTTTTCAAAGTTTCTTGATGCTTCCTCTAGCGTTCTAAGTTTTGTCCACGGTGGCGCTGCTGTTTCCTTATCATCTGAGAGGAATTCTCCATTTATATCAGTTTTAAAACGAATCCCACCCATTCTAGTTTCGTCATATACACCAAGCAGATAATCAACATCATATAATTTCCTTGGCTTACGACCTTCCTTTTCTGCCAAAATCCGCTCTCGCTTATTCATAAGAATACGCCCCCATCTATCCGGTGACGCATCTGCAAACAAACCAAATATATTATTCCCGGAAGGGAATTGTCTTCCTGCATATAGCTGTAATTCCGGATCCAGAGCAATCGCTAATTTACTCTTTTTTAACCATTCTTTATCAAATTCAAAAGAGTATGTTTCTCCCCCTTTAATTACTCCAACATAAAGCATTCCAAGAAGAACCGGAGCATCAAAAGAAAAATCATCATACACATAGATTGTTTTTTCATCTGTTGCCATTAATCATTCCTCCTTGTTGCCCGTTTTCTTGTAATAAGATTAAGATCCTGCATTTGTCTGCCTCTCTGATCATCTCGGGCAACCAATTCAAGATCTGTATCCATCCCACCAAGTGCATGAAGTACTGCTGCATATATTCCGATTGCGACCGACGGATTACCGGCCTCAACTTTCCATAATGAAGCCCTGCTGATACCCGCTCTCTCTGCCACCAGTGTTGCTGAAAGGTCTCTTCTGAGTCTCGCCAGTTTAATCTGCTCACCCATATTTTTTAATATTTCTTCAGTTTTCGGCACTATATTATATGAAGCTTTTCTCATGTATTTCTCATGTATTTACTCTTCTTAATGTTTACTATTATAAACATTATTGCACATTTCGTCAATAATAGTAAACATTAAATGATTCACGCACCTATCTGTGATTTGGATACTGTGTCAGAAACTATTATGTCATCGATGTG
>CACXCB010000190.1 GCA_902766005.1 uncultured Erysipelotrichaceae bacterium | reverse complement strand
ACCCCGTCTTCATAGGTAGGCAATACAAATTTAGAAACCTTTATTTGTGGCTTCTCAATCTTCCCAGAATTAACAATCTTTATTGACTTAAGTAATCTATCAAGAAATGCTTCATTATCTGCGGTTTCATCCTCATCCCATCCATTATGGAATCTGCAATTCTTGGCATAATAAACTTGATTACATGTCACTATAACGAGATTATAATTTGTGGCACCAAATCTATTTGTGGTAAAATAACCTGCTTTTAAATTTGGCTCATCCCTTATTACAACGCTTTTCTTATCATAATCTAATAAGTCCTTCATATTATCATATTGAGATGCAGCCGATGCCCATAACTGAGTTGCCATATCGCCTGAATTAGCAAATAGATAGTCTAGAAACTCAACAAATTTAATATCAATTTCAGTAGTGCCTTCCTTTAAATTAGGTTCACCGATTTTAATAAATTGGAAAAGACCATTGCCTGCGGAATAAAGACCCATATTCGGGAAATAAACCTCTTCTATACCATCTTCATCATATTCTTCAATATCTAAAGAAGGTTGTTTAATGATAAATACTGGCTCATTTTCCAGAGCTTCCTCATAGCATAAGTAATAATTTTCATATTCAACATGAATAGAAAAATCTTTTTCAACTGTTATATCTGCACCATCTTTGCCAACCGCATTAAGTTTTATGCTTTTTCCTTCCACATCTCCCATGATTACCCCTCCATGATTATTTGATTATTTATTTACCGTCAGTAACCACTTCAACTATATCCCCCTGACCGCGAAGCCAGATGTCAACACCATCTCCATACACTTCCGCTCGAATTAGCCAGCCACTTTCATCGTGTTTCAATATCTCAGCCGTAGGAAATCTGTCCAATACAGCCTCAATGCTCAGTCCCTTATATAGAAACTTTATAGTCCTCAGTTCACCACCAAACATGAACTGAATTCTCTTTCTGAATTCCCCCTCTTCGAATCTGTCCGCATATGGAATAGTGAAATGATCTTTCAGTATTTCGTATTCAGCTATTCTGTCCATTCTGTATATTGTTGGGAATGGACGTTTTGGAACATCTGGTGTTTCCTCGCTCACTGATATATAAGCGCACAGATAAAAATAATATTCTGAAAACATAATTCCGACTGGTTGAATCAAGCGCATTACCTTATCAGGTTCTTTTAATTTCTGATATCTAATACGCATCAGACGGTGCTCATTTACAGCACTTCCTATATCCCACATAATATCCACGAATCTCTTGCCATGATGAGGTTCCAGATAATGAAACTTTTCATTGCTTATCAAATCAGATACTTTCTTATAATTGTTATAAGGAACACAGCATTGAAGTAACTTATCTATTATTGGATACATTTCCTCCTTCACAAGAGATCTACTTTCAAGAAGAATCTTACAGACAGTAAGAATCTCACTGTTAGTAAGATTCTTTTTTTCTTTATCAACAAGCTTGTACCCTTTCTTTGATCTGTCATATATTAATTCTTTATTTGAATCCTGTTGCTCCGCACAGTATGTTCTTATATCCTCAAAATCCCTCTGAATCGACTTCTCGTTTACCCCAAAACGTGAAGCCTCTTCAGCCTTATTAAGAACATCTCCATTTTCAAGTCTGTTATAAATGTTTATTATTCTTTCGACCTTCTTATCCACATAGATTACCTCCATCCATATAAAAAATTATATCAATTTGTATTGGTCATAATGTGTCCATGTAGAATAAATAATAATAGATATTAAAACGGTGTCTGCATCAATAACCATGGCTATTACCATTCATCAATATCACCCAGGATATCATCCAAAGAATTGTCCACGGCATCTCCATACTTTTCTTTAAGCTTTATATAAACCTTTGCTGTTGTAATGGCATCTGATAACGCTCTATGTGCTCTAGGATTTTCGATACCTAGCTTGTCTGCTAATATCGATAATGATATATCTTTTGCATTTATTCCAAGTTCGTCTGATAACCCAGCAGCATACCTTTTAACATCAAAATGCGGATTCTCAATTTTTATTTGACTGTATCTTCCAGCTCTTACTAAAAACTTACTGTCAAACTTCATGTTGTTAAAACCCAGCAAAACACTATTTCCAACAAAACGTAGGAAATCTGGTATGACTTCCCACATTTCTCTGGCATCTCTTACATCTTCTTTAGTTATTCCTGTTACATCCGTGACTTCCTGTTTGACAGACCTTTTAAATGGTTTCACTAATTCCTGGAATGTAAATTCCGCTGTCTCAACAATATGACCATCTACGACTTTGATAGCACCTATCTCTATAATGCTGTCGATGGAAGTACTGAATCCTGTAGTTTCAAGGTCAAATGCTACAAAAGAATCAAAATCAGCTTCTCTTATCTCTTTAGGCTCAGGATATTGATCCTTTGGAATTGGAACAGGATATCTTGATTTTCTACCTGATTTATCGCTGACAGACATTTCAATCTCAATTCCTATAGATGCAAGAAAATCTATATATATCTGCTTTACCTCATCTCTATTCTCTTTAGGATTAGGCATATATTCCTTTTT
>CACXCB010000189.1 GCA_902766005.1 uncultured Erysipelotrichaceae bacterium | reverse complement strand
TTGATGCATTCAAAAGGCGCTGAGATCAGTGCTACACACTGTAGTACTTCTTCATAGCGCCTTTTAAATACTCATTTTTCGGTCAGGGTGTGAACTGTAACCATCCAAATCAATCGGATGACTTATTGTTTTCAATAATGCTATCGATCTTTGCCCACAATTCATCCATCCCCGTCTTTTTCAAAGAGGAACATGGTACCAGACAATCCCTGCTGATCTCCAGCTTGTCTGCAATCACCCGCATGCTGTTGAACAGCTGCTGACGGGAAAGCTTGTCGGATTTTGTAACCGCAACGATAATCGCAAGATGCATGCTTTTGGCATAATCGATCATCGTAATATCATCCGGTTTCGGCTCCCTGCGGCAATCCATCAGAAGAACAAGTCCTTTTAACTGTTTGCGGTAGCGGAAGTAAGGATCAATAATCTTCTGGAACTTTATCGCATTATTCTTATCATCATAAGAATAACCGTATCCGGGAGCATCTGTGAAAATCACTTTGTTATCGACGAGAAAGAAATTCAGAAGCTTTGTCTTTCCCGGTGTTTTTCCGGAGAATGCAAGATTTTTGCGATTGGTCAATGAATTGATCAGAGAACTTTTTCCGGCATTGGACCTGCCCGCAAAGATGATTTCAGGCAGATCGCTTTCCGGCCATTGATCGCTTCTGGCTGCACTCGTTATCAGCGAGGCGTCATGAAACACTTCCATTATTTCACCAATGCTTCCTGCAATACCTGCGAAACATCCTCAACCGGTACAAACTGAATCGATTCTTTTACGGTTTCCGGAACATCATCCAGATCTCGCAGATTATTCTTGGGGATCAGGATTTTGTTGATGCCGACTCGGTGAGCAGCCAGTGACTTTTCGCGCAATCCGCCGATCGGAAGTACATGGCCACGCAATGTAACTTCACCCGTCATCGCAAGATCGCTGTAAACAGCTCTATTGCACAATGCGGACACAAGCGCTGTTGTCAAGGTAACACCTGCGGACGGTCCGTCTTTCGGTACTGCCCCTTCCGGTACATGGATATGGATATCATGTGTCTTGAAGAACTTGGAATCAATCTGCAGCTCTTCTGCATGCGCTTTGACATAGTCAAGTGCGATTTCTGCACTTTCCTTCATGACATCACCGAGTTTTCCGGTAAGGACAAGTCTTCCTTCACCGGCAAAGTAATTGACTTCGATGGAAAGAACATCCCCACCGAACTCGGTATACGCCAAACCTGTAACAACACCGATCTGGTTTTCCTTTTCCTTGGTACCGTATTCAAAGATTTCCTTGCCAAGCCATTTCTTGATCAGATCGATTGTAACCGTAACAGATTCACTCTCTTCGTTCAGGATGGAAAGAACGGATTTTCTGCACAATGAAGCAATCACCCTCTCCAGCTGTCTGACACCCGCTTCCCTTGTGTAATGGCGGATCAAATACAGGATTTCATCCTCTTTCAGGGTAAACTGGGTATCATTGAGTCCATTGGCAGTCAGCTGTTTCGGAATCAGATGATCGATTGCGATATGGACTTTATCAATTTCCGTATAGGAAGGCAGTTCAATAATCTCAAGACGATCACGCAATGGTGCAGGAATATTTTCCAGATAGTTGGCTGTTGCGATAAACATGACTTTGGACAGATCATACGGTTCTTCGAGATAATGGTCTGAGAAGAAGCTGTTCTGTTCCGGATCCAGAACTTCCAGAAGTGCATCGCTTGGATCACCTTTGTAGTCCGCACCCATCTTGTCAATTTCATCAATCAGGAAGACAGGATTCATGACCTGTGCTTTCTTCATGCCCTGAATAACCCTGCCCGGCATGGAACCGAGATATGTTCTCCTGTGGCCTCTGATTTCAGCTTCATCACGGACACCGCCGAGTGACATCTTGACAAACTTGCGATCCAATGCTCTGGCGATGGATTTTGCAAGCGATGTTTTACCGACTCCCGGAGGACCGACAAGACAAAGAATCGGGCTGTTCAAAGACTGCGTCATCTGCTTGACTGCAAGGTATTCCATAACTCTGTCTTTGACTTTTTCGAGGCCGTAATGATCTTCATCCAGGACCCTTCTGACATCCTTGAGGTTTTCATTGTCATCGGTCAGCTGCCACCACGGTACTTTTAACAGCCAGTCAAGATAGGTTCTCTCAACGCTAGCCTCACCGCTTCCAGGAGGCAGCATTTCAAATCTCTGCAATTCTTCAAGAGCCTTTTCCTTAACGTGCTGCGGATATGGATTATTTTCAATCATCTCGCGGATCTGCGCAGTGTCGTCCGTACGGGAAGCGACATCACCCAATTCCTCTTTGATTGCCTTCATCTTTTCACGAAGGTAGTATTCTTTCTGGTTGTCATCAATGCGCTCTTTGACTTTTTCGTTGATGGATGCTTCCAGCTGATTAAATCTCTGCTGCTTCTCCAGCTCACCGATAATCATATACATGCGCTCATTGACATTGATGGTTTCCAGCAGTTTCTGCTTTGTCTCCTGGTCCATGACAAAATACTGTCCGAACTGATCTGTCAATGTGATTGCGCTGACACCCTGGGAAAGCTGGCGAATAATATCCGGAGGAAAAGCACTGGAAATATTGGAAGTTCTTTCAAACTGTCCGACAATTCTCTTTACAAGTGCCATCTCTTCCTGCGGGTCGCCCTGCTCTTCCTCAAGCGGTTCAACTTCCGCCATCATCATGTCAGAGCTGTCCATGAATTCAACCAGTCTTGCACGTTTCATGCCGGTAAAAGTAACTCTCATGAAACCTTCCTTGCGGCGGATGACTTTGATCTTGGACAATGTACCCATTGTATAGATATCACCCACTTTGGGGTTGTCAACCATGATGTTGTTCTGGCATACGATCCAGACCATGCCATCATAATTTCCGGAAGCTTCATTCAAAGCATTGATTGACTTGTTTCTGCCGACCTCGATGACTACATCCTGGCCAGGGAAAACAATAATCCCTCTTGTACATACAACAGGCACCTTGACATTTGCATTTTCGCTCATTCTTAACACCTCCTTTACGTGTGTTATCCTGTGTGGAAAAATAAGACGCGATGCGTCTTATTCTTTCAGCTTTTATTCTTCTTCGGAAGTTTCTTCTTTTGGATCTTCAGTAACAATACCGGCAGCTTCCTTAGCGAGTTTCTTGACGAACTCATAAGCTCTTCCGTTAGTCAGATCCAGTGCTACCAGATTCGGATCAACATACTGACGTACCTGGTCAACACTCATCTGATACATGTCGGCAAGACTCTGCATCTCTTCATCAATCTCCTCAGGAGTTGCTTTCATGCCTTCAGCCTTAGCTACAGCTTCCAGTGCAAGTCTTGTCTTGACATCTGTTTCAGCCTGCTCACGGAACTGGTTCTTGAATCCGTCTGTATCAAGTCCTGTCATCTGCAAGTAGGATGTCAAGCTCATGCCATAGGACTGCAGCTGATTAACAAGGCCGTTGACCTGGTTCTGTACTTCTTCTTCGATCATGACTTCAGGAATCACAACAGTTGTAATGTCGCGCAGTTCTTCAAGCAGTTTTCCGTCTGCAACAGATTCTGCTGTGTTTTTCTTGTTGTCTTCAAGTCTCTTGCGGACATGTTCCTTGAGCTGTTCGACATTTTCAACACCCGGATAGTTAACATCCTGTGCAAAGTCATCATCGACTTCCGGCAGCTGTTTGAATTTGACTTCATTTACAGTAACTTTGAATACTGCAGGCTGGCCTGCCAAGCTTGCTTCCTGATAGTTTTCAGGGAAAGTAACATTGACTTCCTTCTCATCGCCTGCTTTTGTGCCGATCAGCTGTTCTTCAAAGCCCGGAATGAATGTATTGGATCCGAGTACGAGATCATGTCCATGATCTTCTCCGCCTTCGAATGCAACATCATCTTTATATCCAACGTAATCAATATTGACGGTATCGCCGTTTTCAGCTTCGCCTTCCTTAACGATCATGTCTGCATAACGGTCTCTCAAACGGTCAATCTCAGCTGTTACGTCATCATCTGTAACTTCTTCAACTTCCAGTTCATATTTCAAAGCTTTGTAGTCGCCTACTTCTGCTTCCGGTCTGACTGTCATCTTTACAGTGATTTCGCAACTGTCTGCATTCATGTTGCCAGGAATCAACTCAGGTCTTGTCAGAGGAATCAAACCTTCATTTTCGATTTCTTTCATAACCCATTTGTTGATGTTGTCATACATTGCTTCACTGTAGATTGCTGTAGCAGGCAAAAGCTTGTCGATCATTGCCTTTGGTGCCTTACCCGGACGGAAACCCTGTACCTGTACTTTCGGTGCAAGTTTATTGTAGGCTTTCTTGCAAGCCTTCTTCCATTCGTCACCCTCGATAGTGAATTTCAGTTCACCTTCTGATTTTTCGTTTACTGTCCAATTTGCCATGTGTTTCTAGCTCCTTCTTATTTGCCTGCCTATTATAGCAAAGATCATCAATATAATCCAATAATTCGTTTTTTTACAAGTATTTTAGCACTCTTTCTGTGAGCCTGCTAAAATACTACACTCTCTTTTTAGCACTGTCAAGCATTGGGTGCTAATTTTTTTCGATGATTTCCGAATATGTGCGCAAATCATCCATCATCCCGCTGATGTTTTTCAAAACCATCTCGGCAAGAT
Organism: uncultured Erysipelotrichaceae bacterium; assembly: GCA_902766005.1. GTDB lineage: Bacteria > Bacillota_I > Bacilli_A > Erysipelotrichales > Erysipelotrichaceae > Bulleidia. The sequence continues at coordinate 5,056 of CACXCB010000189.1, read as the reverse complement.
CTCTTCCTTCATCTGCTTCATAGCTCAAAGGCAGAAAACAATATGCCTCGTGAATCAGCATCTTTCTGGCCAGTTCATACATAGCCGGCTGATCGTTGGACAGCCATTCATCCAGGAAGTGCATGGCTTCAAGAAAGCCTTCACTCTCATCCACAGGCGTGATGGAATCCACCCAGAATGTATATTCCACACCATCTTTCATCCAGACAAATTCATCGTTGATATTCTGCCGATACATGCCTTCCACCAGTAAAGCAGCGGCTTCCACGCAGGGATCCTTTGCCAGATAATCGCGTATCTCTTCAATGCAGCCATGCAGGTTGCGGTCAATCAGCTTGGATACCGCATACAGTTGTGACTGCGGCTTTCCCTTCAGTTTTCTTAATAATGATTCGGTGGATTCTTCCCTGTCTTTCTCTTTTAGGGAAAGCTGAAAAACTGCATCTTTCTTCAACTGCAGAAAAACCTCTTCCGCTTGTTGCGGTATATACGGCATGGAGAGTTCCTTGTTGACAAGCGACAATGCCGTTTCATATTCCTTTTGTGCAATGCAGTTTCTGATTTCTTCGATCACTTCTTCATAGTACGATTCCATAAATCCTCCAAAAAAGGCATAATATGCAAAACCGATTGCTATTATGCCCGAAAAAACGAAATTTGTAAAATGGAAAGCACAGCCAATACCCTTGATCTCACCTTCTGAAATCAGAATACCTTATCCTTTCATATAGAATTGTCAGTATGGAGATCATGGAAAGGAAGAATATGATTGCATGGAACATCATTGGATTGGCGTCCTTCGTATCCGGCGACTTCTTGGCACTGTGGGATTGATCTGCAGATGTTTTTCCTGTATCAGATGCTGCAGCTATCTTTTTCCATTGTGCTGTGAAAGTATGATCTTTCTCTACGGTATAGCTTTGCCCCGCTGCATAACGGGAACCCTGCCAGTAATCAAAGATATAACCATCCCTTTCAGGTAGCGGCAGCGTGATTACCGTTCCTTCTTCAATGGATAACGATACAATGCCTGTCTTTCCATCCAGTGTTCCGCCATTGAGATCATATTGAATGGAATAGAACTTTATATCCTCTGCAGGCTGTATCCATTTTGCATAGACTGTTGTATCCTCTGTGACTGCCTGTGTAAAATCAAATTCCTGTGTGCATGATTCATCTTTGTACCAGCCCGCAAAAGTATATCCTTCTTTCTCAGGTGCCTTTGGTTCCGATACCGTATTTCCATTTGAAACATACTGCACTTCCTGCTGATCACCATTGTCAGATTCAAATGTTACTTTTACAGGATTGACAGGCCCGAAACGCAAGTACACACCACCGTCATCCTGCAAAGTCATCTCCATAACCTCCAGCTTCCATTCTGCAGGAAGCTGAATATCCGTTATCTTCAACGCATTGTAGTTATGGGCATCATCCGGATAAATCGTTACATAATACGTGCCGTCATTACCGGTTTCGTAATTTTCTTCTTCAAGAACTGCAGTATTGCCATGAGCAATTTTAGAATAGAGCGTTATCGGCCCGAACTGGATTGAAACCGGATCAACACCGCTGACTGTAACCGTTTCGGATCCGGTATCTTCTTCAGCGCTTTTACCGTTATCCTCGAGATCCTTGTTTGTAAATTCAACAGCTGAATCCGTATGTGTATATTTGGCTACAACGTATCCCAATTGTCTTCCGTAATCTCCATGGTAATCCATGACCAGCCATTTTTCCCCGTCATCATCCGTCCGGATCCCTGTTACCAATACCTGCTTGCCATATGTCAGTCCGCCGATGCGTTTTGCGCTTGTGCTGATGTCCGCACGGACATTGACAGCCCCTGCGCCTGTAACGGTATATGTGATCGGCTTGATCGCAGTTTCCTTACTGTATGTCAAGGCAGTATAACTGCTGTTTACCCAGCCTGTTTTTCCTTCATATTCAATCATTGTCCAGTTGCTCAGTTGTGCTTCAGCCTGAATCACATCGCCGTATTTCAAACCGCCGAGACGATGGCCTTCCATCCCCGCTTCCGTGCGAACATTCAGCGATCCTGCCGTTACAACATACAGGTTTTCATTGACTGCGGCAATCGGTAATACGGCTGATACCGTCAGAATTGTCATACCGTCGCTTACATATGTCCACCAGGAAGCCGATCGATGATTAATGGTAACTGTCATATCTGATGCGAACTTATATCCCTCTTCCGGATTCAAATAGATAATCGGTCTATAGATCTTTCCGATGCTGAAGGTATCTGTATTCTTCATGCGCGTCCACTCGCTTGTTCCGCTGTCATACACTTCCCAGCTGCCGATGCCTCGCATATGCACGCCTTCTTCAATGACTTCTGCCCCTTTCGTTACAGGTGTCTGTCCTTTAACAGGATACGGAACACTTGTAATGGTAACTGTATGAATCAGTACGGAAGTATCTGCTTTCCATCCGGCATACAGGGTGATATCCTGATTCATTTCGGCATTAAAATCATATTCGTTACTGCAGGATGACTCTTTGTACCATCCTGTAAACAGGTATCCCTCTTCATGCGGATCAGCCGGTTTTGCAGCTTTCTGTCCGGGTTTGACTGTCTGTGCATCAGGTTTTGTGCCGTGTCCGTTCATCTCAAAATCTACGGTATAGCCAAACTCGGAAATCAATACGGCATGATCGGAAACGGTTATTCCATCTGCTTTGCCGATATTCTTATATAATTCACCATCTGTCACAATGACACCGGATACGGGTTCTTTGATGAGGATCTTGTCATCAAATGTCAGCGTCTTTGCGATGATCGCCGACTGATTGCCATCGGCAGTAACGCTGTTGATCGTATTTGCAATAGATATATCACCGGCTTTGGCAAAGATGCCGTACATATCTCCTTTGGCAGTGACACTCTCCTTTTGGATGCTTATGTTTCCATCACTTGTATATATGCCGGCAGTATTGCCTGTGGCTTTTGTCGTGCCATCATCTATTGTAATATTTCCTGATGCATATATGCCGGCACCCGTGTTGCCTTTGGTATCGATATTTTTTCCCTCAAGATGGATTTCCTTTACAGCATATATTCCATCTTCACCACCGGTGGCATCTGCCTCCCCGCTGATGGTGACATTTCCTTCCGCAAAAATACCTTTCTGTTTTCCATCCGCTTCAACTTTGCCGCCTTTGATGTTGATGTTCTCCTTGGCAAACATGCCATGATAAGCAAATCCCTCAGCTTGTAAAGAACCGCTGTTGACGGTGATGGAATTCTTTGTCCAGATGCCGTATTCATCACCTGCAGCATCAATGATGCCGTTGTACATGGTGAAGGAACCTGTCGCATAGATGCCGTTTTTCTTTCCTTCGGCAGTAATGACGGCATTGTTACTGGTGATATCGGCACTTGCATAAATGCCGTTTTCATCACCACGAGCAGTTAATACAGCCGCATCAATGGAAACATCCCCTGTCGAATATATGCCGCACCTTGATCCGTTTGCGGTAATATCACCGACTCCGATGATCAGATTGCCGCTGCCTTCCATCTTGATGCCGTATTTTGCACTGCTGTTATTCAGGTTTGCATACCCGGTAATGACCAGATCCATATCCCTCGCATAAATCTGTGATTCATCACGCAATGTGCTGATGGCAGGATTTTCCAGAATCAGTGTGTGGAGTGTCGGATTGTATTTTGCACTTCCTCCATCATTGAGGATATCTTCCATATTATCGCTTGTGACCTGTGTCATGCCAACCCAGACATTGAAATACTCCGGATCCCTGACTGTAATCACATAATCCGTCCCATCAATCCTGACCGTGAGGTATTCAGCCGTTGTAAAGGACTGCTTTGATGTCAGAAGCCATTCCCCGGTTTCATCAGAAACTGTAAACAGTGCATTATCACTGCAGGATGCATAAGATATTTCGCCATTGAGTCCGACACTGTCCAGTATCTCCTTCAGCCTGACTTGTCCGTTTCCGGGCAGAATATATGTCAGCGATTCATACGTAAATTCAATTTCGTAATAGGAAAAGCCATCGGTCAACGCTTCAACCGTGCTACCGTACTGTTCCGTATCCAAAGCCTTTGCTTCGCCATCAGCGCCAACATGGTATATCGCTGCATCGAGATTTTTATCTGTTGCTTTATCCAGAATGAACGAAACTTTTACCTTCTGCTGATCCTTTGGCTGCAGTTCCATGCCCTCTTCATTCAGGACTTTCAAATTGAAAATATAGGATGCAGCTACATTCAGCTTACTGTCACGTTCATTTTCAACTGCTTCTTCTACCATCTGTTTTGCATGTGCAGAAACTCCTTCAACGGAAAGATATGCTCCTTGGGGAAAGATGCCTTCTTCAGCACTCACGGTAACAGTAACACCGTCAATTGTTACATGCTCACAAAAAGCAGGATTGAAAACAATGGCTTCTTGCTCAATATCAGAGTTTTCTGTTTCAAGAGTTTCTTCCGGATCAGACATTTCCTCTTCTGCTGAAACTTCATCAGGGCAAATCTCTTCTGCAACTGAAAAAGATTCTTCTGTTGCATTTGTTTCTATGATTTCTTCGGGAATTTCTTCTTCCTGTGCATGTGCATATAACACATTTGAAAACGGCATTCCTGTCATCGTGATTGCCGTCAAAATCTTCAGCATTCCTGTTTTTTTCATGATCCTGTCTACTCCTTGGAATTATGATCTGTTTATCTTTATTCTTGTATAATGGGAGAATAAATATTTGATACTGACACAAGAGAGAATACACGTATTCTTTCCTATGCACGCAGATGATACACAGCTTTCAAAAAGTGTCTAAGAAGATTGTAATATACAGGATGCATGTTTGCAATGTGAATCCAGTTATCAGAATACAAAAAAAGGCAAAGTGTAACTTTACCCTTTAACGTCGTCGTTGGGACTCGAACCCAAGACCGTCCGCTTAGAAGGCGGAAGCTCTATCCAGCTGAGCTACGACGACAGCACCAATAATATACCAAAGTGAAAAACAGATTTCAAGGCTTTTCGTATGTTTTTCTTTCAACAATTAC
>CACXCB010000188.1 GCA_902766005.1 uncultured Erysipelotrichaceae bacterium | reverse complement strand
CTTCTCCGTTCTTGAACAGCGTGAATACTACGCTGCCTCCTTCAGGGACTGCAGGTGACCACGCTTTTTTTGCAGAAATTTCTACGGTATCCTCAGACTTCTTATTTACAAAATTTCCGATCTCAAAAACAGCCTCAAGGCCACCATCGATTTTTTTTCCATCAACGGTCATTTTAACAGAAATTACAGGCTGATTATCGTTTGTGGTGAAGTTTTTCGTATCAATGACAATATGAATTAACGTAGGTGTATACTCAATACCGTCCTTAAAATACTTTCCGTCTTTTTCTGTGCAACCTTCCGTATCTTCTTTTACAACATACTTGAACTGCTTTTCAGTCCCTTTTGGAACGTCTCTGTTTGTATACTTAATTCTGGCAAACCGAATTTTCCCTTCTGAATCTGCAGTAGTGGTGTAAATGGGATTACCAGTCTCTTTTCCATCCGGGCCCTCATTATAGATATTAAACTTAAAGTGCTTATCTTCATATGAAATATCGTTTCCGTTTTTGTCAGTAAGTTTTTTTTCACCTTTAAGTTCAAAACCTAGTTCTGGATTATTATCCCTGTCATGGAAAAAGAAATGCCACTCTTTGTTAGAGCTCACTGTTCCTTTTGCAAGAATCCATCCAGCCCCATTTGTATTTGTCACCAACTCTGCTCTAGGGCAAAGGAATAATCCGGAAGCATCATTAATATTTACAATCGAAGCTTTCGCGGCATTAAAAGTTATATGTCGGAGAATAATATTGTCAACATCTCTGTTAATTTGAACATTTTCAGCACTAGTATCGTCTCCATAAGATTTAGTCGTTGATGTAATTGTTTTTATTACATTGCCATTATCATCGACAGTAGTCACGGAGAACTCACAGATATTCACAGTACCAGTGCTCTCAAAGTTAAATACTATAGACTGTCCCGGTTTCTTTTTGATCGATAATCCACCATTTTTGCCCATCGCATTCGAAATCTTATCTGCTTTAACGTAAATGGTTGTATTATCCTCAAGCCCGGACACATCTAATATGTACTTTTCACTTGAGCTATCCGGGGCAATGGTCGTCTTTCCAAGCATGTTATCAGCATTGGTTTTTCCTGTGTTTTGCAGTTTTTCGACATATTTGGCAACATCCGCCGCATCGGTATCGTAGAAATAGACCGGCTGCTGAACGTTGTCCGATGAAAGTTTTGAAAACTCACTTTCTGGTGTATGAATTACAAGTGCTGCGTTTTTCCTATCTGTAGGAATAATCTTACCGCTGGTAATCTTTCCTACATAAAACTGCGCAGGACGATCAGTCCCTGCTCCGTCAACGTCAATATTTGCAGTCGAACTAAAATTATTTACCGCAAAGTTTGTTTCAGTATGCCCTTCCTGATTATATGTGTCCGCAACAATACCGAAGTTTACAGCGTCGCCCAGTACATCGCGTGGTTTTAAAGCACTATCAAGTTTAATCTTCTCTAATTCAACTACATATCTCCACTCAATATTGCCGAGCTCGTCCGTTGTCTTAGAGTCAGGGGTAACACCTGTATACTTCTTTACCTTGAATGCTCCGACCAGGTCGCCTTCAACCACGGGATTAACAAAGTTTTGTGCGTCGCCTCCAATAATCCTCTTGGGATTCATTGGAGCGTCTTTTTGTTCAGGTTTTCTGGCAGCAATGAGGACTTCAAATTCTGACCAGTTATCTGAGAACTGCTGCTGCTGCACATCACCATCTTCAGTTGTCCACACCGTAATCGGAATATCTATTTTTTTATGCGCGTCAAAATCTCCCGCATTAATTGTAAACTGCTCACAATGGTAACTATACCCATTTTCTCTTCTCGCTTTTACAGCAATCCAATAATCTCCACCAGCGGATACATCGCCTATATCGTCTGCTGAAATCTGAACATAGAACTTTGCACCTAGTGTTTTCTTGATCAGATTAATCTTGGCAGGATTATGATAAGAGTCAGAAGCATTCTCTCCGTACTTGCTGCCCATGAAAGAATAACCGTCAATAACGTCAGATGCTGCAACCGCTTCCTGATAATTCGTTACAAGTGTTGCTGT
>CACXCB010000187.1 GCA_902766005.1 uncultured Erysipelotrichaceae bacterium | reverse complement strand
TCACTTATTAATCTATGATAAGAAAACATCGGTGAAAGCAATTCTATGGCAAACGCGACATCACCTTCATTTTTAGCTTTATAAAAATAATCAACTTTATCCCATGCGATATAATCGCATACTTCCTTATCCTTCTCAGAGATATTATCTAAATCGATAGCAATTACAAAACATTTACCATTATCGATTATAAACACTCCATCACTAAGATAATCAGGCTCACTGTAATAATCCTTCGGCACATTAATTGTAATATTCTTCAAATTTATACCTTTATAATCTTTTGCCCGAATATTACAATAAATTGTTCCTGCAATTCCATAAATAATAAATCCAAGAACAATACATAAACGTAGTATATTTTTCTTCTTGTTATCCATACTATTCATCACAGCTAAACCATCCTTTTATTCCAGACGCAATATACTCGGGAACTTTGAACGGATAAAATGAGGGCGATGTTTCCGTCATATTCACGTGACCGCTGATACCGGCCCACTCTACTCCAATCCCAGTTGATATATATCCCCCGTAATAATTTTTCTCATCACCACCCTCACCTGACATAAGATCTCCGATGCCTAAATTAAACAATTCACCTGCTGATACTCCGGTATCCGTTCCAAACCCCTCAAAAATCTGAATGGAACTAACAATCATCCCCCTACACTGATAGATATATGCACAGAAGCCCCTGCCTCAACTCCAAACCCTCCAAAAGCTTGATAAGCAATAGAGCTGGTAAAGTCAGAAAATAATAATGTTGATCTAAAAGACTTACACGTCATGAATCAAACAGATCTATATCCAAAGCACATAAGAATTAAATTTCGCCATCGTTTATCAGGAATAGCCCTTTTATACGCATTTATCGTCTTATCCCTAATCAGTGCTACATCTGTACCAATTACCTTCAATCTTCTCTTTGTTAATAAATCTCATCCCCTGAAGGCAATCATTTGCCTCTATCAGATCAGAGTAATATATATAACCGCTCGATGATTCAAGCATTCCGACATACTCGAAGAAATAGATCACTGGTTTATCCCCATCCATCGCTAAGATAACTCTGCAGGAATCTGATATTTGTTCATTCACAGAGCTTTCGTCCAAATACACTATTCCGCATTCAGGATTAAGCTCTCCGGATTCTATCTGCGATACAATCTTATTCCTCTCTTCCCAAAGCTTCTTGTCATTTTCTCTTCTAATGGGGATTGAAGCCAGAAATACGACTCCGAACACAAGCAGTACAGATAAATTGATTATGAGAAAAACAGGCTTTTTGTACTTAGTTGCCTGGAAAATCTGTACGGACAGTAACAACAGGATAAGTGCTATTGCTATAAATATGATCGGCACCGAAAACAGATTATCAATATAAGCAAAAATTACTGCTATCAGGCCTAGAAAACTGCTTAAAACTATTAACAATACCGAAATCAAACAATTAATTTTCCTCACAACCATGCACCTTTTTATACCAATCCACACCACGTCTTATATTCATCTGATCTATAGGATCATCACCTACACCATAAACCAGCCATTCTAATTTTGTATTACCCGCGCGAACTTGTGCATATCCAGCACCCCAAGATAAAATTGTAGGAGAAATCATATAAACACTTCCCATATAGCCATAATTTATATTGCCAGCCGCATCAAAATCTATCAGCTGATTATCATAAATCAACATTGATGTATTCGTTTGCCATTCATCCTGTTTTTTTAGATCCCATTCTTGACCAGCTCTAACCCTATTATAAAAATCTTTCAGATTGAAATACGGATAATTAAATCTAATTTCATATTCATTTTTCAACATAAAAGCATTAAGTTTTTCAGTTATATCTGCCTGTTCTCTATAATATTCTATCCCCTCTCCGGCTTTAATGACGGTTTCAGGATTAGCAGCGATATAATTATCGATAAAATTGTTTATTTCTACGTTGCTATATCCATCATCTGTCATTTTATCAATTACAATCAACGCATATGCATCTGATTCCAAGTATAATCTTCATTAATCATTATTGACGCCTCCGTCTCATTAACCAGATGTGAAGCTTGTTTCCCATTGTATAATAATTAGAATTTTTATATTATCAGAGACCTGTTATTCCATACTATCGTACAATTCCTCTATTTCTTTTTCGTGATCCTTAATATATTTAAGAACTGAGTCAATATTTTTATCCTCAACATTGGCATCGACCAGTTCCGATACAGCATCGTTACCATCTGACAGAACCAATTCTCCATTCTCTTTCAACACTCTGCAGATAATAATGTGAGGTTCGTCATCATCATATTCCAGTATAATAATCAGATCTTCCCTGCCGTCATTATCAACATCGTAGAATTTAGCATCATTTAACACGTAGCTAAAAAGACCTTTTGTTTCGGCAATATTGGGAAAGCACTCAAATATAAATTCATTATCAGCTACCACCCTTATTTCAGGATAATAGTCATAAAGAAGCACGTATATATCTGTTCCGTAACTGTTATTCGGTACGCCTTCTATATCCATTGCTTTTTCCTGCCAAATATCTTTATTAGACACAAACTGATAGGAACCATCATCCTTTATTATCATCGAAAGGCAAGACTTGTTTACATGAATTTCTATTCTGTTATCCTTTCTCCTGCCTTCCTCAAACTCAAATTCTTCCGGCGAAATACAGTCACTTCTTTCTGTCATAAGAATATCTGAATCTTCTAAATATACCCACCCGGTAAGTTGTGAAACATCAAAATTCTCTATTCCGGTCTTTTCCTTTACAAAATCTCTTACATCTTCTCCACTCATAGTCAAGAGATCGTATTCTATCTCTTCTTCATCCATTTCAGCCAGATACTTCTCAAGATCTTCATCCGAATAAAATGCTCTTTCCAATCCTGCCCTACTGTAAAATACTGTGTCCCAGTCAATTTCTTCCGGTGTGTCATAAGCCGAAAGTAAAAATAGCCAATCATGGGATGAATAAATATTTTCACTGATTTCATCAAGCTCTTCCCGGGTTAATATTTCTCCATCCTCCATTTCATCAGAGAAAACCTTAATCGGGATTTCTGTGATTTCCGAAGTAGTAGAATCCGGTGACAACATTTCGTCTGTATCAACTGTGGGCTCGATTGTAGGTGCAATTTCAGGCGCCTTCGGTTTTTCGGTTACTTCAATACTAACGAGTTCATTATTATCCCCGTCAACCAATGCTTCACCTTTAGTGTCTTCGCACCCAAGAAGAAGCGCCATTCCTGTTAATACAATTATAAAATTTATTCTTTTCATTACAATCACCATTCCTTAATGTATTAAGTCAATAGGTAAGTCAATAGGGACGGTTCTCGTTGACTTCTTTATTTACTTCCCTGCTTTTTGAATAATATAAGTCAATGGATTACACTTATTCTGCGCTGTCTTCTTCCGGCACTTCCCAGCCATCGACGATCTCGTAGTTAATATCATTATCTATTGCATACGTCATTGCATAAGAGCCGAGAACAGTAATGATCTTGCAACCATTTCTTTTCCCCCGTTCACAATATTCTATGTATTCAACGCTTGCCGGAATATATATCACATAATTGGGATTACAGAACAAT
>CACXCB010000186.1 GCA_902766005.1 uncultured Erysipelotrichaceae bacterium | reverse complement strand
TTAATAATGATTTCTGCGAGAGACAGGAAGAATTATTAAAGAAAAAGTTCGGGGCAGTGATTAATTATTGTGTAAATGAGTTTGATATTAGGTTAGGAAAAATACTTCCTTCCCCGAAATCAAATGAAAAGTATCAGGACGATTATTTTATGGAAGCCGGTATGCGACAGCGCCTGGAAGATATAAAAGAACTTTTTGGAGCGCATTATCCGGCAAGAAAGAGAAATGAATATTTAGAGAGGGTTTCCCAATCTGGGTTTGTAAATGCCTATTTTGAGGAGCTGAATAGATTTTTTGATGTGATTTCAGGCCTTAATTGCATTCGGGACAGACAGATTCTTCAAGATATTATACGGAAAAAAATTGTGGAACTATCACCAAGTATAAATGCACTCGTAAAAAAAATGGAAGAAAAGAGAGTGTCATCAGAAGATATGTGTAAGCTTTTAGCGTTTACTTCAGTTAATGTCTACGAAGAATTTGTTGTAGAACTGAAGAATCAGATAGATCTATCAATTCTTGGAATGACTAATATGTCTATGTATGCGACTGCTGATTCAGCTTTACGAAATTTCTGTGAAGATCACCTGATTCCTGAGCCTGATATCTTGATGGAAGATGGAAAAGATGTAAGTCCTGATAAGGATGGTACGAATACGTATTTCAGTATGGAACTTCTTGGGGAAGAGGGTAGGAATTACCAAGAAAAGCGTAGTAGGTACCTTGAAATAGAAAGAATAATTATAAAGCATGCTGATGAAATGAATAGGATTTCTGAAAAGGCATCAGTATATTTTCATGATTCTGCAGAGTTTAATTCATATTTTGAAAATAGCAAGCTTAAAAATCATAAAGACATTCTTCAACAGACGATTGCGATATATGACGATAAAAGCATGCACAATGTTGACATTATGTTTACTGCTGAAGGCGTTGTGCCTATCGTGAGGGGGAACGTAAAAACATCAATTCCATATATTCAGCTTGCTAGTGATGATGTTAAAAAGAATGTGCTTGCATTATTAGGTGGAATGACTGATAAAGGGAAAGATATTGCGTTGACTTATCCGGTTGCAGTGCTTGCTCCGGGGATTGCTGCTATTACTATGGGCGTTACAGCATTAGATAGCAATTCTGTGAGAAACATAACTAATGCACTCCAGGGGATGATTGATGAAATTAGTTTTGTAATTCTCAAAGATGTAACAAAGACAAATTGATTAAGAATTCTATCCTAAGAGGCCGGATTGTGATAGGAAGTTTGATGTATAGATTATGACTTTCAGTTATTTTGATTAATACATTTAGATTATTTTATTACCCTAATGTAGGGCAATTATATTGAATTTGGCATGTTCAATGAGCCTTGAAGAGTTAATATATATGAAAAAGGGTGGTAGAAAACTTAATAAAAAAATCGGAATAATGTTATAACCGGCAAGTGCTTTTCCATAAATTTCGGCAGATATTTTTCTATAATCCGCGGCGTTTAAAATTCCATAGTCCACGGCATTTTTTCATATTAGCAATTGGATGATACCAATATCAATTTGAGATTTTGGAAGGAGAAGCAATAATTGATCATAAATATCTATTCTTTAATTATTTCTTCTTCGGGAGGCATGGGGATGGAGTAGTTATGTATTGATCTCTTTGGATAATCAAAATATTTCCATAATACTTTTCCGACAGCCCTTTCCATTTCTAAATAAAAGTTTAAAAAACGATCTTTGGGCATCTCGTCTAATTTGGAGATAGGTATTTCGTTATCTATAAGTATATCGTTAATGTATTGCATACTCATTTGTTTGCGTTTTTCATATAAGACATATGGAAAATCAGATACTTTGAATTGCGCTTTGAGTAGAGTTGCCTCCTGGTTGGACTTTGCCAACGAATTGATAGACTTATCATATACTCCGCTTAAGAAATCAGGATCTACATCCAAACACTTTCCAAGCCTTTCGAGAATATCAGGATTGATTTCACCGGTTTCCTTAGCGCGGCGAATTGTGCGCTCCGAAGCATTGAGTATGGGATTAGTATTAAGTTTGCGCAGGCTTGTTTTACCGTAGTTTA
>CACXCB010000185.1 GCA_902766005.1 uncultured Erysipelotrichaceae bacterium | reverse complement strand
GTAATCATTCTGGTGAAAACCGAGTATGCCGCCGTTTTCATTGTCCTTTGTGTTCTTGACAACGTTCTGATCCTTTCAGACTGGTTAAATACCGCCGTTCAGTGAGCCCTCTACAATCCTACAGTTCCGGATATTCGATCAGACAGACTTTAATGCCATTCACATCCAAAATCTGCAGTTTTGTTTACTCAATAATAACAATTCTCCAATACCCATAGGAATCAGCAATCTCACTGATGATCTGTCCGCAGGTCACTCAAGGATGACATCTTTTGCAGGGTACATAACCCTTATCGATCAATTCCTGCCGATCTCCATAGAAATAAACCTTATTTGATTCCTTCATATCATCCACACTGCTGCAATGAGGATAATGGAATTTTTTTGTATTCTTATTTCCAATATAAGTTACCTGGGGTTCTGCAGGTTCTGTTTCCGATCCGCTTACCTCTTCAACTATTTCAGCGTTATTCTCTTCTGAAAGGCTCTCATCTGTCTCTAAAGTAGAGATTTCCTCAGTAGAGATTTCATTCACTGAACTCTCGGCCGATTCACGAATACTCTCAGCACTTTTCTCGTCAACAGATTTCACCTCTATTTTCTTTTCTTCTGTAATACTATGACTGATTTGAGCTCTTGTTTGTTCCTTTTGTTCTTGTGAATTATTGTCCCCGCAGGAAGATATGAGAGCCAAAAGTACTACAATTATAAATAATGCAGGAAAAATTATCTTTTGTCTTTTAGATGTCTTCATATTGTTTAACCTCTTATACCTTCCTCTTTCTTATAGCAGAGAGAATCTCTCATATTGTTCAGTTTTTCATCTATCCAATCTTTTTGGCATCAGTGAAATTAGCTTCACTGATTATAAAATGAGGCCGATTTTTCACTTCTAAGTATGTTTTTGACAGATACTTTCCTATGATGCCTAAGATCATCAGTTGTATGCCTCCGATGAAAACTATAATACAAATCGTTGACGCCCATCCTGCGACAGGATCACCAAAAAGCAATTTACGTATAACAATAAATACAATCGCTATGAATGAAACAATCGTCATAATCGTGCCCATCCAGGAAGCGATGTTCAGCGGAGCCTGACTAAAATTAATAATACCGTCCAATGCATACCGAAACAGTTTCCAAAAACCCCATTTTGTCTCTCCCGCCGCTCTCTCTACGTTTTCGTAAGGAAGCCATTTTGTCCGAAAACCAACCCACCCAAAAATACCTTTGGAAAACCGGTTGTATTCGCTCATCGCAATGACAGCTTCCACCATCTCACGTTTCATCAAGCGATAGTCTCTAGCTCCATCCATAATATCTGCATCAGAGAATCGGTTAATAAGTTTATAAAACATTCTGGCAAACCAGGATCTGATCGGCGGCTCGCCTTTTCTGGTTACACGTCTTGCCGCAGCACTGTCATATTCACCTGAATCCAGATAGCCGATCATCTCCGGCAACAGAGACGGAGGATCCTGTAAATCAGCATCCATTACCGTAATGTAATCCCCATGACAGTTGCAAAAGCCTGCAAGCATAGCAGATTCTTTTCCAAAATTCCTTGAAAATGACAAGTACAATACATGTTTATCTTTTTCACTGATTTTTTTTATCGTCTGAAATGTTTTATCCTCAGATCCATCATCAATAAATATAATCTCGTAATCAGTGTGCAGACCTTTTAATACACTCGTCACTTCTGAATAGAACAACGGGACACTCTCTTCTTCATTAAAGCAAGGTACAATTATTGAAATCTTTTTCACTGAAATGCCCCCTCTCTCTTTTCTTTTTTCTCTTCTTTGCGTCAAGAAAAACGATCCATGCTGCTCCCCCAAATCCAAGTACAGTTAAGCAGGCTCCTTCTTTCTTAAAGGGCGTATGATAGCGGAACTCTATTGTATGACTGCCTTTAGTGAGCACAATACCTGGGTAGCGCTCATTCAGACAATACACAACCGTTTTCTGACCGTCAACAAAAGCTTCCCAGCCTGTCGAAAAGGGAGTTGCAAGGCACAGAATCTTATTATCCTCCAGCGCAATCGTACCGGTCACCTTATCAACATCCAATTGTATATTTTGAAGTGTATTTTGCTGCAATGCCGTTACTTTCTCAGCATAGCCTTCCATTGAAACACTGTATACTTTTAAATCAGTAAATGAATAAACCCCTCGCAAGGGAAAAGTAATTGTGACAGTTGTAATTGGCTCATCTGAATAACCCAGATTGGCAACAAAATCATGACGGCCGCTTGACATGGCGCTTTCAGGCTGTAAATAATGTATTACTTTTTGGGTTCCCAAAGAAGATTCCAGGCTAATATCGACGTCTTCTACAGAATTCCAATAAAACTTTTCCTGTTTAATTTTTTTTTGAGCAGAACGAGAAAGGTTTTCCCACGCTTCCTGATCATAGAGGTTTGAAGGATCAACCGATTCATCTCCAAAATAAAGATCATATTCTGCAGTGGGATCGAATTCCAATCCTGAGAACTCTACATATGTTTCTGAATAGCCCTCGTTGTCTTGCAGCGTCATTTTAACTTGAGCGTTATTCTCTGTAACGATAAAGCAGTCATCCGTTTGTGTTATTCCTGTTCCCTGGCACTCTGTCTGATAAGATATCATGTAGTTACAATTTACAGACTCCGCTTTTTCAATATTATCTAATTCCGAATCAATATATGCCGCTTCCAGCTGCACTTCCTGTTTCTGTACAGGATTGTACCTATCCCATATTTCTTTTGAAAAATACTTATCATAGCAGTATGCAATGGGCAGGCGGTACTCGTTTTTTAAAATCAAATACCTCTGCGCAATCTCGGGTGTAATTATTGGCGCCTCTACAGGAGTAAATCCATACGGCAGAGTTTTAGTCTCATCATCCGGTGCAACAGAATAATACTGCACCGCTGACAGCGTTAAAGGTGTTGTCCTTTCATCATAACCGAGAAAATTAAAGCATACCGGTTCTCTCAGTTCCAAATCCGACCGATACTTACTTAGAAAAGGATTAGAATTTGTCCAGTAATACTGTGTGCTGGAAATATCACTCATTATATTGGCATTTTTTGTTAATGAGCGGCCTGAAAATCTTGTGTATTCTT
>CACXCB010000184.1 GCA_902766005.1 uncultured Erysipelotrichaceae bacterium | reverse complement strand
TATGAAAGTTAAAGACATTTCCTTAATTACAGGTACACATTGATACCTGTTACATATTCGCAAGTGATGATTCACTTGCTTTTTTATTACCAATTGTTTCGAGAGGTTATGATAGAAGACGTTTAACAATTGATCATTTCTTTGTGTAAATATTGCCGATAAGATGCTTATAACGATCAAGTTCGCTCTTTAATTCCTGATTATTGCTATAGAGTCTATCGTTCGTGTCCTGAAGATTTTTAATCTGCTCATATTTTCCTTCAAGTATCCATTTGTGGTTACTTACATTATCTTTCTCGTCTTTTAATTCTTGCTTCAATCTTTGTATTTCGCCATGCACCGTATGTTGATAATCCTCAGCCATATAATATCCAAGCCTTTCTTCAATAGTTCTGATTTCGATATCCGAATCCACGATCTTTTTGGTTGTAATATCATATAGACCGTAATTCTTTACTACGATCTCAATTCCTTTTTTATTGAAATCACATTTGTAATAACATTCTTTATTACTGCATCTCAAGATTGGATTGAATTTATGCCTGCGTCTTTTCTGCTCTGGATAACGCGGCATTTCATCCAGATATATCTTCATAATATGACCGCATTTCGGGCAAATAGCACAATCCGTAGTATCTAACTTGGTCTTTGTTCCAAACTGATAATCAAGTATCTTGTCTGCCCTTTCTAAGTTTTCAATATGATGATCCTTATACAGGAATTGTTTCTTCACTAGAGATTCCATCTTGTTAATAATATCTTCAAAATCATATCTATGATTTTGATTTTTCGACATGAAGAGCTTACAGAGATTATCAACAAAATCGTTATCCTCAATCATTAGAAAATGATTGTTTTGGCTGCGATAATTTTTAAAGCCGATTATTCTTCCATTAGGAGGGATATCCTTCAAACATACCAACTGAAGTATTGCTTCACGATCAATTTCCAATTGTTCCGAGAGGACCATCTTATGGTAGTAATTTTGGATCATCGGATTTATAACGGTCGTATTCTTTTCGTCATCTAGATGCCAATAATCGCTATTCCTATTTTCTGAAAATGAATTCTGATAATATGTTTGGTTTTTTGTTTCTATAACGAAGATATACTGTTCTGTAACCACAATATGGTCCAACTCGGTCGTAAAACCGTATTTGCCTCCATAAGAAGAAGGAAACTGCAGATACACATTGTTGTAAATCCTGTATCTGATCTGCAGAGTATCTAAAGCCTGTTTGAGAGCATTTTGAACAATAAGCTCCCCTTCTATGCCTTTTTCGATTTTTCTTTCTTCACTTGTTTTCTTTTTCTTTGCTGTTGCCATTTTTCTTCCTCTTATTCTTTATTGGGAATCGCAATTCCGGTGGAATACTTGCCAACGGCTCAATATGATTGAAACTCACATTCCAATAACCATCTTTGCCAGACATACGGACATTAAGATTATAAAAACTAGTCCTGACGTCGTTTTCTGCATATTCCCGAATTTTCTTTAGATCCTCTTCTGGAACACTATGGTATACATGTGTTTTTCTATATTCCTCTATCAACTCATATTTGATTTCCTTAATCCTATCTTCATAAAAATCAGCATAAGATTTGTCCGGATAATAGCCGCTGAAACCAAGCTTCCCAACTATGGATTCCCCTGATTCATCTGTTTTAAACAAATCATCAAGCGTCGCATCGATGACAAACTCATATTCGAGACTTATATCATAGGGCGTCTGAAAGGTTGTTTCGAATATTAAGGCTGTTTTATGGTTACCTTCTTTATAATATCGATATTCTTTTTGGAATGAAGATACAAGCGAATAGCCTGTGTGCTGCTTTTTAGGAAACTGACCTTTTGATACATTGGCTCTTTCCTTAACCTGACGGATCAAGCTGGAATTTAGGTTTTTGAGTTTATCAATTTCTTCCTTCAATTTTTCATTCTCTTGTTTTAATTCTTCCAGTCCTTCTTCATTCAGCTCAACATATTTATTCATCCCTATAAACCTCTAATATAGTTATTGGCGACGATCTCAAGCCTATGATGTCCAAGTGCGGCACTGGCCAGCCTCATAGCTTTCTTATCAAGCTTCTTTCCACGTTCATCTTTTCTACAGAAATAGACACCCGACTGATACATTTTTCCTGTTCCTTTATTCATTTTGTCTTTTGGAATCAAATCTATATCTACCGCATATTTCTTATAGATAATGGTGGCATACTCTGAACGATAAGAATGAATATCCGCACTAGTATGAACATGTGGCCAAACCTTATTTTCTGGCGGTGTTGCTTTTATTCGAGCAACAATCTCATCCACATTCTCTCCAATGATCGGAGAATATCTCTCCTTTCCTCCTTTGCCAACGACATACAGGAAGTATTCATTTTCAAATAGCAAAGCATCTTCCAACGCTCTTGCGTGTAGGGATCCAGAAAGAGCTTCACTTAGTTCTATAATGATTTGTTCTCTACTGCGAAGATCTTTTCCTCTAAGTTTTCTTATTTCACTTCTTCTCAATCCTGTATGTTTGCAGAATTGAACGAATTCTTTATTTTTTGTTTCAGAGAAGCGTTTATCGCTAATTACCGGTCTTCTTGAACGCTTAATATTCGCTCTTAGTCTCTTTGGTGGATTATAGTAATCTGAATCTGTCGGCCTAATACCGAACAATTTTCCTAAAGCTTTGGCTTCCGTCTGGATTGTCCAAGCGGAGAGACCTTGTCTTTCTCTAGCTTCAAGCCATTCCGGTACATACGTTCTTGCCTTCTTTAAAGTTGTACAATCAGGGTGATTATCTTTTAGATAAGAAAGATAATGCTTGATATTCCACCAGTAAGCTTTGTATGTGCTTATGGCGTACACTTTATCAGTGATCGAGCCATTTTTCTTTGCCTCATATTTACTTTCACCAAAAGAAATCATTGAAGTGAACCTAATATAGGCTAAATCATGTAATTTTTTGAAATATCTCTTATTTTTCCGTGGCATTGATGTCTAACTTGAAAACTCTTTTTATTTTTATTGCTTTATATCAGAAATATTTGCCTGTTTTTTGCTAAGACTCATTGCGTAAGTCGGCATCTCAACAATGTAGGGTTTATCCAGTTCGTTTACTTGTGTAATAATCCCTAGACTGTTAAGAATTCCGGAAAGAGAAGCAATCCCTATAGGTCCCAGATTTCTCAAACTTGACAGTTCCTTATATGAAAGCATACATAGATCTCTTATATACACGATATCTGCCCGTTTTAATGCATTTACGATTCTTGTTTGAGTAATTAATTTTTCTACCAGCAAATTAGCTGTCACAACATAATTGTTAAATAGCCCTTTTTCAATAAGATGTTTTTCACTTAAGTAGGCTGTCATTCTGGAAAGGGCTCCTACAATAATATTTTCTGCATAACCATCTTCTAATCCCAATTCAATATCAATTTTTTCAAAAGACATTTCCTCTCTATATTTGAACCTGAGGAACTCTCTTTCTTTAGCAGATATTGCTTCATGAAAGGCCAACGAAGTGTTTTCGATGCTAATTTCTTCGAGTGACTCTCTTTTAAAATCCCAATGGTAGAACATTAAGGCTTCGCACATATTGTCTGGCCACTCACGCATTTTGTTAACCATTTAAAAATCCTTTCTATTTCGTTGTTATCATTCCGTTAAGGCATACGCTTTCTTTCGGGCAAAGAAGCCTGAAGAAATACACTTTTTCTGTTCTTATGTGTGAACGAGCCAATTTTAGTACCGGTCTTACTTAGTACGCTGCATTTTTCTAACGGAATTGCGGCCATTCCGAGTCATGTACCAGGTCACGACAAACCCTATGAGATCTTATTCAGCGTCTCATCACAAAATAGGTATCTGCAAGCATGTTCACAACGATTACTTATACTTGCCACAAAGCAATCCCTCGACACATTGATTAAGTGGGATGATATCAGCTTTGCTATTGGGACACCCCCAATGTTTTATCTATTAAAAAATGTTTAAATCAGTTTTAGTGAGCAATCTTGCTCTTTTATATTCGGCTTTACTGTTTTTCATCACGCATTTTTGTTCTATTCGCATTTTTGTAAAACTGTTTTCTAACGATTGAACTAAAATGCCGACGATTTAGATAGGCGTACTTTTCCACAACAAATAAGCGCAATAATTCAAAATTATAGCGATCATCTACTTGTTTGACCAATCAATAGGTGGTAGATTTGTCGGCCTCAAGTTCCTCGGTATAATTTTTATCCTTGATATTTTAATGTGCTCCCCCATTCGTTGCATATACAATCGACGATTATATACTTGTATATATATTATATACATTAATATAATATGCTTTTTACTTATTTGGTGCAATAGATTTTCTTTATGTTGCACCAAATGCGACATCTTTAATGGTAATATTTTGTTATGAATATTTCTAAAGCAGACAAAAAGAATTCAAAAAGAGCATCTCCATACAACAAATGGACCGATGAAGCTTATAAAAGATTCCGTGATTATCAAATAGAATACTATAAAGAAAACTATCGATCTTTTACTATAAAATACAAAAGAGGCAAAGACGATGATGTTATTAATTTTTTAGAATCTCTTGATAATATTTCTGAATGGGTAAGAAAGATGGTTCGAAAAGAAATTGATAACAACAATAAGAGCAAAAACGAATAATAGAATTCTCTAATATAAGCAACAAGATGAATGACTCATTCAAGATCAATTACATGATCCTGATTAATAAAAATCATAAAGTTCCAGCGAATTGGAAAGATGTTTTACATACGGTTCGATTTATCAATCCTCTTGGTGAGGAAGTTGTTGTTGAAGAAAATGCTTATAATTCATATTTGGAATTAAAGAACGATCTTGAAATAGAAGGAATCTGTATCGGCTTGGATGGGGCCTTGCGCACTTTCAAAAGACAGGAAGAAATTGCGGAAGAGTTTTTGGAAAAGTATGGTGCTGATTATGTGGCGAAGATCGTAGCCAAACCCGGCTATTCCGAACATCACAGCGGTTTAGCATTGGACTTATACCTGATCGTGGATGGAAAAGACATCATTGCCAATGAAGATCTGGTTCAGTATCCGAAGATATGGGAGAGGGTTCATCAAAAACTTGCGGAATATGGTTTAATTCTGCGCTATCCCAAGGACAAGGAACACATCAGTGGTTACGCCTATGAGCCCTGGCATATCCGTTATATCGCGGATGCAAAAATAGCCAAGGAAATAATGGAAAAAGGAATGTCTTTGGAAGAGTATCTGAAAGGAGCGGTTGATGCCAAGCCTATTATTGACCTTGGGCATTCTTCTTTATATGAAAAGGAAGAATTGGAAGAAATGGTCGTTTTGAACAAATGTTCATTTGCCAGTTTCAAGGGCTGCGAACTGCGTCGTATCGCTTATGCCGGAGATGATGTCTGTACTGATGAGAATCTGAAATGGGCGAATTCTTTAGGCGATAAAAAGTATAAGAAGATCAGTAAATTCTTGATTGATTTTCATTCTTCCAAAGAAGGTTATGGATCTTTCAATATCGATCATGAATATAAGGATCATGAATGGTATCTGGGCATGGACG
>CACXCB010000183.1 GCA_902766005.1 uncultured Erysipelotrichaceae bacterium | reverse complement strand
GGCAGAGCACCAAGCACTGTGACGATCAGAGCATAGCTTCTGGCATATCCGTACGTAGCCGAAGAGGCTCCCAGAAAGTAAAGCACAGGTTTAAGAAAGATTTCGATCAGCGATGCATAAAGCAGCGCAATTACGATTGCTCCGTAAACTGCAAAAGCACTGACACTTTTAGCTTCATCCTTTTTCCCGGCACCCATCAGCCTGGCCACCAGGCTTCCCCCGCCGATTCCAAACAGATTGGATAACGCTACATTCATCATCACGATTGTCAGTGTGATCGTTGTTGCCGCCATCATATAAGAATTGCCTGTCCGGCCGATAAAAAAAGCATCTACCATATTGTAGATCAGATTGATCAGCTGACTGATGATCGTCGGAACCGCCATCGTATATAATGCTTTTGGGACAGGTGTCCGGGCGAATAAAGCTTCCTTATCCACAGAAGCGGTCATCACATTATACCTGCCTCTAACATCATGTCTGTATGATTTCTGTTTTCAACCATAGTATTGGCCATAGGTTTTCTATCTCCCTGTTTTTCTCTTTTGTATTTCAACGCTGTGACTTGGTCCCTTGCGGCGGGAACACTTTCAGCCTTGCAAATGTTTTCCAGTTGGGGGAACAGTTTCCAGTTGCGGGTACAGCTTTAACTATGTAATTAACTACAATAGATACCTATAAATAGTGTCCTTGATTTTCAGTGTGCTTAAAGGCATTCTGGATGTCTCCCAGGTCAGGATGAGATTTTGTCCGATTGTATATCCATTCCTCTCGTAATCGGCAATTCGGAAGAGCGAGTTTTCCACATACTCTGGAGAATCCATCATTCCCAGATGCTCCCAGAGTATTTCTTTTCTTCTGGGAACATCCAGGATCATGAAATCCGGATGGATCATTTTTCCATCCAGGCACAGGGGATATTCATATCTGTATGGAATTTCCAAACGGCTCAATGAATCAGCGATTAATATTTCAGATTTCGACCGGACTCTTTCTTGTTTTGCAGTATAATAGTCCGGGAAATCTTCAGGGAACCCCTTCTTTTCATAGGGGACAGCTTCCCAATTACTGACAAATATTTCATCCGGAATGATAATAGGCTCTATCAGTTCTTTTCTGCCAGCTGACAGTAAATAATAAATATCTTCCGGAGTGGAGGAGGGCTTCTTTTCCAGGTATGCCGCAATACTTTTTAATTCCTGTTCAGCAGCTTTTTTTAAAGCTTGTTCATAATCACGCTGGGCAATATCTTTTGCCAGAGCCTTGTTGGATGCTGGAATGTATTTTCCCTGAATATCATTTCGTTTTTTACGCAGATAATACTGTGTCCGCCCTTTTGAACGGCAGATCTTCAGTCTTCCTTCAGGATATCTTCCCTCTTTTGCTTGGACGCGGCCAATCAGTTCTTCCAGTTCTTCTTTCCTCTGTAAGAGGAGATCTTTTATCAGTTCTTGCATGTGAGATCCTCCTTTTTTTACACACAGCTTCTTTAAATAGTCGTAAATAATCGTGAGCAGATTTGCTTAAGCTGTTTATGTTATATAGAGGCTCTCTTTTTCATATTCAGTTATTCTTTTATCGGTCAGCTAAAAATGTCTATAATTGAAACGTAGGATATACTAGGCATACAGCAACCAGTTTTCTCTATTCGTGCAGCATGATTGCCTGTTTAGAGGCCAGGGAGGGCGTGTCAGGCAACCTATTTCCGATTATTCGGCCAGCTGATTGCCTGCAGGTGTACCATAGTACAGGCGAGTGGCAACCAGATTTCTCGATTCGTGCAGCATGATTGCCTGGTCAGTGGCTGGCAGAGGCTAAGCAGGCAGTCAGTTCCCGATTATTCGGCATTCTGATTGCTTTATCTTGTACATCTATCAGGTATTTACAATCAGATTTCATCCTCCAGGTATTTCTGATTAGAAAAAGGAGACGCCTCACGAAACATACTCCTATTTTACTCTTTCAAATGTTTATCTTCAACTTCTTATATTCTTTGATTTTTCATCTTGTATCAAAAATAACAAACAAGAAATAAGGAAAGAAGAGGGGGCATTTAACAGCATGAACCTGGGTTTCCCCAATCATTTCAGGTGATATTGATATTTGTTGTCGTTCCATTTCGATTTATGCTTGACAGCTTGAATGTTTAGGGGTAAAATGCTGTTTATTAAAGGCAAAGGCGTCTTGGAAGTAATTCCAGGGCGCCTTTTCTCTTGTTATAAAGACTCTTAACAGGAGTGCCCGGTAAACAGCAAACAGATACGGAAGGTATGAAAGAATGCCAGAAGGTTTACCTTCCGGGTTCTGATATCATTTCCTGACAG
>CACXCB010000182.1 GCA_902766005.1 uncultured Erysipelotrichaceae bacterium | reverse complement strand
GATTTCGACAGGGCAATCACCTGGGCGGCAAACCATGGTATCACAACAGGTTATGATGACGGTACATTCCGCCCGTATCAGGCGTGTCATAGAGCAGCCATTGTTACTTTCATCTGGAGATACGCAGGAAAGCCGGACACGTCCGCTGCAGTAGGGTTCTCCGACTTGACCAAAAATGTTGAATTCGACAAAGCGATCGCCTGGGCAGCAGAAAACAATATCACTACGGGATATAATGACGGCACATTCCGCCCGTATAACTCATGTCTGAGATTGGCTGTTGTGACGTTCCTTTACAGGTACGCACATCTTTGAGAACGGGCAATTTATAGTAAATCTATAGTACTTGGTGCTGATGTTTATTCCGGCTTGTTCTTTCAGGTTAGGAGCATGAAGAAGATGAAGTCAGGTGCATAAAAGCTTATGGAATGAAGCCGCGTCTGCGGGGAAAATCCCCGCAGGCGCGTATCCTTGTAAAATAGCAAAAGCTTTTTAATTATAAAAAAGGCGAAGAAAAAAATGGGAGGTGTGTTATGAGAAAGAAAGTAATCGCTGTTGCTTTATCGTTACTGATGGCCGTTCAGGCACCTGTGATGGCGGGAGAACTCGTGGCAGAAGATGCGGCTACAGCTGTCGAGGAAGATTCTGCTCCGGAAGGGAATACTGCAGAGGCTGTCATAATTGACGGAGAGACGCCGGAAGAGGGCTTTCCTGAAGAAATATTGCCGGAGGAAGCCATATCGGACGAAGTGATATCAGCGGAAGTGACTGGTGCCGATATTCTTGAAGAACCCGTGGAAGATAGCTTTATTCCCGAGGAGATCTTCGAAGAAGAGACGTTGAGTGAATCTATAGAACCCACAGCTGAAGAAGATGCTGAGCAGATAAGTACTGATTCTGAAAACATTACAGAAGATATACTCGAACTAACGGGTGATTCTGAGAACGGCGGCACGCCTGAGTTGGTTGGAGATGAAAATACTTATAATGGCCTGATATATACTGTAAAGGATGATGGATACGTTCGTATCGACGGTGTTGTATATGACGATCATTATTCAGATGATGGAAGCCTTGATTTTAGGGATAGATGCTGGCTTACAGAAATCAGTATTCCTTCTGAAATTAATGGAAGTGTAGTAAATGAGATAGGAGACAGTGCGTTCCTTAACTGTCCCAATCTTAGAAGTGTCAGTATGCCGGACACGATTGAAAGAATCGGTCGATTTTGCTTTGAAAATTGTATGAATTTGCAAAAGGTGTCTTTTTCCAATAAACTGAATTCCATGGGAAAGGGTGCGTTTTGCAGCTGCGAAAAATTGGATAATATAGTTATACCAAAGTCACTAAAACAGGTTGAGTATGATTATTATTTGTCAACAAAGTCAGTTTTCTCAGGATGTACTTCACTGGAACATATTACATTTGAAGAAGGCAGTACAGCTATAAGCTGTTGCATTTGCGCGGATTGTCCTTCGCTTAAGGAAATAGTTGTACCGGATGGGGTGACAGTAATTAATGAACGCGCATTTGCGGATTGCCCTAAACTTTCATCGATTTCATTGCCGGACAGTGTTACCAGGATTGCTGAGTATGCCTTTTCCGGGAATCCGATGCTGAAAACAATAAAACTTCCTACAAACTTGACATCGATTGCTCGAGGAGCATTTGCGAATTGTACAAGTTTAAACAATATAAGAATTCCCCAAAATCTGTCCTCTGTTGAATATGAGTATTATTCAGGCATCCATAATGTATTCGGCGGATGTGACAATCTTACAGACATCAGTTTTGAACAAGGATTGACACAGATTCCGGATTATCTGCTTGCACAATGCAAAGCGCTGGAGAGTATAACGATGCCGGACTCAATCACTAAAATCGGAAAAGGTGTATTTGAAGGCTGTGAGCTTCTTAGAAATATCGATTTTTCGGATAATATCACTTATATTGGACGATATGCATTTAATGGATGCAATAGTATTGAAGAAATCCGGTTACCTTTAACACTGCAAACCATAGGCTGCTCAGCCTTTGAAAACTGTGCCAACTTGAGCAGTGTGTGGTTACCAAAATCCTTGAATAGTTTTGACCATGACTATTATATAGGCAGTCATTCTATCTTTAG
>CACXCB010000181.1 GCA_902766005.1 uncultured Erysipelotrichaceae bacterium | reverse complement strand
CGTAAGTTCCGATAATAAGCCTAGGTACAACAAAGCCAAAAATAATATTAATAGCTTCTAACAAAAGAGAAATCAATATGTTTTTTAAGGCTCTTTTCTTTCTGCTCATTTATCTATCAACCAGATCCTTCACAAACATCAAATTAGCCTTGGA
Source organism: uncultured Erysipelotrichaceae bacterium (assembly GCA_902766005.1). GTDB lineage: Bacteria > Bacillota_I > Bacilli_A > Erysipelotrichales > Erysipelotrichaceae > Bulleidia. The sequence continues at coordinate 2,197 of CACXCB010000181.1, read as the reverse complement.
GCGCTCTATTATTTCCTCAGGAATAATAATCTTCTTATCATGATACAGATTTAATTGATTCAATACCGTATTCTTGTCGATTACAGAGATATGAATGCATCTTTCCGGATATCCGATTTGCCTGTAGAATCTTTGTGTCTTTTCTCTGTGAACAGGAAATGATAACACAGACTTACCGAATAATGAACCCATAATACCTATATGCAGTTTTGGAGTCATAACACAGTCGACCGTTGACAGCAAAGCCAACATCTGGTCTACACTATGATAATGGAAAATGTGCTTTGTCTCACACTCTATTTTCTGCCAACACAGAGTATTTTCCAGAGTTTCCTTCGTTTCATAATCATATCCAAACACAACGCCATACTCTGGATGACTTTCTAGAAAGATATTTAGAGACGGTACTATCTTCTCTGCCATAACCTTATCTGAAGGCAATTCGGAGTGAAAGAACAGCATCTTCTTACCATGGAACTTACTAATCAATTCAGTATCATCCAACTGTTGGATTGTTGTTAAGTCATAAGATAACGCAGTATCAGCTGTAACTTCAATGTTGGCTTTAGATCCATAATCCAGAAAGTATTTCTTAGTCTCCTCGTCTCTGACAATTACCCTCTTCGACTTATCTACAAGTCTGATAATTCTGTCCCTAAGCCATTTGCTGTCAATTGGCCCACCACCAACACCGATTATATATACTGGCTTTCGAAGCAATTGAAATAATCTTGCTGGCATTATGAATCTTGCATAAAGGTGAAGCACATCATATTTCTTTGTCTTATCGAGACCAAGATAGCCACCTGACATAAGAACAAGGACATCGCTTTTTAAGTATGCAAATCTCCCCAGCCTTCTTGAATAACCAGTTTCATTTCGAACAAATTCTCCAACACCGAACTTAGGAATCTGTACAAAGTCGACGTTTATACCCGATGCCTTACGACAAGCATCATAAAACATACGAGCAAACAATACATCCCCAAAGTTTGAGCTATTAATAGCTCCATGTATTACAATATTCAATATGTAAAAGTTCCTTTATATCAAACACAATTTACAAATGTCATGTTAAACCGGAATCAAGTGTTTGGCCCAAAATTATAACTTCTCATCTTAATGAAAAATCCGAAAATTTCATCTTGAAAAATAATGATGAATTTGGGCTGTGCACAAGAGTGTCAATAAATACACACGCGTTATCAATTAAATTTCACTTTTCGGCAAATTTATCCATGAGCCAAATTCATAATCCCATTTCTCATCCTTAAAACTGACTAGACCAGACGCATCATAAAAAGTTAATTCGCCAAAAAATAATTGAGATTTAATTATGTACCAATCAACCCGAATATGTATAAAGTCTTTGGAAAGTTCAGCTGATAATTCAAGCATCTCAGCTAATGGACTCGGCATCATCTGCGGTATTTCAGCCATTTGATATCTTGTTTGCTGTATATCCTTTCTTTGCCAATTAGTATCATAATATTCCATCGTGTGATGTGTTGTATACCTTCCAGAATGAACTTCTATTAATTTAGGCTCCCCATGAAAACACAATACCTTATAATCATCTAGTCCGTTTTCTGATTCACTTTCCAACAGTTGTTCTGCAATTACACGTGGTTTCAAGTCTTTATATGGCCATTCTCTACCAAACCAAAAGGTACTCCTTTTTAAGCATCCATTTAGTTTCTTCTTTACCATTTTAATGTCAAGCAAGTCCTTATTATGACAAACTATCGTACTTCCAGAATCATGTGTGCACTTTAGTACAAATTTTTGTGGTAATGACTCAAAATCAATTTCATCAGGATTATCCCATACCCCTAATGTAGGAATAACATATTGGCTTCCTATCTTACTTGCAACATAACTCTTAACTTCATACTTATCCACAATTGTATGGTATAAAGGTTTTCTATCATTCAACTTAAGCCATTGGAGTTTTTCATTATAAGTTTGAGGATTTGCAAAATTCAATTTTTTATGAAATTGGCCTCTGAATAAGAGACTCAAATACGCTCTATCTGGGATCCAATTAAAAAACCCTTTGTCACCTAAAGGCATAATCATCTTGCCAGGGTTTTTCAGATAGTACAATATTCGTTTTTTTTTCATTTTTATCACCTGCCTCTTATGTACTTACTAATCGATTCAATTTCTTTTGGTTTTCTATCTCTTCTGACACTGT
>CACXCB010000180.1 GCA_902766005.1 uncultured Erysipelotrichaceae bacterium | reverse complement strand
CTTTTGGAAGCAGTTCCCCGCCCATATCCATCTTATACGGCACCTGTACATAAACAAACGGAGTTTTCAACGAATCCAGACATTCTGAAAAACAAACTACTTTAGCAGCCAGTGGTTCAGGGGAATTGGCTTCAAAAAAATTCTCAACCCTGTCTCCCAGCATTCCATTCTTCAAAAGAGTCACATTATTATATGCCCTTCTTCCCGTGTATCTTGCAATGAAACCGTTTAATTCCAATAAACGGTACTTTCCGCGAAACTTTACTGAGACATAGAAGTCACCAATTTTCTTTCTCGTCTCTGAGAAAGTGGACTGCCTTTTTACAAACGCCTCCGCGTAAGGGATAATCAGCTTTGTATTCATTGCTGCTTCCACCAACAAAACAAAACAAAACCCCGCTGCAGCAATATACTGAAACAGTCTTCGAATATTAAAACGTTTCATCGTTTTCCTAAAAGTTAAAATAGATAAAAGGATTATGAGCGTTCATCACCAGAAAAGAAAGGCTGCATACGAACAATCCCAGCTGTGCCATATCAGAAACGCAGTCAACTGCTGACCCCAGGCAGTCATTAAACAAAAGCAGCTTTTCCCTGCATATTCTTAAAAACTGCGTGCTTCCAATGATTCCAATAACCAGGTAGACAATATATTCCCTGCTGTAAAAAATATATGAACCATCTGTTAAAGGCACTCCAATGCCGAACATGGTCTTGATATATCCTGCTGCATCCGCAATGGACTCCGATCTGAACAGTACCCATCCCAGGATCACCAAAAGCATCGTAAACCAATGGTACATTACCCGTGAGGCTATTTTCGATTCATGCAGTCTTTCTGGAATACGGTTCAATTTCTCTATGGTAATGAGGATTCCGTAGCTCACCCCCCATAGGATAAAAGTCCAGTTCGCCCCATGCCAGATTCCGGTCAGCAGCCATACGACAAACAAGTTGAAAACGAGCCGCTTTTTGCTTTCCACTCTGGATCCTCCCATCGGAAAGTATACATAGTCCCGGAACCATGATCCCAGAGAGATATGCCATCTGCGCCAGAACTCAGTGATCGTACCGGATATATAAGGAAGGTCGAAGTTCTCGAGAAAATGAAATCCCAGCATTCTGCCCATTCCGATTGCCATGTCCGAGTAACCGCTGAAATCATAATAAATCTGCAGTGTATAGCATACTGCACCGAGCCATGCCATGCCTGCACTTTTATCCCCCATTCCAAAGGCTTTATCCGCAACTTCTGAAAGAACATTTGCCAGCAGGACTTTCTTGTTGAACCCTTTCATAAACCGAATCACGCCGGAAGAAAAATCGTCCAGTGTGATCCTGCGGCTATGAATCTGATCCATCACTGTTGTGTAGCGCACAATGGGGCCTGCGATCAACTGTGGAAAAAGCGATATGTATAATCCCAGGAAAAACGGATTCTTCTGTGCCGGAGTTCCGCGATACACATCGATCACATAGCTTAACGCCTGAAATGTAAAAAAGGAAATACCGATCGGAAGCGCAAGTGATGTTTTCGGAATCAGAAAAACTGTTCCAGGAATCAATCTGTGAAGAACATCTGTAACAAAGTTCAGGTATTTAAAGACAAACAAGATTCCAAGATTGATCATCACGTCAATCACAAGGATCTGTTTTTGAAACATCTTATCTTTTCTGACCATATCAATGCTGAGTGCCATCATATAATTAAAAATGATGGAAGTCATCATTATAAGGACAAACACTGGCTCACCCCATGCATAGAAGAACAGACTGCATATTAAAAGCCAGTAATTCTTCAACGCATTCGGAAGTATATAGTATATTCCAAACACTGCCGGCATAAACAGCAGGAGGAATTCCATGCTTGTAAAAAGCATTTTATTATTTCACATCTGATTATTACAGACGGTTCCTTTCGTTCTGTTTTCGTTAGTTTTTTATCGATACATTCTCAGCTTTTCAGCAGCTTTCTTCCTGAATTCTTTCATAACACAGGCAACTGGCAGAAATCTAAAAAGAATGATATATGACCTTGGATCCTTCCATTTGATATCGAAAGTGGCATACACCTTTTTCACCATCAGATCTGTCACAAACATCCTGAACTTTTTTCTGTCGTAAATACCTTTTCTGTCATTTTCTGCTATAAGTTTCCTGAACCACTTGCATGAATCATTATTTATCGATTTATCGTAATAGTAATTCCAATGATTCTCGGCATCTCGTGAAGTAACATCTTCAAAAAGGTATTTTAATTGTTTTTCTCTGACACGGCTGGCCATTATTTTCTGGACTTCTGCTTTATCTGTAGAAACTTGTCCCTTATGAAACCTGTACAACAGAAGGATTTCATCCATGCAGGCAATCGTGCCAACCCTTGAAGCGTTGACCCACATCATATAATCCTGTGCGTATCTGAGTTCTTCGTCGTACCACAGATCAAATTCCAGCATTTTTTCTCTTCGATACATTACAGAGGGATGACTTGGCCCCGCATTACCAAACAAAAGTCTGATTCGATACATTTCCTGATCATCT
>CACXCB010000179.1 GCA_902766005.1 uncultured Erysipelotrichaceae bacterium | reverse complement strand
TCCATTTCTGCCCTGCCCTTCTCATCACTACTGTTACAATTCTTTCCGCTGCTGTCTGGCAGCTTCCCGCTCTTTCTTCAAGTCATCTCCGTAGAACTGCTCCACGTTCTGTCTGGTCCTCAGCAGCTCCTGCATTTCCCGTTTTGCTTCCCGGTAGCCTTTGTAGGCTTCCTTTTTCTGAACGATCAGCTGCGCGTATTCCTGCCGGAGCTCTTTGATTGTTGGCAGCTTGGTTCCCCCCGGCTGCATTGAAAGCTTCCTTCTATATTTTCAGAAAGGCGGTGCCTCTCTCTAAAGTCAATGTTTTTGGGGGTAATATGGCTAAAATATATGGTTATGCACGGGTCAGCACAAAAGACCAGGATCTGGGCCGGCAGATTATTGCGTTTAAAGACTCAGGAGTCCCTGAGGAAAACATCTTCCATGAAAAAGAAACAGGTTCCAACTTCGATCGTCCGGTTTACAAAAAGATGCCGGTCCTTCTGGAAGAAGGCGACACATTGATAATCAAGAGTTTTGACAGGTTCGGAAGAAACTATAAGGAAATCCACAAGCAATGGAACTTAATAGTAGATGACATGAATGTAAATGTATTGGTACTAGATATGCCAGAACTATTTCTGAAGAACAGCCCAAGCAATACTCTAATGCAGAGGCTGCTGGCAGATAATATGCTTAACTTTTCCGCCTACCTGGCAGAAATGGAAAGAACAAACACATTGCAAAGGCAGAGGGAAGGCATCGAGGCGGCAAGAAAAAGAGGCGTTCATCTGGGAAGATGCAAAAACCCTTTACCTGAGAATTTTGAAGAAAAATATACAAATTGGAAAGGCAGGATAATAAGTGCTCGCGAAGCTGCAAGAAGATGTGAAATGAATGCAAATACATTTCTGGCCAGGGCGAGGGAAAGGAATACATAGTACAGCTTTCTTTACATAAGAAACAAATGGATTAGCAATTCAGATGCAATATGCTAGAATAATAATGAAAACAGGAAGGAGGCAGGCATGTTAAAAAATCTTCCTATCGGCATACAGACATTTGAAAGAATCAGAACTGATAATTATTTTTATGTTGATAAGACAAGCTATGTTTATGACCTCGTGCATAGCGGCACACAATACTTCCTCAGCCGTCCAAGAAGATTTGGCAAGAGCCTTCTTGTGTCCACTCTGGAATCCTACTGGTCAGGGAAAAAAGAGCTTTTCCAAGGACTTGCAATTGATGGGCTTGAGAAAGACAACGCGGATGCATGGAAGGAATATCCCGTATTCCATTTTGATTTTGACAAAGATAATTTCAGGCTTCACGGCGCATTAGAAAAAGTTTTAGAACGTCATCTTGAAAAATGGGAAAAAGATTACGGATGTACAAAATCAAATGATACTCTTTCCGGCAGATTTCAAAACCTAATCGAAATAGCGCATGAAAAAAGCGGCCTTCGCTGTGTTGTTCTCGTGGACGAGTATGACAAGCCTCTGTTAAGCGTCATGGATGACAAGGAGCTTGAGGAACATAACAAGGAAGTTTTCAAAGGCTTCTATACCACATTGAAAAGCTATGAAAAATATATCCAGTTCGCTTTCATTACAGGCGTAACCAAGTTCTCCAAGGTCAGCATCTTCTCCGACCTGAACCACCTGAATGACATATCCATGAACCGCAAGTATGCAGGCATATGCGGCATAACCGAAACAGAAGTCAAGGAGAATCTTTCCGAGTATATTCAAGAGATGGCGGAAATCTTAGAGATTTCCTATGGCGAATGCATGGAGGAGCTGAAGAAAAAGTATGACGGCTATCATTTTTTCCAAAACACAGAAGGAGTCTATAACCCGTTCAGCCTGATCAACGCATTAAGTGCACAGAACCTGGCATCCTACTGGTTCGAGACAGGAACGCCAACATTCCTTGTGAAGAAAATCAAGGAAGAGGCAATGGATATCCGTTCTATTGCGAATCATGAGCTTTATGCAACAGATAGGTATCTTTCCAACTACAAGGGTGACGATACTGATCCTGTCCCTCTTCTTTACCAAACCGGATATCTTTCCATTGCTGACTACAACAAAAAAGAAAATTTCTATACGCTGGGGTTTCCTAACGAGGAAGTGAAGTATGGATTCCTGGAATGCCTGCTTCCTGAATATGTAGGATCAGATGGATCAGGAACTGGGAAAGATATCTTGTCTTTGCGGAGATACTTAAGAAGCGGGAATCTTGAGAGCTTGAAAAATGCACTAACAGCCCTGTTTGCAGGCATACCATACTCTGCCAATTATGCACCGTTTGAGCATTATTTCCAGACAGTCATATACCTGGTATTCACATTATTAGGACAGTATGTCCATGTGGAACAGCATACCTATACGGGAAGAATTGATTGTATTGTTGAGACGGATGATTATATTTACCTTTTTGAGTTCAAGAGAGACGGAAGTGCTGATGAAGCTCTTGCACAAATCACAGAAAAAGGATATGCCCTTCCTTATGCTGCAGATCCGAGAAAGCTTTACAAAATCGGTGTCAGCTTCAATTCTGCAAGCAGAATGCTGGAAGAGTGGAAGGAAGAATAAGCATCTGAAAACAGACTACTTCAGCAGAGGCATTAAATGCCTCTGCTTCCTTTTTTATCAGGCTCTTTGATTATTCTGATTCTTTAGAAGTGAATTACTATATCCCATATTCTTTTGAGGCATTTATGATTGATCTTCTCACGTTGGCCACTATATCTTGTGGCTCAATGATTGTAATAGCATCCAGGTACTGCTGCGCAAGAAAAACAATTTCGTTCTCATTCACAGTAACTGTGAACTGATAATGCTCATCATCGATGTCAATCAGCTTAATATCCCTACCGAAGATATCAATCATTGCATCAAGCACCCTTTTCTTGCACTGGATGGTAGTTCTTATCATTTTCCCGGCAAACATGAAAAGCTTGTTGCTGGAATACTCATATGCATCAACCTGTTCATACGGGATGGTGCATTTTTCTTCTTCCACTCTTACATTACACATGCGGTCCAGCCGGTAATGCATATAGTCGGGCATAAACCCTCCCTGCACAACCAAGTATGGCCTTCCGTCTTCATAGCAGATGTATCGTGGCTCTATCACAACCCGGGAATGATTACGGATCTCAAATTCTTTTTCACTGTTGTAATGCATGTAATCAAAAGACAGTCTGTATCCAAGCCTTATTGCCTCCGATGATTTTTCAATGTTGTACATCAGTTCCTCATTGTCCGTCTTCTTGGGATTCGGCTTGAACACAGCATCGTAGTACTCTTTCCGGTCATAATTATTAAGATTCTGCAGGAGGTGATAGATGGTTTAAACTTTCTTGATCTTTCGTATAAAGATAAAGCCGAACTTGTAACGAAATATATAGCAAAAATCCATGTAGATCC
>CACXCB010000178.1 GCA_902766005.1 uncultured Erysipelotrichaceae bacterium | reverse complement strand
TGGGAAATACACAATTTTGATTCCTTCTTTAGCAAATTCCTTCTCGTAATTCTGCCACTTCTCGGTTCCGTACCAGTCATCACCCACGAAAAGCATAGTCGCTCCAAGTTCCTTACAAGCTTTCAGCTTGTCCATATCATATTGTGGAACAGCAGCATCAACGTATTTGCAGGAGCGGACTATCTCGATCCGATCCTCAAATGGAATCATCGCGTTTTTTCCTTTGTACTGAACCAGTTCGTCGACAGTTACGCCAACGACAAGTTTGTCGCACATGCCTTTAGCGTTTTTCAAAAGATTTAGATGACCTATGTGAAAAAGGTCATATACTCCTGTCGTGTAACCGATAATCATTCCATTTCCTCCTTGAAATTCGCATTCAAATAATAAATGTAGGGTTTATCTAAATCATAAATATCAATTTTATGATGGGGTACTTGTTTTGCCTCAGGTGGCAGAGTCATATAATCCCCGAAATCCATTCTCAAATAACGATCATAACCTTTGGGAACGGATATTGTAGTATCCTCAAACGGAACCTCGACTGAATCAGCAAAATCCTCATAATAGAAGACGCTTTCGTAATTCCAGTTTCTATTAATAAAACTGCGGCATCTTCTCCATGCAAAAATCACTCTATCCGAGTTAGCGAATTTATATCTTCCATATTTTTTATCGATTATTTTGGTAAAGTGATCAAAATCACCACGGTCATGATGCGCCTTTATTAAAGAATACAGTACTTTTCCCGTTATCTTAGGGTGATCAGAAGACTCGGTGTGTAAGTTTTGATTCAACAATAATTTGTTATCCACATAATGCTTACTTACCCACTGCCGGATTCGTCCATTTGGTAACCCACAAATTGGCATAATATCAATATACACGCCCGCATATCGTTCCTTATATAGCATGCAGTTTTCTTCAACAAATGTTGTTGATGTATCATGTATTTTTACAAAGTTACATCGCCAATGCTCGGTATTTCTTGGATCATATAGCGCATAGGGAGATTGTAACACATCTTTTGCAATGCTCAGAAACTTCATGTAATCTTCAAAGGGCATAGCAACGTCGATGTCATCATCCCATGGAATAAACCCATGATGTCTGATTGCTCCAATGCAGGTTCCGCCTATCGCAAAATATTTCAGATCATATTCTGCACAAATACGTTTAAATTCTTTCAAAATCTGGAGCTCCACAAGTTGTGTCTTCCTAATATCAACATCCATTTGCCTTCTCCCCTAACATTTCTGTGAATGGATTTCTGTTCATTTAAAGTGTTAACCACATTACTTCAGTCTATTCATTACAAATCCAGATGTAACTCGTTATAGATTACCTTATAATTGCTATGTTGACGTCCCTTTTATAAGTTTTTCATCATATCATTCATCTTGCGTATTGCATTTAACAAATCTTCCATATTATCAACAAGCATTCCTTTAGAGTATGCTTCCATTTTTTCTTTTTGTGCTCCGATATTGAACGCAATGATCGGAATACTAAATTGCATCATCTCTGAAAGGACATAAGAAAATGTCTCTGGACACACTGAAGGAAAAACAAATAGATTAATCTCCTCATTTTTGATAATATCAGGTAGCGTTTCTTGATTATATCGACCACAATAATGAATATTCTCTTGATCTATCCCAATTTCATTTTTTGTATTACCAACAAACGATATCTTAATCGATTTATCTATACATGGGATAATTGATTGAAGAACACGTAGTCCCTTTGCTTCATTATATATATTTCCTATTATTCCAATATGTAATTGAGAATGAGGTAGCTCAATTGGTTTATCTACTAAAGTACAGACTTTATGTGGCTGAACAAGAACTCTATCTTCAATACCATCATAAATACTCCTCAATATATTCTTTGAAGAATTCGAAAAGCAAATTATACGATCAGCAGAAGAGAGTAATTCATTCCATATTCTTCTGTGCGTATAAACTTCATTCGATGCGTATAAATTACAATTGTCACATTGCAAACCACAGTAGTATCCATCTTTTACAAGAAAAACCGATGGACATATTGAATGATAATCATGAATCAGGCAAGAAAGTAGAAATCCATTTTTCTTTTTAGCATTTACAATAGATGTGATTAGTTTCTGTACTCTATCATGTCCAAGAAGCGAACCTATAACGACTTCTTGATATCTTTTGTCTAATAAGTATTCCAAATCGGTCTGTTTGATATATATTTCACGCTTAACATTACTTTTGTCATAAAAAGAAAGAGCACATACTCTCTTTCTATAAGGAGCAACTAGTACTATTCTCTGTGTTGAATAATGTTCCTCGTCATACTTTTGTGTTCCACCTCCAAAGTGTGTTAATAATAGTATTTCTTTCATTTTATCATTCTTTAAGCTACAAACAATTTTTCTTCTATGAATATAATTGATGTCATAATATAAGTAGTAGAATGTTTTTTTCAATTTTCTTATTACTGTCTCAATACCCGGCATTATTACCACCTGCCATTTCAACACGCTCTGTTCGTTTAAGCTCAATCAAGTGTTATTTCTCCGATTAGATAGAATAGCTTCATATGGGAAAAGATGGATAGTCAATACGATGATTTTTGTTATTGTTGCATCTCCCCAGACTCTTGCAGTTTCTCCCTAGTCTCCTGTTTATTCCAAAGAAGATCAATAATAAAGAACAGCGTAAAGTTGTAGCTGACACGAATCATTGATGTCTCAGCAATTCCCAGGATAGCATATCCAAGTAATGCGATTATGTATACATACTTTTTCTGGCGATAGTACAAATAAAACAATCTTGATTCAGAGTATAAAAACAATATGAAAATGATTATTCCAAAGCCTAACAGCAAGTAGATATACCCTATGTCTAATGTTGTAAGACCAGTTTGCGAAGTTAACAGGTAGTTACCAGAGTTATACGCTAATGGTTGTCCAAAAAGGGTTAAAGGATAAGCCGCAAAGTAACGCGCGGTCATAGCAAACCGACCCGTAAAGGCAACCTCATTATTATTGATAATACTCGGATTGATGGATACAATCACCAAGAAAGCTGCGATGACAATGACCATTACTCTGGACAATCTGAATAATGTCCTTCTTATCTTTGTATCATGAAAAGTCCTGTTCTTAGAAAGCGGTCGTGTATGCATCATCATTAATACAGTCATTGCTGCCGCTGTATATACGCTCGTTCTCGACTTCGTAATATAGTTTAATGCGAAAATAATTAACACAACAAAACAATACTGCCTCATTTTAATGCGTTCTTGCTTGTAGCAATAATACAGGAACAGCAGTTCAACTGCCCTGGCACCTAAAGTATTTGCATGCCCGAATCCAAGCGCATAAGTGGTTTCTCTTGTAACCGCTTTATATGCCATTCCAATATCAATTACATTGAAAACAGAAAGTAAAACCACTATGCTGTCAGAAATCAAATAGGACCAGAACAGTATTTTTACAATTTTTTCTACCTTAATGTCATGTCCCGCGCACAGGAACCAAAAAAGCGGAACGATAAATATACTTTTCGAAAAATAAGATGATACAGCGCCTAACGCTGCGACCAGGATAATCTTTGTTGTAGTATTTTTATTTTGCATTAAATCATGCGCGGTTTTTGCTAGTAATAAAACACGGCACGCAAGCCAACCAATACTATAAATGTACTGGTTACCCAAAGTATTTGCTAATGCTGACTCTCCGAATACTACGGTGGCTATCACCCAACCGGAAAGTGCTATGTAGAATAGATCTGTTACTTTTAGTTTCATAGTGAAGTAATAATATCCCCCGCCGCTATTTTGCAAGTGCATATTACCCGGTTATTTATATCATCTTGATAAATCAATTCCATTCTGCTTATCTCATCTCATCCATAGAAGCTACGTCTCTAACCCGGTAATTCCTCTGTTCTAATCAAGGCTTCCTTAATAGCATTCAAGTATCCATATCCATCAATTTGGTCTGGTTCAAGATAACCCCCCTCTGCCCATTCATTCCAAGCATAAATGAACATCATGTCCGTACTGTATTCCTTATTCACATGGAGAATCTGTTTTTCAAGATTTTTCTCAAAATCAGCAGGAGTTTGAGGAACACACACCCATCCCCGTTCTCCATGACGTGGCGTGTTATCCCACCGAACAAATGCACCAGCTATACTTTTTGAACTGATTGGCTTCTGGTTTAAAATAATATCCCACATCTTTTGATAATCGACTCTTGTAGCGTTCGTCACCTTGCTAATAGCCTTCTGGCCGTAACGCTTCAAATCAATTCCAATGATGTTTTCTACCCATTTGGACACTTTTCGTCTTATCGCTTTTAAAGTTTTGAATTGATCTGCAAACATCAAATGGTGCGCGTAAATTGGCTGAAACTCAACATGATAATCAAATGGATCATCTTTCCGGCGCTGAATCTCGCCAAAGTTATCAGTTTGAGAAATAAAGCACAGCCCTGGGAAACCAGCTTGCACAGCAAGTTCAGTCCAATAGGCCATCATCTTATCTAAGCAAGGAATTGCTGTAGGCCGGTAGAAAACAAATACAGGTTTTCCATCTTCCTTCATGTAACGTTCATCTTTGAAAAATGGAAGTAGATAATTAAAATGTTCCTCCCACTCTTTCTCTTCGCCGTAGTGCTGCGGGATTAGCACCTTCGTCATATCCCCAACCCAAGCTTTTGTCCACGGTTCATTCGCCCATGAAACACAGAATGGAATATCAATCTCCTTGTTAGCAAGCATCTGCTCCATTGGTTTTTCCAGGAGCATCTTCCCGTTAAACCAATAATGGTAATAGCAAAAACCATAGATTCCGTGTTCTTTGGCAATCTTGGCCTGCCAGATCTTCACAGAATCATCAGTTAGATCATAGTAATTATCATTCAATGGCAAGCGGGGTTGAATGTGTCCTTCATAAATAGGCTTTGCCTTTTTTACATTTACCCACTCTGTAAAATCT
>CACXCB010000177.1 GCA_902766005.1 uncultured Erysipelotrichaceae bacterium | reverse complement strand
TCCGGCATGCCGGAAATGTTCTATACCTCTGAAGCGATCAGCTCCGATCCACAACTGGGCAGAGCTATCGCCTTGATTACGGATGGAAGATTTTCCGGAGCATCAACGGGACCGGTTATCGGCCATTGTTCGCCAGAGGCACAATCCGGGGGACCGATTGCCTTGGTGGAAGAAGGAGATCTGATTGAAATCAGCATTCCGGAAAGAAAACTGAATATTGTCGGTGTACAGGGGGAGAGAAAAACACCGGAAGAAATGGATGCTATTCTTGCGGAAAGGAAGAAGAACTGGAAGCCAAAGCCAATCAAATATAAGAGCGGTGCATTGCGCATGTTCCACGAGCATGCTGCAAGTCCGATGAAAGGGGCATACCTCGAATTTGAAGAAGAATAAAGAAAGCCTGTGGAGACACAGGCTTTTCCATGAAAAAAAGCAGGCGACGGGAATCGAACCCGCGTATTCAGCTTGGGAAGCTGACATTCTACCATTGAATTACGCCTGCATTGCTCAATTATTTTAATGCAAAACAGGGATAAATTCAATATAATAGTGCCATGGCGCAAAAAAAGATGGATATTGCAGATGCAGAAAAACTGATTCAATGGTACATGGATCATAAAAGGGAACTGCCATGGAGAGATACCGGAAATGCCTATGATGTATGGCTCAGCGAAATCATGCTGCAACAGACAAGAATTGAAGCCGTACGTGAAAAGTTCATTGCTTTTAAAAAGGCAATTCCGGATATTCGGACATTGGCAGAATATGACCATGATGCTTTGATGCGTTTGTGGGAGGGGCTTGGCTATTACAGCCGTGCTGCCAATCTGCAGAAGTGTGCAAAGGTACTGGTGGAACAATACGATGGGAAACTCCCTGAAGAATATGAACAGTTGGTAAAGCTCCCCGGAATCGGACCGTATACGGCAGGGGCGGTTGCTTCGATTGCCTATGGAAAAGGTGTCAGTGCTATCGATGGCAATGTCATGCGCGTTTTGGCAAGATATTTTGGCTTCAAAGAAGATATCCGCGAACAATCAACGAAAGATGCTGTTTTTCAAAGCATACAGGATGTGTATCGGAAGCCTGTTTCCTATAGCGCTTTTAACCAGGGATTAATGGAACTGGGAGAGGTCATCTGTGTCCCCAAAGGAAAAGTGCTGTGTGAGCACTGTCCTTTATATGAGAAATGCTATGCGTATAAGAACCAATGCATCAATTCTATTCCGTATCGCAGTCCCTTGAAACAGAAGAAGATCGTTGAAAGAACCCTGCTGGTGATTCGTCAGGGAGACCGCTTCCTGCTGCACAAGCGCCCTGAAAAAGGGTTGCTCGCAAATCTCTATGAATTCATCGGTGTTGAAAGAAAATTAAGCCCGCAGGAAGCTTTAAAGGAAGTGGAGAAAATGGGCATGGAACCATTGCATATTCAGAGGCTTCCCGATGCAAAGCACATCTTCACACATTTGGAATGGCATATGACTGCCTATGAAATACAGGTAGGAGATATGAATGAACAGAATGATTTTCTGTTCGCAAATAAAAAGGAATTAGCCGGAATGGCTATTCCTTCTGCATTTAAAACTTATGTTGACTGGTTCTCTTTGCGGGAGAAATGACGGACGGTAATCTTTTTTGGTTCGTCTTTCTTCGGCACTTTTTTCACAACTTGTTTAGGCTTTGCAGGCTGCTTCTTTCTGATGGGAGCAGCTTTCTTTTCCTTCTTGGAAAGATCGATGACGGATCCGTCTTCGTTGGTCCAGGCCTGGGAGTTTTCTCCGCCCCTGTGCATGAGGAATTGTGCTGCCTCATTTAAGGAGGAGAAGTGACGGCTTTGTTCAAACTGGATTCTTCCCTCGTCATCTTCACGCAGAATGCCCTGTTCATAAAGGCTTCGGAAAACTTCCTTGTTGGTTTTCATCTCCCTGTTGCCATAGGCCTTCATGGTTGAACCGGAAAGAACCTCTATATCCGTGAGGGAATGGAAGATGGCTCTTGCATTGACAGTTGGAGCAGTCAGGATGATGATGTCATCATCATTCATTAAAGAGAGCTTTGTTTCCTTGCGGGAACCGTTTGTGCCGTTGTACGGATAGATGCGGATAATCTCTTCGGCAAGTTCGTTACAACGTTTCAGAATGTCTTCTTTGGTCCATGTCTTTTTCTTTAAGACAGATGTGTTCATACGGATATGCAGCGTTTTGGAAAGTACCTTCTTTTTGAAGGCAAAGTCCTCATTGCCCATTTTTGTATTGTCGTATATCGCACATAATGTCAGATTGCCGATCAGATTGACATGATTGGTGTAATCATCTTCATCTTCCATGCCGGCGTTTTTTAACCACCATTTGTTCGGATGGCGCGGCATGATATGTTCAATATTGAGGTCGCTTGTATCCACGGCAGCTGTTGCACCGTGGTGTTCGATTCTTTCGAGCACCGGACGGATGCACATCAGGGAATATGCATTGATTTCCCGTAATGTTTTACGAATCTGATCATCGGTAGGCATTGCAAGAGATTTCCCTTTATTGAAGGAAATGAGGCATACCTTTGTGATCGTGAGCAGGTCCTGTTTCCTGTTTTTCTGATAGGAATTCTTGACGGCACGCAACAGGGTAGGGAAGTATCTGCTGAGGGAGCTGTTATCATTTCCGCAGAGTGCTCGTCTGACAAGATAAGAATCAATGAGTCGTATTTCACCGATAAAGATCTGATCAGAGATAATACCTTCGTCATAGAGATGATACATTTCCATTAGGAACGGTGCCGGCATGCGGAAGTCCGTTTTACGGAAATCTTTTAATGCAGCTTCTACTGCCTTGTTTTCAACAGGTCCTTCATAGATGTCGTGATAATAGCGGCAATACCGGTTGATTTCCCTAAGCTTGGGTTCCGTATCCTTTTTATCCTTGTTCCAGTAAGCCTTGAATCCTTCGTAGACATCCTTGCGGCTTAACAGGTCGTATGTCTTGCAGGCAAGGTAATAACGGAAGAATTCTTCCAGCTTGCGTGACTCGGGATAATCTTCCTCAAGCGGTTCCCAATACAACTTGTAATACCGTTCCTGCACATCATCCGTATGATTCATCAGAATATAATTACGGATCAGGTCAGCGGAAGTTAACGGTGCACCGGTAGAGTTGATGGATTCAAAGATCTGCTGGGCATTGTCTGAATCGGAAAGCGGAAATTCGAGAATATCCATACGGCTTAAGCAGTCCAGGATTTCCAGTAAACTGTATTTACCGGATAACTCAAGGATTCTTTTGCGGATATATTCATAGTTCCGGTAGACACCGGATTCTTTCTCTTTCCTGGAAAGGTCTTTGGACGAACCGTATACAAGCCTTGCATACGTGTCATCGTTGCTGACAGCAGGTTTCAAACGGAGCTGTCCCTGGCTTGAGACATGACGGTTATACAGGTAGTAGTCATCAATCATGCCGGAAACCATCTTATCTTTTTTTTCTTCGGCTACTCTCTTTAACGCTAACAGAAAGAGAAAGCACGTTGTCAGTCTCTGCTGGCCATCCACAATCTGCAACTGGCGGAACATGGCGGATATTTTCGACTCCATGTAGATAATGATGCCAAGAAAGTGGTTCTCTGCTCTTTTTTCCAATAGATCTTCCAGATCATTCATAAACCTTGCGGTCTCCTTTTCGGGAATCCAGGTATATGTTCTCTGATAGACGGGAATGACGAACTGTGAACCCATTGTGGTTTTGATAAAGTCAGAAAGACCTGTTCTGACGGGTTGTTTCATCATTGGCTTTTTCCTCGTAATAAAAAATAAATCAGGGATATCTCAGTCAATCCCTGTTGAAAATTGTCTGTTTGACCGTGTATATATTACTCAATTTTTCCATGTTTTTCAATAGCAGTGATCACGTATAAAAAAAGAATGAGCAGGGCTCATTCTTCGATGTAAACCTTTTTCATGATAACAGGCTGTTTTGGCTTGTCACGGAATCCTGTAGGCGTGTTGGCAATTTCATCCACCGTTTCCATGCCTTCAACAACTTTGCCGAATGCTGCATACTGGCCATCAAGATGCGGCGCATCCTGATGCATGATGAAGAACTGTGAAGAAGCGCTGTTTGGATTCATTGCCCTTGCCATGGAGATGACACCGCGGACATGCTTGATCGGGTTTGGGTGACCGTTCAGATCGAATTCGCCGATGATGTTCTCACCGGATCCGCCTGTACCGTTTCCGGCAGGATCGCCACCCTGGATCATGAAGCCTTTGATGATGCGGTGGAAGGTCAGACCATCATAGAAGCCTTCCTTCACGAGCTTTTTGAAATTTGCGGTAGTGATCGGGGCATGCTCTTCATCCAGTTCGATTTTAATGGTATGCCCGTTTTCCATTTCAATAATAACCATGTCTGTCTCCTTATTTCAGATGCCAGATATCTCTGTTGTAATCCATGATGGTTCTGTCGGAGGAGAAGAAGCCGCTTCTTGCGATATTGACAAGGGACTTTCTCTTCCACCATGCACGGTTTTCATAATCGTATAATGCAGTTTCCTTGACGGAGCAATAGCTTTCAAGATCAAGGAGCGTCATGAACCAGTCTTTGTTCATGAGGTTATCCTTTAATGCTTCCAACATTTCTGCATCACCGATCTTGAGCAGTTCAGGACCTGTGATGAAGTCGATGCATGCACGAATATGCTCATTGCCGTCATAGTAATCTCTTGCATGGTAACCGTTTGTGTTATAGAGGTTGATGACTTCGTTGCTGGAACGGCCGAAAATATAGATATTTTCATCGCCGACCAGATCCCTGATCTCAACGTTAGCACCATCCAGCGTGCCAAGTGTTACGGCGCCATTCAGCATGAACTTCATGTTTCCTGTTCCGGAAGCTTCCTTGGAAGCAAGGGAGATCTGTTCGGAAATATCACATGCCGGAATAACCAGCTCGGATTTATGAACGTTGTAATTCTGAATCATGACAACCTTGAGATACGGAGATACATCAGGATCATTGTTGATGAGTTCCTGGAGGCAGAGAATCAGATGAATGATATTCTTTGCCATGATGTAAGCCGGAGCCGCCTTGCCGCCGAAGATTACGGTTACAGGTCTTGGCGGTACATGTCCGTTTTTGATCTGCATGTATTCATAGATCAGCCATAATGCATTCAGCTGCTGGCGCTTGTATTCATGCATTCTCTTGACCTGGACATCGAATACAGAATCCGGATCCAGTTCAATGCCTTCTTTTTCCTTGATAAATGCTGCCAGTCTGACTTTGTTTTCACGCTTGATGTCTTCCAGTGTCTGCAATGTGCCTTCGTTGTTGTGGAAGTACATCAGTCTTTCCATCTGTGTTGCATCTGTTCTCCATTCCTCACCGATGAGCTCATCAATAAAGGAAGCGAGCTTATGGTTGGAATGCATGATCCATCTGCGGAAGGTGATACCGTTTGTCTTGTTGTTGAAACGGCCCGGATACAGATTGTAGTAAGCATGAAGTTCCTGGTTCTTGAGGATTTCGGTATGCAATGCAGCTACACCATTGATGGAGTGTGTGTAATGCATGTCCATGCTTGCCATATGCACTATGTTGTTTTCATCGATAATCTGTAAAACAGGATTGTTATAATATGCACGTGCTGCCGCATAATCGAGACCGCCGATAATCGGCATTAACTGCGGAACAACTTTGTTCAGATATTCCAGAGGCCATTTTTCCAGAGCTTCTGCCAAAATTGTGTGGTTTGTATATGCGCAGACATTTGTGATAATGTCAACGGCACGCTTCATCGGTAATCCTTCTTTAATTAATAAGCGGATCAGTTCCGGAATGATCATGGATGGATGGGTATCGTTGATTTGAATCGCAACATACTGATCCATTTTGGAAAGATCATGTCCTTTTTCTTTTTCCTCTTTCAGAATCAGCTGTGCAGCATTGCTGATCATGAAATACTGCTGATAGATTCGTAAGAGTTTTCCGTCTTCATCGCTGTCATCCGGATAAAGGAACAGTGTCAGGTTCTTTTCAATATCCGTCTTGTCGAATTCAATGCCGTCATGAACGATGGATTCGTCAACTGTATCGAGATCAAAAAGATGCAGTTTGTTTTTGTTTCCCTTGTAACCGATGACATCCAAATCATACATATGCGAGTTATAAACTTTACCTGCCAGTTCTACCGGGAAGGAAACACCGGTATCAATCAGCATGTTTTTGTCATCAAGCCATTCATCAGGTATTTCATATTGCTTATGGTCTTTAAATAACTGCTTGAACAGTCCAAAGTGATAGTTTAACCCGATACCGTCACCGGACATATCGAGTGTTGCGATGGAATCCAGGAAACAAGCAGCCAGTCTTCCCAGTCCACCATTGCCCAATGACGGTTCTTTTTCCTTTGTTTCAATCTTGGAAAGGGATTTTCCGTGCTTTGTCAGTAATTCATCCAGCTCGTCATAGATGCCGAGGTTGATCAGGTTTTTGCCAAGCTGTTTACCAATCAGAAATTCTGCACTGATATAATAGACTTTCTTTTCTCCCTGAACCAAAGGAAGTGCTGCAGCTTTTTCTTTTGCCAGTTTCAAACAGGCAAGAAAGAGCTCATCGTCATTTGCTTCATCAATCGGTTTATCCAGATAAGATACAAGCAATTTTTCTAAATCCATAGGTACTCTCCTTCTTTTTTGTCTTAGGATATTTACCACTTTTTGTCCGAAAATGCAAGTTTTTTTCGGTTTTAATGGAAAAAATCACTTGTTTAAGATACACTAAAATACAGAATAAGGGAAGTATTTTTATGAGAAAAACAGGAATATTGATGCCAATAGCATCACTTCCGTCCAAAAACGGATGCGGAAATTTTGGCAAAGAAAGCTATGAATTCATCGATTTATGTAAAAAAGCCGGGATAAAAATATGGCAGATTCTGCCTTTGAATCCTTTGGGATACGGCAATTCGCCATATCAGCCGTATTCTTCCTATGCAATGGATGATATTTACATTTCACTGGATTGGCTCAATGAAAAAGGACTGATTCAAAAAGTACCGTCCTTCCACAGAAGGGCAAAGACCATTGATTATGAAATGATTCGCAAATTCAGGGAACCGTATCTGAAAGAAGCATACAGAAATTTCAAGCCGGATCTGAATTATACGAATTTTTCCTATCAGGATTGGGTAAAAGAGTATTCCGTTTTCATGACATTCAAAAAGAAAAACAGCATGCAGTGCTGGCTGGACTGGCCTGAGGAAGAGAAGAATTATCCGCAGGAAAAGAAGATTGAGCTGAAAGAATATCAGGATGATATTCTATATGAAGTCTTCTTACAGTATATTCTTTATCTGCAATGGAAAGACCTCAAACAGTATGCCAATGATAACGATATCGAGATCATGGGTGATATTCCGTTTTATGTCGGCATTGACAGTGCAGATGTCTGGAGCAGCCGCAAGAACTTCTTGCTGGATGATGACGGCAGACCGACCTTTATCGCAGGCGTACCACCGGATTATTTCTCCGCTACCGGCCAGAGATGGGGCAATCCGATCTATAACTGGAAGTTCATGGAAGAGGATCAGTTTACTTTCTGGATCAATCGTCTTGCCTATACGCAAAGACTCTTTGATATTATCCGTGTGGATCATTTCCGTGCATTTGATACATATTGGAAGATTATTGCCAGCTGTCCTACAGCGATTGACGGCGAATGGATTGAAGCACCAGGTTATGCATTGTTTGATGAAGTATTCAGACAGCTGCCGGACCTTCAGATTGTTGCCGAGGATCTAGGCGATCTAAGACCTGAAGTTTTCACAATACGTGACCATTATGAATTTCCGGGCATGCGTGTCATTCAGTTCTCCTTTGAAACAGGCGGCATGCCGCAAGATAAGGAAAACTTGGTGATATACACAGGCACGCATGATAATGATCCGATTCTTTCCTGGTATCATGCAAAACCGCACAAGGAAAGAAAAGCGATGATTAAGTGCCTCAGAAGAATGGGCTACAAGAAAGACAGTTTCCCGGACAATATTATTGATTATACGCTTGCTTCGAATGCAAAGATCGCAATTCTTCCGGCATTTGATTTCCTGCACATGGGACATAAGGCAAGGCTGAATACACCGGGAACAGTCGGTGCACCGAACTGGATGTGGCGCATGACAGACTTTGGCAGAATGCATAAATACCTGCCGAAGATCAAGGAAGCAATTGAAAAAGCAGACAGGTGAAAGACATGATATTTCTTATCAATGTTCTGAAATCTGTTGTATTGGGAATGGTACAGGGAGTCATTGAATGGCTTCCTGTTTCCAGTACATTTCATATGGCATTGTTAAAACCGTTTATGTTGATGAATGTGTTTGAAGAGGCAACGGATAATGAAGCATTCTATGAGCTGTTTATCATGTTTATCCGAATCGGCGCAGTACTTGCCGTATTTCTCATGTACCGCAACAAACTGGATTATTTCGGAACAAAACAAAAAAAGAGAAAAAGAAATATATTGGAAATCTGGATCAGGATCATTGCTGCGAGCATCCCTGTAGGCATTGGAGGCATTCTTTTGGAAGAGTGGTTCCGCAAGAGCTTCAGCAACTATATTTATATGGCGTGCATTTCGGTCATTTTGGGAATCTGTTTCATCCTGGCAGACAGGGGCAAACGCAGAGTCAGAATTACATCTGTTGAAACAATCCCTTACCGGGAATCCTTTGCGGCCGGTGTTTTTCAGACATTGTCATTAATACCCGGTACGGGCAGAAGTGCATGCATGATTCTCGGCGCTAAACTGTTGGGCTTTTCCAGAATGGCGGCGGTAGAGTTTTCATTATATACGGTAATTCCGGTAGTTCTCGGAGCAGCGATCGTACGTATTTTTAAATACCATGCAGTGATTACAGCGTCGTCGTTCTTCATTCTGTTATGCGGATCTGTTGCAACATTTATCTTTTCCTTTTCAATGATCCGTATGTTTGTCGCCTATATCCGCAATCATGATTTCAGAATCTTCGGGTTCTATCGCATGATACTGGGATTTGCGGTATTGTTTCTGGTTTTAAGCGGGGTTCTTGTATGAGTACAGTTACAGCAGGAACTCTTTTTATGGAAGGACTTCTGTCCTTCTTCTCCCCATGTGTTTTACCGTTAGTGCCCCTGTATCTGGCGTACCTTACAAAAGATGCCAAGGAAACGGATGAAGAGGGAAATGTTACCTACAAATTATCGCGTACATTGTTATTGACGCTTGGTTTTGTGACAGGTATCTGCTTCGTCTTTGTACTGATGGCAGCAGGCTCGGGATTTTTGCATGATGTTTTTGAAAAGCAGAAGCTTTCATTTCTTCTGTATGGCGGGGTATTGTTAATTATAGCGGGACTCTTTTCCCTGCATGTCATTCAGATTCCCTTTCTGGAAAAAACATACCAGAAACAGATGAACATCTCCGGGAAGATGAATTTCTTAAAAGCGTTGGTTCTCGGTTTTTTCTTCAGTTTTGCCTGGAGTCCGTGCATCGGGCCGATGCTGGGACAGGCGATGCTGACAGCCGCTTCTGCCGAAACAAAGACAACCGGATATTTCTATATTGCCAGCTATGCCGCAGGCTTTATTGTCATATTTCTTCTGCTTGGAATCTTTACTTCACAGATTCTGCGCTTTCTCAAAAAGAACAAGGGGATCGTCAGATACACTTCCGTGATCGGAGGAATGGTCGTCATGGGCATGGGTGTATATATGTGCTATCAGGCACACGGTTTAATCAAGGCTTATGAAATGAAAAGCGAAGAGGTTGCTGAACAGCAGACACAGGATGAGACGAATCTCGATGCCTTCGATTTTACTCTGCAGGATGCAGAAGGAAATGCCGTATCCCTTTCGGATTACAGGGGTAAGACAATCGTGGTGAATTTCTTTGGCACATGGTGCTATTACTGCAATATGGAATTTGATGGATTGCAGAAAGTGAATGACACCATGGCGGATGTCAAAGTGCTCATGATTGCCGCACCGTTTGTTAACGGAGAAGGGGATATTGCTTCTGTTGAAGCATATATGAAGGATAAGGGATACAGTATGGATATCCTCTATGATACGGATTTATCGGTGACAAACCGTTTTGGTGTCAGCGGCTATCCGACAACCTATATTGTCAAGCCGGATGGTTCATTCCTTGGCTATGTGCCGGGATATGTACCGGATGAGGATCTGATGGGCTTCATTGAGATGGCGGGCAATACGGAAAACTGAATACAAAAGCAAGAGACAGGTTTAGATGCCTGTCTCTTTCTCATAGTCGGTTTTTGTCCTCTGCAAAATCTGTTCTGTTTTATCCGGTACTTTTTCAGCGAGGATTTTTTCTGCTGCTTCTAAAAGATCCTGTACATGGAAGGAAAACGGCTTAATAAATCTGTCTTTGTTTTCCTTTTTGATCTCTAAGAGTTTTGTTTCATCTGCCGGTTGTGTCCAGTGGAAAAGGCATACATCATCACCCCTGCCTTTGGATTTTTCGACTGTCAGGTCAAAACCGCCGTTGAATCCGTCTTTGATCGCAACATCGATATCGCGGCAATACAGCGGTCCGTAATCCATCAGATCATATTTTTGCCATGTGTCAATCCATGCGCATTTATGCACGGTGGAGATACTGCAATCATTTCTGTATTCCATGGTGGAGATGTTTTCGCCTTGTTTTCCTTTCCACTCCGCATAGACAAAATACGCAAGCATATCCGGTGTATCGCCGTTCTGCAATGCGGTATTGCGCATTCTTTCTCCACGATGATACCCATAGGCATAGGTGATGTCATGCATGATTTGTTTTCCCTTTGCTTTCCCTAGAGAAAGACAGACATTTTTTGCTAATAACCCGTAAAAGAGGGCATGTTCCCGAATTCCGATTTCCATGACTGTATTATAATGGATTTTCAGCATGGCGGATAAGAAATCAAAAAAAGATGCGGATTGTTTCCATAAAAAAGACGTCTGTTTCATGTGGAAGCCTGATGCGGTTAAGAAAGCCGTATTCTTTGGATGATGTCTGAATCACATTTTTTATCAGCATGTTAATTCCATAATGATAGATGATTGATTTTACTTGAAAAGGCAATTGTTAGTTTACAAAAACTTTGATTCTGCATAATATTATTTGGTAGAACTCAGGAAATCTGAAGGGGAGGATTGAAATGAAAAACAAAAAAACATTGTATAGTGTAATCGGTATTATTCTTGCCATTGCAATTATGTTTGGCCTGTATAAAGCATTCGGACCAAAGGCGCAGGAGGGATCCAAGTCTGTTGTCGTGGAAGTGGTTGATGATACGGGTGCTTCCAAGGAATATACCGAAAAGACAGATGCGGAATATCTGAAAGAAGTCATGGATGAACTCAGCAAATCGACGGATTTCTCATATGAAGGAACAGATTCCGAATACGGTTTATATATCACTGCGGTTAACGGCATTACGGCAGATTACAATACGGATGGGGCATATTGGGCAATCTATGTAAATGATGAATACGGCATGTATGGTGCAGACCAGCAGCCTGTCGTTGACGGGGATCATTATTCCTTTGTCTATGAAAAAGCAAATTAATGTCTGAAAAAAGAAATCTTGTTTTAGACCTGACATTGATGGCAGCAATGACTGCCATCCTTGAAACCGCAAAGCTGGCATTAAACATGGTTCCCAATGTAGAACTGATCACATTGCTTATCATGGTGTTTACAAGGCATTTCGGCTGGAAACTGACACTGCCGCCGGTCATTGCCTTTATCTTAATTGAAATGACCTGGTGGGGGGCAGGAATCTGGGTGGCTTCCTATTTCTTTGTCTGGCCTTTATGGATCTGTATAACAAATCTTACAAAAAAGGTTGTTTCACCATTCCATAATGCCTTAATGGCAGCGGGATTCGGCTTATCGTTTGGTTTTCTTTGTGCCATCATTACATTCATCGTAGGCGGTTGGAAAATGGCATTTGCATGGTGGATATCGGGTATTCCGTTTGACATCATTCATTGTGTGTCAAACTTCATTGTGTGTATATTGCTGTATAAGCCGGTCATGCATGCACTGGAAAAGATCGTAAAAAAGGAGTGATTCACTCCTTTTCAAATACCGTATCGGCATATCGGACAGTTGCCATGGCATCTTTTCCATAGGCATCCGCACCGATCATATCGGCATACTCTTGTGTTAATACGGCTCCGCCGACCACGACTTTTGTATCCGGTTTTTCCTTTCTGAGAAGCTTGATGGTTTCTTCCATGCTCGGGACGGTTGTTGTCATCAGTGCCGATAATCCTACCAGTTTGATGTTTCTTTCAATCGCCGTGGAAACGATGGTTTCCGGAGGCACATCCTTGCCTAAATCAATCACCTCATAGCCATAGTTTTCGAGCATGACCTTGACGATGTTCTTTCCGATATCGTGAATGTCTCCTTTTACGGTAGCAAGGATAATGGTTCCTTTGACTTCTTTTTCTTCCCCCTTCATCGCTTCCTTTAATACAGCAAAGGCTGCTTTTGCGGCATCTGCGCTCATTAACAGCTGGGGAAGATAGACAGTTCCTTTTTCAAATCCCTGTCCGACTTTGTCAAGAGCAGGTATCAGCATCTCATTAATCATATCCAAAGGATCTTTCTGCAGGGAGAGTTCTTTTTTTGTTGCTTCTTCAGCTTCCTTGACCATGCCTCTTTCAATGCTTGTAAACAGGCTCATGCCTTCAACCGGAACCGGTTTTCCGGTTTCTGACAAAGGTTGTTTCTGCGTTGTTACGGTTGCATTGGCATAGGAGTCGATGTAGTCCATGCATTGCGGGTCATGGTTTAATAATGCGTTAGCGGTCTTATAAGCTGACATCATGGATTCGTTATTCGGATTGATGATGGCACAAGACAATCCGTTTTCCATCGCCATTGCCAAGAAGAATGCGTTGATCATCTGTCTTTGCGGCAGTCCGAAGGAAATGTTAGAGACACCGAGAATGGTATGACACCCCAATTCCTCGTGTATACGGCGGATTGTTTCCAAGGTGACGACAGCGGACTTCGTATCAGATGAGATGGTCATTGCAAGTCCATCAAATACGATATCTTTCTTATCGATGCCATAGGTTCCTGCAACAGACAATATCTTTTTCGCAATGGAAATTCTTCCATCTGCATTATCCGGAATACCGTTTTCATCAAGACACAAGGCAACGACAACGCCACCGTATTTTTGTACCAACGGGAAGATGACATCCATGGATTCCTGTTTTCCGTTGACGGAATTGATCATCGGTTTGCCGTTGTAGTAACGCATGCCTTTTTCTAAGGCGACCGGATCGGATGTATCGATCTGTAACGGAAGGGAAGTGATCGCCTGTAACCGTTTGATGACCATTTCCATCATCATCGGTTCATCGATTTCCGGAAGTCCTACATTGACATCGAGAATATGCGCACCGGCATCTTCCTGTTTCAATCCTTCTTTCAGAATATAATCGATGTCCATATCACGCAGAGCCTGCTTGAACGCTTTCTTTCCGGTAGGGTTGATTCTTTCGCCGATAATTTTTGTGACATCATTGATTTCCACCGCTTGCGAATAGGAGGAGACAAAGGTCTTTGTCTTTTGGGTGATAGGGATAAAAGTTTTGTTTCGAATTGCCTCAATGGTGCTTTGAATATGTTTTGGCGTTGTGCCGCAGCATCCGCCGACAATCTGCACGCCAAGATCCGCAATATCACTCATGCAGGTGGAGAATTCTTCGGCATCGATATCGTAATACGTCATGCCGTTTTTTGTCTTAGGCAATCCCGCATTCGGATTGACAATGATCGGCAGGGAACTGATTTCCGTAAATCTTTGAATGATCGGACGCATTTCCCTCGGCCCGAGACTGCAGTTGATGCCAAGAGCGTCCACTCGCAATCCCTCTAACATGCTGACTATGGATTCTACCGTTCCCCCTGTTAACAGTTTTCCTTTACTGTCAAAGGTGACCGTAGTCAAAACAGGCAGATCGCTGTTTTCCTTAGCGGCAAGAACTGCTGCTTTGGTCTCATAAGAGTCACTCATCGTTTCAATCAGAACAAGATCTGCACCGGCTTTTACACCGATATTGACAATTTCGGCGAATGTCTCTACCGCTTCATCAAACGAAAGATCGCCCATCGGTTCCAGAAGTTTCCCGGTAGGCCCGATGTCCAGGGCAATATAGGCGTCTTCTCGCTCTGTCAGTTCTCTGGCCTTTTTGGCAAGATGGATTCCTTCCTTGACAACCTCTTTTAGATTGTCGGGATAATGGAAACGGTTTGCCCCGAAAGTATTGGCATTGAATATATTGCTTCCCGCATTCAGATAGCCGCAATACAAATCCAAGACTTCTTCTGGATGGGTAATATTCCAGGATTCCGGCAGTTCTCCCGGACGAAGTCCTTTCTTTTGCAGGATTGTTCCGCTTCCGCCATCACAGAAGAGCCATTCTCTTCCCAGGCGCTCTTTAAGTGGTTTCATAGATTGTCCTTTCTTCGATAGATGCATGTATTCTGCATATTGCAGGTGATGCACTGATTCTGTGTGAAGGATCTGCATGTATCAGAAATGCCGATCAAAGCCGTAATGGATTTGACCGGGATCATCAGCAGGCTTTCACTGAGGGTAATACCAAGGTTTTTGGTCAGGTTCAGTAACGAAAATATATCCTTCTGCAAATACAGTGACAGATCTCCGTATCCGGGTGAAAAACGGGGACGGCAATACAGATTTCTTTGTGCGGTTTCTTCTTTGATCATGTTGTTGACATGTTCACAATAAGCTTCTGCCATGGCGGAGGCGGTTGCCTGCATGATTGCAGCTTCACTGATCGAAGTCAGCTCTGTCTTTCGGATTAGGCGGTCGACGCCGATACCGAGCGTACATGCCATCACACAGATTTCCGTGCATCCTTCCATGTTCCTTAGCAGGCTTTTGCTGGAAAAGGAAAGGGATGCAAATTGAAATGTGTCATCTTTTATCGTTAACGGATAGTACGCATAGAGATGGGCAGGCTGAATGACAAACTGCAGCTTTTCGGTACACTCCTGAATCATTCTGTATGTAACTGGATCGTTTACCGTTTTGGACATGCCCAGGTAACGTCTGATTTCATTGATGTCGGGCTGTATCATTTGATAATCTCGGATAGATTTCTTAATATGCCTTCCGCTACATCAGGCTTGTTCATGGTGTAAACGTGAATGTGGGTTATGCCATTGGCAATCAGGTCGATGATCTGTTCGGAGGCATAGATGATGCCCGCCTGTTTCATTGCATCCGGATTTGTGCCAAAGTGATCAACGATGGCACGGAATCGTTCGGGAACGTTCGTGCCGGAAAGGGATACGCTTCTTTCGAGCTGTCTTGCAGTTGTGATCGGCATGATCCCGGCAATTACGGGAACATGGATATCCGCTTCACGGATACGGTATAAAAAGTTATACAGAATATTGTTGTCAAAAAACATCTGTGTTGTCAGAAAATCACATCCTGCGTCCACTTTCTCCTTCAGATAGCGGATATCATTTGCCTTGTTCGTGCTTTCGACATGGCCTTCCGGATAACATGCTCCGCCAATGCAGAGGTCCGTTCTTTCCTTGATAAAGCGGATTAAGTCGGATGCATGCTCAAAATCATGTTCTCTCTGACCGTCTTTAGGAATATCACCACGTAATACCATGATGTTTTCAATGTGGTCTTCTTCCAGTTTTTGGATCATTTCCTCGACGGTATCCTGCTTTGCAGAAACACAGGTGAAATGGGGGAGGACGGTTACACCGTATGCATTTTGCAGATTTTCTGCAATTTCAATGGTGAAACCTGCGGTTGTTCCGGCAGCACCATACGTAACACTCATGAAATCAGGATGTAATTGTGCAATGGCCTCGGTTGCGGATTTGACAGAATCAAAGCTCTCTATTTTTTTCGGTGGAAATACCTCAAAAGAAACAGAAACAGTGTCCTGGCTCAGGATATCTTTGACTTTCATAAAAAACTCCTTTGGTTTATTTTACTTCAAATCATTAGAAAGAAAAGGGATTTTGGATGGATTCATTATAAATTTCCTCTATAATGAAATATAGATTGAATCAATATGTTGTCTATCAAAAAATGAAAACGGGAGAATATATGAGGTTATCAGAACTGGACGATAAAACTGTCCGTATTATCACAATTGACGGAAAAATATTTGAAGGGGAATGCACATACGATTCGGCTGAATACTGTGAAATGGAATATGGCAGGGATGAAGAAGCATTGCGCATCGATCATTATGTATTTTATGCAGGTGATATTGCAGATGCAAAAGAGATTGAAGAAAAAGAAGAATATGTCTGGGAAAGTAAACCGATGCATCTGATGCATCTGGATTCGTATTATTATCAAATGATGGAAAAAGGCCTCAAAACCATCGAAATGCGCCTGTATGATGAAAGAAGACAGAGGATCCAAAAAGGGGATTTTATCTCTTTTACCGATGTCAACGATGAATACGAAGTAATGCATGTACTCGTGGAGGATCTGTTCGTTTTTGATAATTTCAGGGAATTGTATGAGAATCTCGATCTTCTGCAGTGTGGCTATACCCCTGAAAATGTAAAGGATGCCGATCCTGCAGATATGAATCGCTTCTATCCGCCGGAAGAACAAGCGAAATATAAAGTTGTCGGAATCAAAGTAAAAACCGATTGGGAGGATATATGAATATCAAGTGGGAAGATGGTTTCAAAATCACTGTAAAAACAGACGGCAAGGAAACAGGTATTATCGCAAACCGCGCCGGTCTGATTTCATTGGCGAATATTTTGCGGACTCTTGCCGATGAACCGGACGGAAGCCATATTCATCTTGATGCGTATAATTCTTTGGAGGAGAGCTCGGCAGAGCTGATTTTAGAAAAGGAATAAAAGATGGAAACGGATCATATCATATATGTTGCAGGACATAAGAATCCCGATACGGATTCTGTTGCTTCAGCAATCGCATATGCATATTTGCTGAGGCAGACAGGTATGAATGCCTTTGCGGTTGTCAGCGGGCAAGTAAATCAGGAAACGGAATATGTATTGGAATGCTTTGGTATTGCTTCTCCTGCAGTCGTGGATCAGGCAGATGGCAAACAGTTTATCCTTGTGGATCACAGCAGCTATACCCAGGCTATTGACGGAATGGAAAAGGCCGAAGTAATCGGGATCATCGATCATCATGCAATCGGGGATGTGCAGGTGAATGATCCGAATGCGGTTCTATATGCGCCAGTCGGGGCAACGGCAACACTTGTGTTTCGGATGTATCAAAAATATAATACGGCAATAACGAAGGACATGGCAGGGATGATGTTGGCAGGACTTCTTTCCGATACCCGGAACATGAAGAGAAATGTGACGGAAGAAGACTTGCGTGCATATAATGCATTGCTCGAAATTGCAGAAACAGAGGATATCAATGCTTTCTATCAGCATATGTCTGAGGCAATTGCCTCCTATGGGAATTTAAGTGACAGAGAGATCTTTTATTCCGATTTTAAAAAGTATGAAACAGATGGAAAAACATTCTGTATCAGCGACGTCAATGCTTTTGGCGAAGACAAGGTGAAAGAACTGGCCGATCGGATGTATTCCGTGATGGTCAGTGAATTTGAGAATATGGAAACAGATATGGCGTTTGTCATTCTCAACAACAAGACCGATACCACCGGTGAAAACGGAATGTACATGCTGGCATACGGAAACAAGGCAACTGAACTGCTGGACAGTATCTTTCATAACTATGACGGGGAAAGGTATTTTGTTTTTCAAAAGAATTTCTCCAGGAAAACAACCGTCGTCCCTGCAATACAGAAAGCATTAAAGGAGGACCGCATATGATTTTATATATTAACGCATGCGTCAGAAAAGACTCGCGCACAAAGCGCCTGGCAGAAGCCTTGCTTCAGAAACTGCAGGGTGATATCGAAGAAATAAAACCGGAAGAATACCCGTTCCCGGTTGTCAATGAATCGTTTCTGCAGTTGAGAGACAGCCTTCTGGAAAAGAAGGAGCTGGAACATCCGATATTTGCCTTGGCAAGGCAGTTTGCCAGAGCGGATGAAATTGTGATAGCTGCACCATACTGGGACCTGTCTTTTCCTGCATCTTTGAAACAGTATCTCGAACAAATTAACGTAACCGGTATTACCTTCGAATATACGCCGCAAGGATATCCTGTCAGTTTGTGCAAAGCAAAACAGCTGTACTATGTCATGACGGCAGGCGGCATGTTTGTGCCACAGGAATATGGCTTTGGCTATGTCAAATCATTGGCTGAGAACTTCTACGGCATCAAAGATATCAAATTGTTCAAGGCAATCGGTCTCGATATCATCGGCGCGGATGAAGAAACGATCCTGCAGAACTGTTTGAAAGAAATCAAAGAAAGCTTAGGAGAAAAATGATGTGGAAGTGTCCGAAATGCCAAAGAGCATTCAAGAAAGAAGGTCAGTCCCATTATTGTGGCAAGGCGCCTTCAACAATACAGGAATACATTGCATCACAGGATGAAGATATCAGGGAAAACCTGCTTCAGGTCTATCAGGCAATTCATGAAGTGCTGTCAGAGGCTGAAGAAAAGATCTCCTGGAGCATGCCGACATGGTATGACAAATACAATATCATTCACTTTGCCGCAAACAGAAAACATATCGGATTATATCCCGGACCGGAGGCAGTTGAACATTTTGCCGATCAGTTAAATGCGAATAAACTCTCTTATTCCAAAGGCTCCATCCGTATTCCGTATTCCGATCATCTGCCGCTTGAACTGGTTAAGGAAATTGCCGAATGGTGTAAAACAACCGGCAATCATGCGTGAGGAATATTATGCTTCCAAAAGAAATTGCCGAAATCGTAAAAGGGTTATCCTATAAAAGAGATGACATCGGACAAAGCGGGGACAGCGTCTTTCTGTTTGATGACAGGTATGTACTCAAGTGCAGTGATGACGGGGATAAACTGAAAAGGGAAAAGGAGAAAATGGATTGGCTTGATCGGCATATTCCCGGACCGGAAAGCATCTGTTTCACGGAAGAAAACAACCGTTATTATTATTTGCGGACAGCCTTGCAGGGAGATTCACTGATAGCGAAGCGGTTTATGGATGATCCGGAACAATTGACAGATGTTCTTGTTGAGGTGATCGGAATAATCAGAAATCTGGATCAGGAAGAATGTCCGTTTGTTTCACTGGAAAGCAAGGGAGATGACTTTGTCCATGGGGATCTTTGTCTGCCCAATATCTTTGTGAATGGAAGAAATGAATTCATTGGTTTTATCGATGTAGAAAATTCCGGCAAAGGGGACAGATGGCATGATTATGCGTGGCTTCTCTGGAGCATGGAATACAATCTGCAGACAACAGAATATCATGATGTTTTATTGAAAAAATGCGGGATAATGTTTGATCGGGGAAAGTATGAAAAATATATTCCTGCAGAGTTCAGAGGAATGAGGTTTGAAAAATGAAAAAAGTATTGATTGTCATACTGATGTTTGTCTTTTTCTGTATTCCTGTTTCTGCCAATTCCGCACCGAAAGAGTGGAAAGGGGAAACACAAAACGGGGTATACGGCATGGACGAAGACTGTCCGATTCTCGTCAAAAAAGAAAACCTGACCTTCGATGTACAGGAGTTTCCGAAGGATTTTTATACCGATGCAGAGGAATTCAATGCATATAAGGGCTCGGTTACTGCCGAATATACATTTTATAATCCGGAAAGCACGCCGATTGATGCAAGATTAGTCTTTCCTTTCCGGATCAATCCGTCTTATAATGTCACCTCTTTATTATTTCCTGATATTGAACAGTATCCGATTACCGTAAACAACGAAAAGACGGAAGCGGTATTGCGCTTGACATATTCCTATGGCGGGGAATTTCATCTGGATGATGATATTGCACAATTGCAGGATACTTATATTTCCGATGGCTTATATTCTCCTACCACACCGGTTTATGAGTATGTGTTCAATCCGGATACAGAAAAAGCAGGAGGCGGGTATTATATCTGTGCGGAGTGGTCCGGCACAAATCAGAACAGTGAAAGACTGATCGGCATGGATGCACAGGGCGTGATGATAAGCGATGAACAATTCACATTATCCGTGAATGTGGAAAATGATGTTCCGGTCAGCGTATATGTTATCGGAAAACCATTGGAAGAACTGCCTGTCTGGTCTATTCATGATACAAGTGAAAACAAAAATGAAATCAAGGGAGAAATGACCTTAAAGGAAATCAAGGAATCAAACCTTGAATCTTATTGCCTGAGCTTTAAAAATGATTATCCCGTATCCGATGTTGACTGGTTTAATTTCATGGCTTCTGCCATGAAAAACGAGATCTCTTCTGAAGGGATATTCGACAGATATCTTTCGACGGAAAGAGATGCATTATGGTGGTTTGATTACAGTGTCCATTTTGAAGGGGAGGAAGAAGTCATCAATTCCGTCACAGCACCGATGTATCCTTTTATTCACGGCGGTTATGATGAAAACATCTATACCTATACGTATCTGTTGACACCGGCATCGGCATGGAAGGAATTTCATGATCTGAATATACAGATCAATACACAGGGATATCTCATCAAGGATGAAAACGGCTTTGTGAAAAATGAGAACGGCTATGCTTTACACCTGGATGAACTTCCGGAAAAGGATCTGGAATTCTCGTTATGTGCAATAGAAAAACCCGCCAGAAAAGCGGATTCGGGAATGATTGCGGTTCTCATGATCCTTGGTGTTATGCTGGTGGGCGTAATCCTGTTTGTGATTCTGATCATTCGTCTGCTGATTCGTTTATTCAGAAAGAGATGACAGAAAAGAACATAGTCCTTTCACAAATGCGGCATGACCTTTTTCGGAAAAGTGAACGCCGTCAAAGACCAGTTCTATATTCCAGTTTTCAGCATCACAGAAGAAGATCTGCAGTTCATTTGCGATCTTTTTGTATTCTTCCGATAGAAGCGACGATTCTTTGATGAGCAAATCTGTCTGAACCCATTCACCGTATTTCATGTGCGGAGGACAAATCAGCAGGATGCTTGCGGAATGTGTTTTTTCCAACATTGTCTGCAGGTAATGCTTCATTTTTTCTGCTGTCTTTTTGGCTGTTTTTCCCTGAAGGAGATCATTTGTGCCGAGCATGACAATGATCAGACCGGTGTCCGTATTATCCTGAAAGGAGTCGGGGATGCATAACCCGTTAACGCCTTTGTTCATGATTTTACAGCCTTCCTGTTCCAGTATGCCTGTCCATCTTTTTTCTTTGGGATATCTTGATCCGAAGTAAGATCTTGGATCATATCCGTATGTGTTGGAATCACCGATACACAGAATCTTTTCATGATACACCTCTGTATCATTATAAACCTTGACAGGAAAATACAGGGAATCTATAATCTGTTTAGAAAAAATTCTAAATGGGAGAATATATGGCATATGCAGATATATTTAAGGCATTATCTGATCCGATGAGAAGGGAAATACTGACAATGCTGAAAGAAAAGCGGATGTCGGCAGGAGAGATTGTTGCGCAGTTTGATGTCAGCGGGGCAACGATTTCCTATCATCTGAGCATCCTGAAAAAAGCGGGACTGGTTTTTGAGACAAGAGAGAAAAATTATATTTATTACGAATTGAACACTTCCGTACTGGAAGAAGTTCTCTTATGGATACACAATCTAAAAGGAGGTAGCTCTTATGGAGAGGCTGAAGAATGAAAAATGGAATATACTGATTACGGCAGCTGCCTGTCTTGTTCCCATACTGATTGGCTTGTATTTCTGGGATAAACTTCCGGATCAGGTTCCGACACACTTTGGTCCGGATGGACAGGCAGACAGCTATTCTCCAAAAGCATTTGCGGTATATGGGCTTCCTCTCATCATGCTGGGGGGACATCTGTTTGGAGCATGCCTGACGGCACTGGATCCGAAAAGACAGTCGATCAGTGACGGCATCTATCACCTGATTTTATGGATGATACCCTGTCTTTCCTTCTTTATCTGTTTTGTCACAATCGGTACGGCTTTGGATATCGATATCAATGTCACAAATATTTCCATGATATTGTTAGGTGTCCTGTTTGTGATCATCGGAAACATTCTGCCCAAGTGCAGGCAGAATTATACGATAGGCATCAAACTGCCGTGGACACTGGATGATGTCAACAACTGGAACAGAACCCATCGCTTTTCAGGATACCTCTATATGATCTGTGGTGTAATTATTGCCATCAGCGGTTTATTTAACGGCACTTTCTGGATCTATATATGTGTTATAGCCATAATGGTTTTATTTCCGACAATCTATTCCTTCCAATACTATTTGAGAAACAAAGGATAAGCTGAATCATGCTTGTCCTTTTTTCATTTTCACTGAATTTTTTCTTTACAAGAGGCAAGTTTCTCTGTAAATTAATGAGGTTAAAGAGTGGAGGTGTTTTATGAGTGGTTTTTTCGCTGTCGCATCTAAAAAAGATTGTGTTTTTGATCTGTTTTTCGGAACAGATTATCATTCCCATCTCGGTACACGAAGAGCCGGCATGGCAGTTTTTAGCGAAGAAGAAGGCTTTAATCGCGCAATCCATAATATCGAAAATTCACCATTCCGTACGAAATTTGAAAATGATCTTCCCGACATGAAGGGAAACTATGGTATCGGCTGTATTTCAGATTATGAACCTCAACCCTTGATTGTTCGTTCCCATCACGGAACTTATTCCCTCGTTACAGTCGGGAAAATTAACAATTTAAAGGAACTGACAGAAGAAATCATAAACAACGGCACACATTTTCTGGAAATGAGCGGCGGGTCGATCAATGCAACAGAGCTGGTTGCAGCTTTGATTAATCAGAAGGACAACTTCATTGACGGCATCCGATTTGCCCAGGAAAAGATCAATGGTTCAATGTCCATGCTGATTCTGACACCTTTAGGCATTTATTGTGCAAGGGACAGACTGGGCAGAACACCGATTGTCATCGGTAAAAAGGAAGGCGGGTATTGTGCTTCCTTTGAAGAATTTGCCTATCTGAATCTCGGCTATGAAGATGAAAAAGAACTCGGTCCCGGTGAAATTGTCATCATGACAAGCGAAGGCGTAAAGACGCTGGTCGCACCCGGTGACAAGATGCGTATCTGCACCTTCCTCTGGGTTTATTACGGATATCCGTCTTCCAAATATGAAGGCATCAGCGTTGAACAGATGCGTTACAACTGCGGCAGCCTGATGGCAGAGAGAGATTCCGAAACAGAAGATGCGGATATCATTGCAGGTGTTCCTGATTCCGGTACAGCGGATGCAATCGGTTATTCCAATGCTTCCGGCATTCCTTTCTCAAGACCTTTTATCAAATATACCCCGACATGGCCGAGATCTTTCATGCCGACCATGCAGGAAAGAAGGGATCTGATCGCAAAGATGAAACTGATTCCTGCCAAGGAACTGATTGAAGGTAAGAAAATTCTTTTGATCGATGACTCCATCGTCAGAGGCACACAGCTGCGTGAAACAACCGAATTCCTGTTTAAGAGCGGTGCCAAAGAAGTTCACGCACGTCCTGCCTGTCCGCCGATTCTTTTCGGTTGCAAATATGTCAATTTCTCGAGATCAACTTCCGAAATGGAACTCATTGCCAGAAGAATGATTGCCAAGGAGGAAGGACAGGATGTCAGCAGGGATATTCTCGAAGATTATGCCAATCCGGATTCGGCAAGATACAGCCGCATGCTGGAACTGATCAAAGAGGAAATGGGCTTTACCTCTTTGAAGTACTGCCGTATGGATGACATGATCAAGGCTGTGGGAATTGATCCGGACAAACTGTGCACATACTGCTGGAACGGCAGGGAATAAATTAAGAAATCATAAAACTTGAAAAGTCAAGACGTGTATATTTCAAAATGCATGCTATCATAAGGCAGTTGGAGGTTTTTTATGAATGAAGAAATCATGAAGACGATAGCCGGTGAACTGAAGGTTTCATTGGAGCAAGTCCAGAATACATTGGCTTTACTGGAAGAGGACAACACGGTTCCTTTTATTGCCAGATATCGCAAGGATGCGACAAAAGGCCTGGATGAAGAACAGATTCTGTTTATTCAGAAACAGTATGATTACCAGAAAAAACTGGCAGAAAGAAAAGAAAATGTCCTGAAGCTGATTGAAGAACAGGGAAAACTGACAGATGAGATCCGCAAGGCTGTCAATGAATGTACAAAACTGTCCCAGGTAGAAGATATATACCGTCCGTATGCACAAAAGAAAAAGACAAGAGCTGCTACAGCGATCAAGAACGGTTTGCAGCCTTTGGCAGACTGGATGTTATTGCTGCCAGAAGAAGGCACAATGGAAGAAGCTGCCGCTAAGTTCGTGAATGAGAATGTTCCGGAAGTCAAAGATGCCATCCAGGGAGCAAAAGATATTATTGCTGAAGTAGTCAGCGACAATGCAAAACAGAGATGGGCTTTCAAAGATACCATCCTGAAAGCAGGTGTTCTTGTTACAAAGCTTAAGAAAGATGCCGTGGACGAAAAGAAAGTTTACGAAATGTACTACGACCGTTCGGAAAAGATTTCTGCTTTGGCAGATCATCGCATTATGGCAATCGACCGTGCGGAAAAAGAAAAGGTCATTACCGTTTCCTTTGAATATGATAAAGACTATCTGAAGGAAGAAGCATTAAAGGCTTTGACAAAAGGACAGGCTACAGTAGTAGAGGAACAGCTGAAAGATGCAGCATATGATGGCTGTGAAAGACTTCTGTTCCCTTCCATCGAAAGGGAAATCCGTTCCGAACTCAGCGAGCGTGCTCACAATAAGTCCATAGATATTTTCTCTTTAAATCTTGAGAAACTGTTACTGCAACCGCCTCTGAAGGGAAGGATTGTTCTTGGTTTTGATCCCGGTTTCTACAATGGCTGCAAACTGGCAGTTATCGATGAAACAGGCAAGATGCTGACAGTTGACAAGATTTTCCCATTCCGTAAAAACGGGGATGTGGAAGGTGCGAAAAAGAAGCTGCTTTCCATGATGCAGAAGTACCATGTACAGATTGTTGCAATCGGTAACGGAACTGCTTCAAGGGAAAGTGAAAAACTTGTTGCTGAGGTGATTCGTGAATCCGGACTGGATGTCAACTATGCGATTGTTTCTGAAGCAGGTGCTTCCGTATGGTCTGCCCAGGAAGCTGCAAGAGCAGAGTTCCCGGATCTTGCGGTTGAGGAAAGATCCGCCGTATCCATCGGTAGAAGATTGCTTGATCCGCTTGCTGAATTAATCAAGATCGATCCGAAATCCATCGGTGTCGGACAGTACCAGCATGATCTTCCGCAGAAAGCGTTGTCGGAAAGACTGGATGAAGCGATCATGAAGTGTGTCAACCGTACCGGTGCAGATCTCAATACTGCTTCCCAGGAACTATTGACACATATTTCCGGCTTGAACAGCGGTATCGCCAAGGAAATCGTCAACTACCGTAATGAAAACGGCAGATTTACAAACAGAAAACAGCTTCTGAAAGTCAAGAAGCTCGGGCCTAAGGCATATACACAATGTGCGGGTTTTCTGCGCATCCAAGGTGGCGAAGAACCTCTGGATCAGACATCCATTCATCCGGAAAGCTATGAAGCAGCACGTTCTTTGATGAATGCTTGCGGTATTACGCAGCTTGGCCAGGCAGATATCTCCTTCCCGGAAGAAAAGGTCAAGGATCTTGGCATTGATGCATATACATTAAAGGATATTGAAGATGCAATCCGCCAGCCGTTAAGGGACTATCGTGATCAGTTTGAAGGCGCACTTTTAAGAAGCGATGTTCTGGAAATCTCTGACCTGCATGTAGGGGACAAGCTTTCCGGAACTGTCAGAAACGTCGTGGATTTCGGTGCATTCGTTGATATCGGATTACATGAAGACGGTCTTGTACATGCTTCCAGAATGTCCATGAAGAGAAATGTGATTCCGAGTGAAGTTGTTTCCGTCGGCGATATTGTTGAAGTGTATGTGTATGAGATTGACGAGGCAAGAGGAAGAGTCTCTCTTTCCTTCCTGTCACAGGATCAGCTTACACAGCGCGATGCCCAGGTCAAGTACCGTAAATCCGCTAAAAACAAGAACAACAAGCAAACAAAAAAACCGGTTAAGAAAGAAGTCACTATGGATGATGCCATGGCAAGACTGATGGAAAGATTCGGCAAATAAGGTTTCCGCAAGGAAGCCTTTTTCTTGCATGTTTTTCCATTTGGTAGGAAAATAGATTTGTAGAGGGCATGCTATATGTATGAGAAATATAGAATTGAAGCATTGGATGAAAAAAGTGCCGAACTGATAGCGGAATGCTGGCGATATCCTGAACCGTATGAGATGTATAATGCAGACCGTAACCGGTATCGCAAATACAGGGAAGACAGCGAAGAGAAAAAGCATTACTTTCAGGTGACTGCCGACGGCATCCTGGTCGGATACTTTCATGTTGAAAAAGAAGACAGATTTGTCAATCTGAATTTCAAGATGAAACCGGAACTTTGCGGACAGGGCAAGGGCAAACAGTTTCTGAATGCCATAGAAAAGTATATTCACCGCTATCAGAAAGGTATGACAATTGTCGGGGATGTACTTCCTTTTGACGAAAGAGCTTTAACCTTATTAAAGCACATGGGCTATGCCCAGTGCGGGTATGCGGAGCTAAAGAATTATCCTGCAATCCGGTATATGAAAAAAGTATAAAGAGCGACAGCGTTGTATTTGTGACAATGCTGTTTTTTCATGGCTTTCTCTATCCCGCTCTGTTATAATCAAATCAATATGAGGTGTTGACTATGGACAAAAAGAAGAGTTATAAAGGTTTGTTCATTTGGCTTCTGTGCTATCTCTTGTTAATGGTGCTGATCATTTTCCTGCCGATTGACGATGCTTCTGTTTCGACAAGAATTATGTTTCTCATGACAAATGCCATGATTGTTATACTCATGCATATCATTTACCGCACAGGCAATATCTACTGGTTTACCACATTCAGTTATGAGGATGTACAAAAGTATGATGCCGAAACAAAAAAGAATTATGCAAAAAAAGTATATCTTCTTTTTGCAAAATACTTTGGCATTTACCTGATATTTACCATTCTGATGCAGATTCTTTCCCTGCCTTACTGGATTGATATCGTTGTGTTCTGTGTCAGTCTGGCGGCAGTTTGTATTTTGGATAACGTAAATAAGATTGGAGAGTAAAGCGTATGAGTGAAGAAGTAAAAAGCCCATGGCCGGGACCGAAGGGACTGATTCCGGTTACCAGCGGCAGGGCGGAAGATGCCAATGTGTATAATCGCAACTACCTGGATCAGATTCATGTAGAGATGCGCATTCTGGATGCAGTGGAACCGGATCTTTCAAAAGAGATTTTCGGGAAACAGTTCTCCTCTGCGATCATGATGCCGGCTTTTTCCCATTTGAACAAAGTGGGAAAGGATGGCAGAAAACCGATGGTCGAATATGCCAAAGCAGCACTTGAAATGAATCTGTTAAACTGGGTAGGAATGGAACCGGATGAGGAATTCAAAGAAATTGTTGAAACCGGTGCATCTACTGTAAGAATTATCAAGCCATTTGCAGATCATGAAATGATTCTGCATCAGATTGCCTATGCGGAAGAAACGGGAGCTATAGCAGTCGGCATTGACATCGATCATGTTCCCGGCACAAATGGAAAATATGATGTTGTGGATGGGATTCCGCTTGGCCCGGTGATGACTGCAGACCTGAAAAAATATGCTGAAGCGGCACAAGTGCCTTTTGTCGCAAAAGGCGTATTGTCGGTGCAGGATGCACTGAAGGCAAAAGAAGCAGGATGCAAGGCAATTTTCGTATCCCATCACCATGGCAGAATTCCTTTCGGCATTGCACCTGTGCAGATTCTGCCAAAGATCAAGGCGGCACTTGAAGGCAGTGGCATATACATCTTCTGCGACTGTTCTATTGACAGTGGCTATGATGCATATAAAGCGCTTGCCCTTGGCGCAGATGCAGTTTCCGTAGGCAGGGGAATTCTGGCTCCTTTGTTAAAGGAGGGAAAAGAAGGCGTCGTCAAAAAAGTGACGAGAATGAATGAGCAGTTATCCGAACTGATGATGTATACGAATGTGAAGGATACAGCCTCCTTCGATCCTTCGGTATTATATTTCTGAAATGGAGTGTGAATGATGAAAACCTGTTATTTTACCGCAACCGGCAACTGCCTCTATGTCGCAGAACAAATCGGAGGAGAACTGTTCTCTATTCCCCAATTGATGAAACAGGACAGAATCGAGCTGTATGATGATGCGGTCGGCATCGTCTGTCCGGTATATGGGGGCGAAATGCCGAAGATGGTACGCAGATTTCTTTCAAAAGCTCTCATCAAAACAAACTATTTCTTCTTTGTGAATACCTATGGCATGAATGATTCCGTCGCTAAGGCGAATGCGATATCCGTATCTGAAAAGAATGGCTTGAGAGTCAGTTATGTGACATCTTTGAAGATGGTGGACAATTATCTGCCCGGCTTTGAAATGCAGCAACAGATGGATACCGTTGCAGATAAAAAGATCGAAGAGAACCTTGCGAGAATCTGCAAAGATATTTCCGAGCGAAAGCGCAATGTACCTTCTGTAGGCATTGTACAGAAAGCGGGAATGGCACTCGTTCACGGCACCATGGGAAAAGTTGTCCTGAATCAAAATGCGGCAAAAAAATATATTGTCAATGATTCCTGTATCCGTTGCGGCATTTGTGCAAAGGTGTGTCCGGCGGATAATATTACCGTAAATGACATAGTTGTTTTCTCGGATCATTGCGAAAACTGTTATGCATGCCTGCATAACTGTCCTAAAAATGCAATTCATCTGAAGAATGAAAGAAGTACAGTCCGCTTTCGAAATGAACATGTCACGTTAAAAGATATTATTTCCGCAAATGAATAAAAAAGGCTTTCGGATCCGAAAGTCT
The DNA here is from genome assembly GCA_902766005.1 of uncultured Erysipelotrichaceae bacterium. Lineage (GTDB taxonomy): Bacteria > Bacillota_I > Bacilli_A > Erysipelotrichales > Erysipelotrichaceae > Bulleidia. The sequence goes on along the minus strand of CACXCB010000177.1, from coordinate 12,263 downwards.
TTTTACAGTCTTTTGAGAAGATAGGGAATCGCCTGCTCGAAGTTGACTCCGTATGTGTTGTGGTTTTCCTCAGCCAATGTAATACGAATGCATTCCTTGACGAAATCGCAGGCAATCTGCATTGCCTCTTCCACCGGTTTGCCAAGAGCGATGGCACCTGTCAGCGTGCTTGCCCAGATGTCGCCTGTTCCATGGAAGTGTTCCGGTTCTTCCTCATTGCAGTAATAGTAGAAGGAATCCTTTTGTGCATCATAGGAATATGCGCCGAGTTTTCCCTTTTCCAAAGAGACACCGGTTAAGACTGCTGTCTTGGTTCCTAAGGCAGTCAACTGTTTCAATACGGACTGAATATAAGCTTCATCATATTCTTCCTGATAGGAGATATCGAGAAGGAAGGATGCTTCCGTCAGGTTTGGACAGATGATATCGGCACCGGCACAAAGATCACGCATTGCTCTCGCAAATTCAACGGTAAATCCCGGATACAGTTTGCCGTTATCCGCCATGCATGGATCGACAATGATCGGACAGCTGCCACCAAAGGAATCAAACAGATTCTGTGCGAGCTTCAGCTGCTCAAAGGAGCCAAGATAGCCGGTATAGATTGCTTCAAAGGTCATGCCTTCCTTTTTCCAATGATCCATGATCGGCTGGATTTGCGAAGTCAGATCATGAAAGGTGAATCCCTGAAACATGGTGTGTGTGGAAAGTACCGCGGTTGGAATGACTGCAGCTTCAATACCCATGGCGGAGATCACGGGAAGAGCAACCGTCAGCGAGCATTTTCCGATACAGGAAATATCCTGCATAGTGACAATTCTTTTCATAAGTTTTCGTCTCCTTCGGTATCATTATAGGCAAATCTGCTATAATTGATATGTTCAGATGAAAAAAGAAAAACAGGACCAGAACAATGGAACTATGGGAGAAAAGAGTAGAAACGGACAATGGAAACATCTGCCTGAGAAGGCTGGAAGAAGGGGATACGGAAGCTTTAAGAGACTTGTTCGAGTATCCTCTGTCAATCAATGATGCCAGGATGTTTTTGAAGGCTGCAGAAGTGCGCTATGCCCAAAAAAAATCCTTTGTTCTCGGAATTGCCCGCAAACAGCTGATTGGTGTGATTGAAGCGTATCATGTCAAAGACGGTGAAGCGGAGATCGGCTATCGGATTAAGCCTTCCTTTCAAAACAAAGGCTATGCAACGGAAGCTGTCGGGCTGTTTACGGATCTGCTGATGAATACATACGGCTTAAAGGAACTGTATGCTATTGTGGAAAAGGATAATACAGCTTCATATAAGGTCTTAAAAAAGAACAAATTTCAAGAAGAAAGCAAAGAGAAATCCATACGGATGGTTTTGAAGAGGTGAATCATGGATCGGGAATTATATAAAGAGGGTTATACGCAGAACAGGGAAATCTCCTGGCTGCATTTTGATGACAGATGCTTGAACGAGGCGAAGGATAAGGATGTTCCGCTGTTGGAAAGATTGAAGTTTGTGGCAATTTATACTTCCAATCTCTCGGAATTTTTCATGGTCAGGGTGGGAAGCCTGCTGGACATGGAAAAGGCCAGCTATGTCCATATTGATCATAAATCGGGCATGAGCACAAGAGAACAGTTAAATGCCATTTATCCCCATGCCAAAAGAATCAACAAGAAAAGAGATGCCCTGTTCCAGGATATCCAGAAGAAGATGGCCAAAGCCGGTGTCGTTGATTTGAAGATAGAGGAGTGCTCCAAAGCACAGCTCAAATATCTGAAGAAGTATTTCAAAAACCAGATTGCACCGCTGCTGACACCGCAGATCGTGGATATTCATCATCCTTTTCCGAATCTGCAGAGTGATGCGGTATATATTGTTACCAACCTGAAATACAAGAAAAAAGATGTCTTTGCGTTTGTACAGGTTCCTTCTGTTCTTTCCGCAATTATTGAAATCCCAAGCGAATCAGGATTTGTGTTTGTTCATACAGAGGACATCCTCCAGTATTTCGTGAATGACATATACAAGGACGCTGAAATTCTTGAAGTCCTGAAGATCCGTGTGGCAAGAAGCGCTTATGTCGATGTGGAAGATGAAGCATTTGATGAAATCATGGATTACCGTAAAAAGATGCTGAAGGTATTGAAGGAAAGAAAAAAGATGAATGTCACAATGCTGGCATGCTCGAAAAAGCCGAGCCAGCGCTTCAAGAAGTACCTTCTGTCTCATCTGGAAATCACCAACCAGGCACTCTTTGTCTCCGGTATTCCGCTGAATATGAAATATGCCTTTGCCTTGGAAAAGATGATTCCTCAAGAAATGAAAGCCTCTATGGTTTATCCGCCATACGAGCCAAAGCTCTCTCCTGCATTGGATTATAAGAAGAGCATCTTCAATCAGATTCAGGAAAAAGATGTACTGTTGCGCTATCCTTATGAATCGATGGAACCGTTTTTACAACTGCTGAAAGAGGCTGCAGAGGATCCGGATGTAGTGTCCATCCGCATTACCATTTATCGTCTTGCGTCCCATGCAAGGCTCGTCAATTATCTGTGCCAGGCCGCGGAAAACGGCAAGGAAGTCGATGTATTGATCGAACTGAAAGCACGTTTTGATGAGCAGAACAACATTGACTATTCCGAAAGGCTGGAAGACGCCGGATGTAACGTGATTTACGGTTTTGAAAGCTACAAGGTGCATTCCAAGATCTGCCTCATAACCAAAGTGAAGAAAGGTCAGGCAAGTCATGTTGCATTGATCGCTACAGGCAACTTTAATGAGAATACCGCAAAACAGTATACGGATCTTGCCTGCATGACGAGCAATCCGAGAATCATTAAAGATGCGATTGCATTCTTTAAGAACATGTCCATCGGCAAGCTGGATGGTGTGTATCACAATCTCCTTGTTGCACCGGTTTCTTTGAAGCCAAGGCTGATGGAACTGATTGACGGTGAAACAGCCAAGAGGGAAAAGGGAAGAATCTTTGCGAAGATTAACGCCTTAACCGATGATGACATCATCAAGAAACTGAAGGAAGCTTCCTGCGCCGGTGTGAAAATCACATTGCTTGTCAGAGGCATATCCTGTCTTCTGCCGGGCATTGAAGGCAAGACGGAAAATATTGAAGTGCGCCAGATTGTCGGCAGGTATCTCGAACATTCCCGTATCTATATTTTCGGCACGGGAAGAAGCCGGAAGATGTATATCTCTTCGGCGGATTTCATGACAAGAAATACGGAGAAGAGGGTTGAGATTGCCATGCCTGTTCTCGATGCCGGCATCCGTAATGCCATTGAGGAATATGTGCAGATCTACCTTTCCGATAATGTCAAAACAAGAATTCTCGGGCCAAACGGCAGATATCACAAGATCAAGGATGCTGAAACACCGCTTATTGCACAGAATTATCTGATGGAACATACCGAACAATCCTCACAAACTATTAAAGCTCCCAAGATAAGAACCATTACCAGTGCATTCGATACAAAGTATCACGGAGGGAAAAAATGAAAACTCTTAAAATCAAATTGCCCGATGGAAAAGTCGTAACCCATGAATTTGAAGATCAGGTATGTCTTGAAGACCTGATTGTTGAAACCGAATATCCGATTCTGTCTGCCTTGTATCAGAATGAGAATATCCGCCTGGATTCTGTCATTGATGAATCGGCAGAAATAGAATTTCTCGATCTGCGCAATAACTATGCCAACATGTCTTATCAGGCATCTTTGACATTGCTGTATCTGAAGGCAGTGGAAGATATTCTCGGCAGGAATGTGCAGGTTACCATTGCCAATTCGCTTTCCAAAGGCGTATATACACGCATTCACCAGGATAGCCTCAATGAAGATGCCATTCGAAGACTTGAGGACTATATGCATGAGATTGTTGAACAGGACCTTCCGATTGAGGAAAAAGTCATGGACAGAAAGGAACTGCTGGAATATGTCAATAAGGACGGGGACAAGGATGAAAAGAAGCTTGTCGAAAGTGCAGGGGATTTAAAAAAGGCCATGGTCTGCAGAATCGGGGAAACACGCAATCTCTTTTATCTGCACACGTTGCCGTCCACGGGGTATCTCAAGCTGTTTGAATTAAAGAAGTACCGCAACGGCGTGCTGCTCCGTTTCCCGCATCCGAGGGATCCGCTGCATGTTGCGCCATTTGAGGAACAGAGGCTGTTGTACAATGCCTTTTCTGAAGAGAACCATTGGCAGAAGCTGATCGGTGTAAAGGATGCTGCTCAGCTGAATGAAAGGATCACGACGGAAGAATGTCTGGATCTGGTCATGCTGACAGAAGCACTGCATGAGAAGAAAATTGCCGATATTGCCAGCACGATCTTTGAATCCAAAAAGAGAATCGTTCTGATTGCCGGCCCTTCTTCATCGGGCAAGACGACTTTTGCCAAGAGGCTTTGCATACAGTTAAGAGTTTTGGGCTTAAAGCCCCTGTATCTCGGTACGGATGATTATTTTGTCAACCGGGAGGATATGGTTCCGGATGATAAAGGGGAATTTGATTTTGAATCCCTTTCTGCGGTTGATGTTGCTTTGTTTGATCGACAGATGAATGATCTTCTGGCAGGGAAAAAAGTGGATATACCTGAGTTTGACTTTATTGAAGGACGCAAGGTATTCGGAAAGAGAATTACTTCCATTCAGCCAAATCAGCCGATTGTGATCGAAGGTATTCACGGACTGAATCCGCAACTGACAAAAGACATTCCGGACGAAGAGAAGATACGGATTTATATCAGCCCTCTGACACAGCTGAATATCGATATGCATAATCGTGTGCCGACAACCGATGCAAGAATGCTGAGAAGGCTTGTGCGGGATTACCGTACAAGGGGCAGAACTGCAGAAGCGACAATCAAGGACTGGCCTTCCGTGCGCAGGGGAGAGGATGTAAACATCTTCCCGTACTGTTATGAGGCAGATCTTTTCTTCAACAGCCAGTGCATCTATGAGCTGGCAGCTTTGAAGAAATATGCCAAACCATTGCTGGAAGGAATCGGAAAAGACAAAAAAGAGTATCCCGAAGCACAAAGAATGCTGCGTTTCCTTGACTTTTTTGCCGAAATGAAAGATGATGCTTGTGTTCCTTTGAATTCCATTATCCGTGAATTCATCGGTGGCAGTGTAATAATGAATTAGAAAACAGGAGAATGACAATGAAACAATATGATTATCTGGTAGTCGGTGCAGGCTTGTTTGGAAGCACCTTTGCCCATGAAGCAAAACAAAAAGGAAAGAAAGTACTTGTGATCGACAAGCGTGAGCAGATCGCAGGAAATGTGTATACAAAGAAGGTGGAAGGCATCAATGTACATCAGTACGGTGCACATATTTTCCATACCAACAATAAAAAAGTCTGGGATTATGTGAATCAGTTTATCGAATTCAACCGCTTTACCAATTCGCCGGTTGCCAACTATAAGGGAGAGCTTTATTCCCTGCCTTTCAATATGTATACCTTCAACAAGATGTGGGGTGTTGTTACACCACAGGAAGCTCAGGAGAAAATCGAGAGCCAGCGCAAGGAAGCAGGCATTACCGAGCCGAAGAATCTCGAAGAGCAGGCTATCAGTCTGGTCGGCAAGGATATCTATGAAAAACTGATCAAGGGCTATACGGAAAAACAGTGGGGAAGGGACTGCAAGGATCTGCCAGCCTTCATCATCAAAAGACTGCCTGTCCGTTTGACCTTTGACAACAACTACTTCAATGCGCTCTATCAGGGCATTCCTGTCGGCGGATATACAAAAATGGTTGAAAAGATGCTTGAAGGTATTGAAGTCAGACTGGAAGAAGATTATCTCACAAAGAAAGACGAATATGATGCATTGGCGGACAAGGTTGTTTATACCGGTGCAATTGATGCTTATTTTGATTATCAGTTAGGCAATCTGGAATACCGTTCCGTACGTTTTGAAAATGAATTGCTGGATATCCCGAACTTCCAGGGAAATGCCGCTGTAAACTATACAGACCGCCAAACGCCATGGACAAGAATCATTGAGCATAAGTGGTTTGAATTCGGCAAGGATGAGGATGGAAATGAATTGCCGAAGACAGTTATCTCCAGAGAGTACAGCTCCGAATGGAAGCCGGGCGATGAACCGTATTATCCTGTCAATGATGCAAGAAATACAAACCTGTATCAGGAATATAAAAAGCTTGCCGATAAAGAAGAGAATATCATCTTCGGCGGCAGGCTTGCTGAATACAAGTATTATGATATGGATGCGGTTATTGCTTCAGCTCTTGCATGTTCTGAGAAGGAGCTTGCATAACCAGAACAAAGGCTATGGCGTAGCCTCCGTCATGTGAAAGACTGACCTGTATTTCCGGGTGGTCTTTCACATAAGGCTTGCCGTTTTCCTGATTTAATATCGCATAAGAAAGCCATTTCGGATCCTGTGTGGCTTTGAAAATTGCTTCTTTTGCGGCAAATCTTCCTGCCAGGTATTCTTTCCGGCGGGATTCGCTTTTTCTGGTGTATAATTCTTTTTGTTCTTCCTCTGTCAGGATATGCCTGATAAAGGATTCGCGCAATGTGATGCGTGAAATGTTAACGATATCTGTTCCGATCATATAATGATTATGACATAAAAATGACCGGAATGGAAAACAGGAGTAAGATTTATGGCGAAAAAAAGAAAAAAACTTTCCAAGGCAGGAAAGATTATACTGGATATTATTCTTGTCATTGCAATTTGTGTGGCAGGGTATTCCAGCTACCAGCTGTACAGTGGCTGGAATGAATATCATCAGTCACAGATTGCCTATGGTGATTTGAAAAAGGAGGCCGAAGAAGCTGTTGCAACTGAGCCCGAAGAGGAAGCGGAGCCTTCCGAGTTTGATCCGATCAACTATGCCTATCTGAAAGAGCTGAACCCCGATTTCGGAGGATGGATCAAGCTCCCGGATTCACGCATAGATTATCCTTTTGTTTACGCAACAGACAATGAGTACTATCTGTATCATCTGTTCAACGGGGAGTACAACCGCAGTGGCTGTGTCTTTGTAGATGAAGAGAACCAGAAGGAGTTCCAGGACAAGGCAACCATTCTGTATGCACATCATATGCGGAATGGTTCCATGTTTGCCGATGTGGAGAGTTATAAAGATCCTTCTTATTATGAGACACATAAAGTGTTCTATATCAGTACCGAAAATGCACGGTATGAAATGTATCCTGTGGCAGGTTTTGTCATTTCCGGATCGGTAGGATATGTGCGTATTGATTTTGACGATGATGAGGATTTCATGTCCTATGTCAACAGCTTTATTGAAAGATCCAATTTCCAGTCCGATGTGACGGTGAATCCGGAAGATCAGGTTGTGTTATTGTCTACATGCTCGTATGATATATATGATGGCAGATATGTCCTGATGGGGAAACTTGTCAAGGTGAAGTAAATGAGTTCCAAAAAAAGAAGAGAAGATGATATATACATCAATCCGAAATATAAGAAGCAAAAAAGCAAAAGAGTAGTCAGCTCGCAGTTTTTGTGGATTGTGCTGCTGATTGCGGCTGCTGTCTTTTTTGTGACGTTTTTCCGTCTGCCGATGTTTCCGAGAAAATGGAGCTGGTATTTGCTGATTGTACTTGGTGCATTATTGCTGCTGACAGGGATTGCATCCGCATCCTTAAGCCAAAAAAATATATTCATCAAGGTGGTTAATGTGGTATCTGCTTGTACACTTGCAATCTGTTCCATCATGCTGCCGTATTATACTTCGGTGATTACCAGACTGCTCAACAGTGTTGACGGCAATACCATCCGCATTTCCTTATATGTCATGAGTGACATGTACAAGGATGAGCATCCTGATCTTTTTTCTTCCTACATTTCCACTAAATCCGATTATAACATTCTTGATTTTGGCGACCAGCGGTTCATTACCACACAGACATTAGATGAGGAAAACCAGTCCTTTGCTTTGGAGGAACTGCAGAAGCTTTATGGAAGAGACGTGGAAACAATGGATGTTCTTTCCGTGCAGGAAGCGGCTTATGATTTATACCATGGTGAAGGCGGTATCATGGTGATGCGCCAGGATTATGAATCCATCATCGATGATATGGAAGGGTATGAGAATTTTTCCCAGGATGCCAAAATCATTTACACCTTTGTCAGGGAGATTGAATCCGAGCAGGATAAAATAGATGTCAAAATGACAAAAGAACCGTTTACGATCTTTATCGGCGGAAATGATCAGGAAGGGGATCTGAGCCAGACCGGAAGAACCGATGTCAACATCGTGCTTACGGTTAATCCGGACACCAGGCAGATTGCGATTGTTTCCATTCCGAGAGATTCCTATATTCCAAATCCTGCCTTTGACGGGGCAAGTGACAAATTAACCCATCTTGGCATGCAGGGGATTGAAAACACCATGGAAGGTCTTTCGGATTATCTCGAGACAGATATCGAAAGTTACGTGCTGATCAACTTCACAACATTCATGCAGATTATCGATGCCCTGGAAGGGGTTGATATAGATAATCCATACCGTTTCCGCTATACATGGGATCATGATTATGTATTCGAAGAGGGAAATATCCATCTGGATGGACAGGCTGCCCTGTATTATGTCAGGGAAAGGTACAGTCTTCCCGAAGGGGATTTTGACAGAAATATGCATCAGCAAATTGTTCTGAAAGCGATTATCGAAAAAATATGCAGTCCGCAGGTTATCACTAAATTCAATGCGCTTCTCAGCTCCCTGAACGGCACATTCCTGACAAATATCTCTACCAAGTCTATATACAGCTTATGCAAAAAACAGCTGGATGAAGATATCCATTGGCAGATTCACGGATACCATATTACAGGGGATACAGGTTATGAAGTATGTGCATCCGCACCCGGTGTGGATTTGTCTGTTGTCTATCCGGATCCCGAACAGATTGCAGAAATTTGTCAGGTAATCGATGATATTTATGCCGGAAAAGAAATTGCAGAGGAATAAATCTGTAGTATAATGAATCCTGTTGAAAAGGGGAGAACATATGTATAAGATTCAAGATTTATACGACTTGGACCATACCATGGCTAAGGAATACCTTGAAGGGTTCACTTATCCGTGGGAGGCTCTCAAAGGCATCAAAGATCTCATCCTTGCATTAGGTGAGAAACTCGACAAAGAAGAATACAACGAAGTCAGTGAGCATGTATGGGTACACAAGACCGCAAAGGTTTTCCCAAGTGCTTACCTCGGCGCTCCATGCATCATCGGCCCGAATACGGAAGTCAGACATTGTGCTTTTATCAGGGGATCCGCTCTGGTTGGCGCAGATTGTGTCGTTGGCAATTCATGCGAGCTCAAAAATGTCATCCTGTTTGATCATGTACAGACACCGCATTACAACTATGTCGGTGATTCGATCCTCGGCTATTATTCCCACATGGGAGCAGGTTCCATCACATCCAATGTCAAGAGTGACAAGAAACTTGTGGTTGTCCATGCCAAGGATGAAGAGATTGAAACCGGCTTAAAGAAGTTCGGCGCTATGCTTGGTGACTATGTGGAGGTCGGGTGCAACAGCGTATTAAATCCAGGTACAGTGATCGGCAGAAACAGCAGAGTCTATCCGACATCCTGTGTCAGAGGTGTTGTACCTGAAAACAGCATCCACAAAAACAGCGGTGAAGTTATTTCACAGAAGTAGGAAATGAATCTGAGAGAGGTGCTTTATAACGAGGTACCTCTTTTTTCAGAAATATGATCTTGTTCACTTGCAAAAGAACAGATGTTCATTATTGCATAATGTTTATGGAAACGGACAAGATAAAACATATCTGTTATATATTTCCTATGACAAAGGAATTCCCTTTTTAGTCTGCTCTACGATTCATAGGGTGTTATTTATTGCAATTTCGTATATATTTTAACCGGAGGTAGTCATATGGATGCAAAACAGACGGGAGCATTTATAGCACAATGCAGGAAAGAAAAGAATATGAAACAAGCAGAACTGGCGGAGAAATTGCACGTTACGGATAAGGCAGTGTCGCGATGGGAAACAGGGAAGGGGTTTCCGGATGTCAATACAATAGAGGAGCTTTCTTCCGTATTGAATGTAACTATTGCGGAACTGTTTAAAGGGGAGAAGATCCCTGAGGATCTTTCAAAGGAGGAATCCAATCGGATTGCCTTGGACTGGATGTCTTTTGCGAATGAGATGATGCATCGCAAAAGATTTCAGCATCTCATATTGGGCTTTCTGGCAGGACTTGTCTTGTCGGTGATTGTCTTTATGCACATGACAAGTCCCATCTATATCAATTCTGCATCTGAAGCATTGAAAGTCGAAACACTTTCCGACGGAACGGTTGTAGCAGTATTGGCTGATAAGGTTGCAGGATATGAGTTATCTGAAGTCATTCAGCCTGATACAATGCAGAAAGAAACATTTGTCAGCTGTTTTGAAACAGTGTGGAACAGGATGGCTAAACGGAAGAATACCTCCGTGATCATTCTCGGTGAGCAGGAGAGTCTGAATCGTGTGTATTATTATCCTTCACAGGATGCGGATGAACTGATCTACAGTAATAGTGAAGACAATGGAGATGATGGAGTGATTACATTGCCTAGGCTGGTATACAATATGTGGATTTTTGCAGGAGTGATATTGAGCCTGATCGGAATCATTGCCTGTATTTTTGCAAAGAAAAAAGACACAATGATCAAAATAACCATGGCACCGGTTGTATTTACAATCAGTACAATATTGATTCTGTTTGGCAAATTCAATCAGGTATATAATGCATCGTTTTATTTCTGTGGCATATTGTTGCTGACGACAGTGCTGTATGTACTTGTGTATTATCTTTATCATTTAAAGAAAAAGAAGATCTGGAATTGAGCGGGAATGAAACAAGCTAAATCCGGACAGGATTCCAAAGCCTTTCCGGTATTGCTTGTTTTTCTTTATTCACGAGGCATGTAAAATATCATTTTTTACAAGACAAGACCGGACAATATACCCATAACCTCCTTTGGATTCGGGCTCTTTGGCACTATTCTTAAATGGTTATTGTCATGAAGCATGTTATCGAAATGACTCTTCAATGGGTTATCTTCCGGTATGAATCAGTAATCAAAAGCTAAAATACAGTGACATTTACAGTGACATTTACGGTATACTAATGTCAAAAAGGGGGTGATAGAATGAATTTATTTGATAAAGTTAAGCCTGTATTTTATATTGATGAGGAAATGGAAAGTATTTTAGCTGAAATAGATGAAAAATTAAATTCTATTGAATTAAATGATAAACAAAGAAAAAAGTATCTGATTTCAAAGTCTAAAGTCAGATCAATTCATTCATCACTTGCAATAGAGGCAAATTCATTATCTTTATTTGATGTAGAAAAAATATCTGAAAATAAACATGTATTAGGAAAAAAGGGTGAAGTTCAAGAAGTGAAAAATGCCATAGAAGTTTATAATCATATCCATGAATATAATTATAAAAGTGAAGGACACTTAGTAAAAGCGCATCAAGTCATGATGAAATATTTCGACGAAGATAATGGTGGCTACAGAAATCATGGTGAAGGTGTAAAAAGAAAGAATGAAATTATCTATATAGCACCTGAATCCATATTAGTTCCTTCATTAATGAATAGTTTGTTTGAATATATGAATAACAGTGATTTAAATGTTATTCTTTTGGCAGCTGTTTTTCATTACTACTTTATTTCTATTCACCCTTTTTCTGACGGAAATGGCAGAGTAGCAAGATTCTGGGTTTCGTTAATGTTGATGAATTATAATGAAAAATTTGAGTTTATCCCTGTCGAAGAAGAAATCTATCTGAATCAGGAAGAGTATTATGCATCAATTGCAGAATGTCATAATAACGGCAACGCTAATGTATTCATCAAATTTATCTTGAAGACAATCGGCATATCGTTAGACAAAATTATCAAAAATAACAGTTTTGTCACAAATGATATTCAAAACAGAATCGTTGAATTGATTACTAACAATAACAGAATTACCCAAAATGAAATTGCGAATATAATCGGTGTTAATGTCAGAACGATCAAAAGACATTTTAAACTGCTGATTGACAATGCAATAATTGAAAGAATCGGCTCTGACAAAACAGGGTATTGGCAAATTTTAAAATAAAAAACGTCGACCTTACCGACGTTTTTTAAGAGCGAGTGAGCGGAATTGAACCGCCGTGTCCACCTTGGCAAGGTGGCGTTCTACCATTGAACTACACTCGCAGATGGCGGTCCTGA
>CACXCB010000176.1 GCA_902766005.1 uncultured Erysipelotrichaceae bacterium | reverse complement strand
TGTCAAAAGACCAGCCTGCGATACGCCGTAGGGCAGCTTTTGACACAGATGAAAAAGATGTTACAAAGAAAGATGTAAAGACACCACCACATTCTTCATAACATCACGTAGTGATCATAATAATGAAATTTATTCCGTTTGAGTTTTCCTGATGCCGGATATCCATTATGCGGATCAGGAACATAGAGGCGAGCTTGCTCGGGCTGGCCTCGGGAGGCAAAATGATATTTGAGTTTTTTACAATTATTTATTATCTATATTTTGCTTATTTGATAATCGCCAGCATTTATGATTCTTATCTAATGATAATTAACAAGATCAGCATTCTTTATAAAATGATTCGCAGTATCTTCTAATAGTTTTACAATACCAGACAACTTCTGGTTTAAATACAATACATTTTAAGGAAATTCTATTTCCTGCCATCATATATGTTTCATCTGGAACTATATCTTCATCTGTCTTGGCATATAGTGCCAATCCTTCAACACATTCTGTCTAAATTACATCCAAATTCTTTACATATGAATAAATCTGATAGATATGAGATGAAATCATGATTTTTTGAACCATATTGATTAAGCACTATGTGTATCTCTGTATTTATTCAGTAGTCTAATGACTCTATTCATTTCTCTTTTGAAATCCTTTTGCAACAAACATTCCCAAACGGTAATAACGTGATAACCCATTTTTCTTAATTCACGGGAGTGCCTTTTGTCATTCATGATATTTTTTGCAAACTTGTTTACCCAAAAATCGGTATTTGTTTTTGGAATATAGGCAAGCTTGCAATTCTTGTGATGGTGCCAGAAACAGCCGTTAATGAAAATAACGGTTTTGTACTTTTTTAAAACAACATCAGGTTTACCAGGAAGTTTCTTGTCGTTTTTCCTAAACCTGAAACCATGGCCAAACAAATACTTTCTCACCAATATCTCTATAGTAGTATTGGTCCCATGTATATGAGACATGTTAATTGATCTTTTGCTTTTGCTAATGATATCACTCATATTGAACAAAAACTGAAATGAAAAGCGGTTCTTTCTAAGCAATACTGATAATTCTATATTTTATACCTGCTATTTCAATATCCTTTCCTACACTCAGTCTGGACAGATTTTCTGGTTTACTAATTAAAACAGTTTTATTTACACATGCTTTTCCGTGTTTTATTTCACATTTCATAGTTCTTCCATCAGAAAGAGACCTGAGAGTTAATCTAGATCCTTCATTTATGACCGCTTCATGCAGTACTACATCCAGAATTCCGTTGCACATATCAATAAGGTTTTCTTCAGGAAGGCCATCCAGGACTGAAATACCACCTTTTTTGCAAAGTTTCTCAAAAAACATTCTCTTCTGGCTCTCTGTCAGGCCATCCTTCGCTTCAAGCACCATAAGGCAGGATTTTAATATGGACTTATTTCTGCATAACGATCTACCATCAACCTGATTGATTAAATCCTGATTGCTAAACAAAAATTTAGTGTACTTATATGGATCTTCCAAAGAATCATCATAGGTTAGTTTTGGAATCCAATACAATCTCGATATACAGTTTCTAAATAAACCTCTGCTCAAAAAATATCGGTCGGTTACTGTTCCGTTCGTTCCAGATTCATTCACTGAATCAGTTACAGGCCAACGAGTATTTGCGTAGTTATAAAATGTCGTATGCGTCAAGGCAGCCCACAATCTCCTGTCTGCTGCCTGAACAGGTTTCAGCAGATTCTTATAGTTTTCATAAAAGATTACAGCATTTTCTGAATCATTAGATGGATCTTGGCCGCAGATAAGCTCAATTTCAGGGGCTTCAATATCCGTATCGATAACTGGCAGCTTTATTCCTTTTGCTTGATAATAGTCTTCAATCCATATGTCTTTTCTGTCCGCATAGAACGCAATATTTTCAGAAATATCCTTATATAACGCATCATATGCTTCTTGTCTTAGTATTTTCAGTTCCATGGATTTCTCCTAAATAATCATTTCATCAATTAATTTTAGAGCGATATTGCTATTGTTTTCCATCAGCATCTGAACGGTCCTTGTGGGATGATCATATAAGAAATCCTCAGATTCACCGCTTATTAAAGAAAGATCCGCTATGGCTTTTTGCAATGTAATAAACCATGGTCTTTGAGATAGCTCATTGTCATCATTTATTGAGATGGCGCTTATAGCTTCTATTAAAGCGGGGACAGTTACAGTTGCATGAAGCAACGGATATTTATTCTTTTTCCCTTTCATACTTTTGTAAACTGTGCATTGATCGGTTGGAAGAATCACTTTGATTCTTGAATTATCTAAATCGACGGTCATATATTTTTCCTGATCGCTGCTAACAACATTTATGATTGAAGATGCATCGTGTATAATATCTTTTTCAAACAAGGCATCAAATCTTTTTTCTAATCCTATGCCAACAATGTCTCCTTTTTTCAGTTTAAAATGAATGTTCTTATAGTCTTCTACAAAGTCGTCGGAATAGTAATCATCTATATCTTCTACCGCAAGAATATAAGCTCCATAGCTTACAGCATAATGCACATCTCCGGAATCTATCACTATTTCTGGATGCTCGGCATCAACAAACACCATTTTTCTTAACATTGTTGATTTGCACACAATGTTTACAGCAAACGAAAGCCTTCCAGAGTTTATCATTTCATCAATACATTTATCAGAAACTGAAAAGTTAGTTCGCAATATATATCCTTTTTGAGTTGTTTCCAAAGAAATATCATCATTGAAAACAGATTTTGTAAAGTCAACTGCTTCAGATCGCAGCACAGGATAAGGATAATTAACGTTTGCTCTTAACATATGCGTTTACCTCCAGTGCACATTCGGATGTTTCTGAAATAAGAACATCGCAAACCACCTTGCCTCCTTTGACAACGTTTGGAACGACTATGTAATCTTCTTTGATCGGCAAAGGCTGATCATTTTTTCTTGCATCAATAACGCTCGCCTCAAATTTACTTGAATCATCTCCATACACAGACAACTTCAGCAAAAGTTCGCTGCAATCTC
The DNA here is from genome assembly GCA_902766005.1 of uncultured Erysipelotrichaceae bacterium. Classification (GTDB taxonomy): domain Bacteria; phylum Bacillota_I; class Bacilli_A; order Erysipelotrichales; family Erysipelotrichaceae; genus Bulleidia. Next base: position 5,718 of record CACXCB010000176.1, on the reverse strand, counting down.
TGGCAGGAACGAAAGAGACTCTGTATATTTTTCTTTCTGATAAATATGGTGTATGAACCGAATTAAGTGGAACAGGTAAAAGCACAACTTCTTCTCTCTGTTTATTGTTCCTGTTCTTTTTTTCTTTTTTTGGATCTGGTTCAGGATGTGGTTTCGGATCTTCATTTTTCTTCTTTCCAAATCCATTTCGCTTCTCTTTCTTTTTTCTTGCAGATGAACTATCTCTTTTAATCCTGGAAGAGACCTCAATTGGAATAAATTTGCTTATTGCATCTTCTTCAATTGTATTCTCTCCCGTTTCTGTGATGTCGGGTAATATCTTGCTCAAACCAAATGCATCAACCGGAGAACCATCATCTTCGGGAATTTGATCCTTGACTACATTTCTAATCCAATTGTGAAGTTCTGTAATGACTTTTTCAGCTTCACTTTTTATTTCTGGTTTTTTTACATCCTCCAATAGCCATGAATTGTGAGCTGGACTTTCCATTTCACGAAGAAATTTGCTTATATTCCCTTTATAATCAGACGATTCTTTTCCATTTCCGGTTGCAATCAGAATTCCATTGAATTCAGGCAATCTCCGAAAATTCGTATCTTCCTGGATTTTCATTCCTGAACTTCTCATTTCCAGTACGCTTCTATCTTCAATGTCCTCGCCAGTTAGAATATAAAGAACTACCTCGCCTTTATTCCTGAAATCATGATTCACAACTTTTACAGTCCGTTCATCATTAAGCACTTTCCAGTATTTAGGGGCATTGAAAACAAACTGATCAGTTTCGTTATAATACAGATCCTGATATCTTTTTCCATATGTTTCCATAAGGCTATCAAGATTGTCGCTTGAAACTATAACGCATTCTTCACCATCTATAAATGTGGCTTCTAGTTTATTTAGATAAATTGCGAAGAAGAAGTTTTCTAACATGCTGAGAACCATTTGGTCCATCCAGTTATTGTTTTTTTCAAAACTCAGAATATATAGATCTGTTCCCTTTTTATATCTTCTGAATACTTCCGGAACATCATCCATGTTTTCTATTGGCTCAATTTTATCATTGTGTTCGACACCAAAAAGGCTGGTTCCCTGTTTCCGTTTTCCTGAATCGCTGAATGTTGAAAGAAAAGCTCTTCCTTGAAAGAGATACTTATCATTATCTGTCAGTGACGAGTAAAGAATTGTGTTAACCGGCGAAAGCAAATAAGGAGCAAACTTTCCAAAGCCAAAGGATCCGCTAGTATCCTCATCAGTTTTATATGTTATACCCTCATTTTTCATGAGTGATTGATAATCAATTGGCGTTAAACCTGTCGTGTTAAAGTCACTTATTTTGAGGACTGGTACTTTTTCGGATTCTTTCAAATATTTTTCATTGGCAGATTCCAGTATTTCTATATCATCCATCTTGGCATTCGGCATGTTTTTCATGTATTCATAACATTTGTCGATTGCGCTGGACAAGCTATCAATATCAGGTATATCTTTTCTATCCACTTCAATATACCTGAATTCCATTTTTACCGGTACATCATCAGTTAATGAAACATCTTTTGCATCACTTGAATTCTGCGCGGTTTCTCGTATAACGTTTTTATACTGGCCGCCTCTGAACATTTTTGAACCGGTTATCGCAGGCCCCTTATCAGGTGCAGATCTGCCTTCATCTGAAAAATCCCATCGATACTCTTTTTTCCACTCAAACATATCTTTCTCCAAAAAACTATCTCAAATGAAAATAATCTTCTTTTTCATCATCCTGGCCAAGATACTTTGCTTTCGTATTCTTTAGCTCTTTTTCTATTGCGCTAAAGATTTGTCTTACATCATCTTCCGTATATTCATAATTATTCCTGCTGGCACAGTTTCCTAATAATCGCATCATACTAAGGATTTTATTTGTTCTAGCTTCTGCTAATCGTACAAATCTTTCACGTTTCGTCTCTACATTTTTCATATTTAGACTCCTTATGTTTAAATAGTATTCATATCTTTTTTATTTGTATTCTTCATTTATATTTTATTTTGCTTAGCTATATTTGTAAATACATTTTTCATATATAGTAAATAAAAATGGCATTACATTTGCCATTTATATTCTATATTTATGATTATTATACAGAAAACTATATGTTTTCTATTTGTCTTACATGACTGATAAATCTATTTACTGTCCATATCTTACTTTGTTTATCTCTGGGGTAAGTTGAAATGAAGCGTTTTGGAACAACAAGAATCACACCTTCTGCCTCCATTTCATCCATTTGTGCAGACGATATTCCCTGCTGCATTGTGCATAGATATTTATGTTGATCGCGGAGCCTGTCTGCTTCATTCAAAACCTGTCTCCATCTATCCTTGCACGTCGTCTTTGCTGCCAATGTACAGAGTTTTTCCACGGAAAACAAAGCATTATGATAATCATCGATTGAAGGAAAGATAAAATCAGGGCGTTTATTGCCTTCTGTTACTCCTTGGGCGGTATATCTTATTCCATTGCCATCAAACAGAGCAGCCAAATGATTTTCCAGGCTTTTTCCCGCTCGACTTTTTCTTCGGTTCAAAACCTGATTTGCTAGAATTACGAATTGATCAACAGATGGAAAACCCTGTTTAACCAAAGTACCATATCTTTCATCTTCAATCGCCCGAAAGAGCCTGTATTCTTCATCTGCCCAATCCAGCAATATGCCATCCGGGTTGCTTCTGATTAAACGATCATTTCCGCTGATTAAAAGTTGAATATCTCTAGCGGCTTTCGACATTTCGTAGGAAGATGGGAAATCTTCATTAAGACCTTCGATAAACGATTGTATAGCCTGAGCTTCATTAAATACAAGCGATGCTCTGTTTATTTCAATCAGTCGATTAGTTTCTGCCGGAGTAAGGCCAAATGCATCAAGATACGCAAGAATATCATCTTCAGAATTCAATATATATCCTTCATATTCCTCGTTTTCATTCTTTGTTAGAACAAATAACGCCCCGGTATATTCAGGCCTTAGCAAAGGAAATCTCCTGCCAAATCTGGTGATTCTCAGTTCTTTTTTACTTTCATACCAGGTAAAACAGCTATCAGTATAGAAATCGTCCTGCCATTTTACACGAGCATCTTTCTTTAGAATATGATTTTCGCTCAATTCCTTTTCGGTAAAAAGCATTTTTCTAGCAGAAATCGAGATAAGTATTCCTGATTGATGACCACCTGTTTCGCCACTGTCATTAGCTGACAAAAATTTGCAAAAAGCCATGCTTGATTTTAGAGTTGAATCAATGGCTTTAATTGAAATTGCTTCCCGCATTGCTTATTTCCTTTTGTTCGATTTTGATAATTCTTCATCCAATTCTTGCATTTTATCAACCATCAATAATGCAACGTTTTCAATCAACGGTACAACAACCGAGTTACCGAATTGCTTATAGGCTTGAGTATCGGAAACTGGTATTTTAAACGAATCAGGAAAGCCTTGAAGCCTAGCACATTCTCTTGGGGTAAGCCGCCGTGGATTTTTGCCGCTTTGTTCTATAAGAATTTCAGATCCATCTTTATAATACCTTGCACTCAATGTTCTTGATATACCATCTCTAGGAGCAATTCCATATCCAAATCCATTTCCAGCAGCTTTGTGTTTTGCGGCATACTCCTGAAGATAATTCCATAGATGATCAGAAAGAGTGTATTTATCGTCCACATCTTTTTCCAGGATGTCATTCATTGTGGGTTTGGGATCAACCGGAGTAATATCGAAGCTAAAGTTCAGTTCTTCTCCAAATCTGTTTTTGTCAAACCCGACAATCAGGATTCTTTCTCTGTGCTGTGGAACATAGTTTTGTCCATCCAGTACTTTATAAAATATTTTGTAACCCAGCTCATCAAGAGACTCAGATATTACTTCAAAAGTATGACCTCCATCATGACTTTTTAAATTCTTAACATTTTCAAGTAAAAACATTTTCGGACGTTTGGCTTTTATAACACGACATACATCAAAAAACAACGTTCCCTGAGTCTTATCCTCAAATCCTGTCGCTTTCCCTAGGCTCTGTTTCTTTGATACCCCAGCAATAGAAAATGGCTGACATGGAAAACCAGCAAGAAGAATATCATGATCTGGTATTATTCTGGCATCTACTTTTGTGATGTCACCATCAGGCTGTTCGCCAAAATTAGCAAAATAGGTCTGCTGACTGTATTTGTTCCATTCATTTGAATAAACACATTTTCCACCCACACGTTCAAACGCAAGTCTCATGCCTCCAATACCGGCAAAAAGATCTATAAAGGTAAACATTGCATTGTTTTCCTTTTCTGATCGTCTTTGAAATTCGATATATTTCATAAACGCAGTTGTTGAAAGGTCCTGCAGCGACTGCCCTTTTTCATCAGCTAGTTCAATTAAATCGCTATATAGCGAATCATCTAATCTTAAATGAATTTGTTTTGACATGTAGCTCCTTCGCTAGGAAAAAAATGGTACTAATATATTCCCATTATATCATTTAATATTTTCTTTAAACAAAAAAATAGGAGCTGATGAGAAAACATTTCCTTTTCATCATGGGCCATAAATGGACGAGTAGGCATACTTTAATGAACAGCTCCACAAGCCAAAATATTATCATTCAGACAATCATTCTGGAAACCAGCCCATCTCTGGGTATTGTTTTCTGTCTACTTTCCACCACGGAAAGGAATCCTTTGCTTAAGCTTGAGACTCGCAAGGTTCATAAGAATCGCCGTTCTGACCATACGATTTTACAATTCTGATAATCTCATCTCCCTCTATGATGTATTCGTATTCATTCCAATAAATAATAGAGCCGTCTGAATTGAAATGTGTCAGTTTTACTAGATTCTCATTGCTGTCGTATTCATATTCGCAGTCATTCCAGATTGTAAAGGAGCCGTCTGAATTGTACCTTATTTCTTTTGTTTGATTGCCTTTGCTGTCATATTCATATTCGTACCGCTTATAAACGGAACCGTCTAGATTAAAAGTTGTCCATTTTATTCTATTTCCATCATCATCATACTCATATTCTTGTATCCCAGCAACAGCAACGGAACCGTCCGGATAGTACACTGTATCTTTTGTTTGATTGCCGTTGCTGTCATATTCATATTCATTCCGGAATAAAACAGAGCCATTATGATATGATGTTCGTTTTATTATGTTATTAGCGCTGTCATACTCATATTCGTACTCACTAAGGCTTATGATGGAGCCATCTGAATCGTACGTTGTTTCCTTTATTACATTGCCATTGCCATCGTATTCATATTCTGTCCGCAATGAAGCCAAAGCATCACGATCGAACTGCGTATGTGTTATTAAATTTCCATCGCTGTCGTATTCTTTCTCGTATGCTCCGCAGTCGTATCCCCTCTCCTTTGTAACTTGATAAGATGAAGGCTCAGCCGACTCTTCCTCTTCTGTGATTTCCTCTATAGTTTCGCCTTCCTGGACTTGTTCGACTTCTGGCTTGTTAGCATCAGAGCACGCACTTATCAGCAGCAGAATTGCCATCAGAACTAAAACCTGTTTCATCAGTGTTTTTGTTTTTCTTTTATTCATATTTATCTCCGTCTTTGAAATACAGTTCTTTTATCTAATCAAATTGAACGGTGCCTTTTTGCAGTGTCTCATCATTGACAGTTATGTTGTTTTCTAATAGCTCCGCAATGTTCAATTTTCCTGTCTTTCCTTTATAGATCA
>CACXCB010000175.1 GCA_902766005.1 uncultured Erysipelotrichaceae bacterium | reverse complement strand
GGTCACGCAGGCACAAGCCCGCTCACAGGGCTGGTCCTCTGCCCCCGCCTCAGCCAGCAGGCAGTCCACAACGGCAATCGGCCCTTCAACCGTCGTGATGATTTCGCTGATCGTAATTTCCTTTGGCTCGCGCGCAAGCATATAGCCGCCCTGCGCGCCGCGGATGCTCTTGACGAGCCCCGCCCGCCGCAGCGGCACCATGAGCTGCTCGAGATAATTCTCCGACAGTCCCTGCCCCTGCGCCACACTTTTGAGCGGAACCGGCCCTTCGCCATAGCGCAGAGCCAGCGCATAAAGAGCCGTCACGCTATATCTTCCTTTTGTCGAGATTTTCATCTATCCTCCACCTCATAATTCCGAGTAAATTACTAGAATTTGTTTTTTAATATAACAGAAAAGATACTCACTGTCAAAAGCCTCTTCTTGTTATACGACAACGCCAATCTCACAAGAAGATTGGCGTTGTCGTATTCCTTTATCTTTTTACAGATCTCTAAACCTTACTTCAGTCATCAACACATCCACCACCCGTTGTTGTGCTTTCCATGACCAATGCGTATCATCTTGCCAATAGACATCCTTCTCCCCTTCGCGCAACATTTTTCTCAGAATATCTCTCGTATTGATAAATACATACCCCTGAGCATGTTGTGTGAATTCGTCCATAAGTTTATTCTCCCTGTATTTGTTTTGCGTAACAATATACGGCTGATACAAATCCATTTTATCCACATTAAACATCACTACAAGCTGTATATCGCGTTCCTTCAAAGCAATAGCAATATCAGTCAGATTTTTATCAAGTTCCTCAAAATTTATTTCGGATTTCTGCCCCCACAAATCTTCATCCGAAAACAACAACATATTTTCCCGCTTTTCATTGGTAAATAAGTTTTCTTTTAAATCCTCTTTATATACATTATTGCTTAGTTTATTCCCCTTATTCGTTCCCTTTATTGTAGCTTCAAGCACCTGCAAATTATATTTTGCCATTATACCTGGCAACAAACCATCAATATCTTTTTTATTACTATCACTATATTCGCTATACTGTTTTATTAGTTCCTCTCGCGGTATAACCTTAGCCATCTTATCATGTCCATCCAAACGTTCAACAACATATTTTTCCGCAGAACCTAAAATCACTATCTTCGGGTTTATTTCTTCTATTATTCCTGTTTCAATGAAATTCCTTAAGACTGCAACAGGATTACTTGCGCCTATTTTAGGAACATTAAGCACACTCATATTATATGCATCTGTCAAATAATCCTGATAATACGTCCCACCTGCACCGTTAGAAAAAGAATCTCCAAAAGTCAATATATCAACCGAAGGTTTCTCTTGCATTCGCAGATAATCGGGCAATTCTATATGTATTTTTTTATATTTTATATTGGGAGTCTTTGCTTTCACATGAGACATTATTGCTGCTCTGCTTAAATCACCATGATCATCATCATGCATGAAATAATCCTTTGAAAATCCATACCACATTACAACATTAGCCCAAAAAACAATTCCAACCAGTGTCAGAAACCAACCAACATATTTTTTATTATCCATTTGTCGATTCCTTTCAAAATTGAAAATACAGAAAATCCGAAATTCGTGAGAACTTATACAATGTAATTATCATGATTATCACAGTTACACTTAACCATTTAACATTAGGTTGAAATTTTCTCAACATTACTAATGGGTTTGGAATAGCCGTCAGTGCTATTACTGAAACGATCAACACTAGTAAATGTTTCCTCGTATTTTCATCCATATACACAATCGTCGAAATATCTCCCATACTGATAAGCACAGCCACTGCATCATGTACAGTATCTGCTCGAAAGATAACCCAAAGAATTGTTACACACAAAAAAGTCGCAGCCCAATTTACCACTTTTGGCAAAACTATCTCCATTTTACGCCAAGCATGATTAATTATTAATAATACACCATGAAGACCTCCCCAAATGACGAAGGTCCATCCAGCACCATGCCATAGCCCAATTATCAGCATCGATACAAAAAGATTACGCATCTTTCGCCATTCACCCTTACGATTGCCTCCCATAGGTATATACAGATAATTCTTTACCCACATCCCCAACGTCATATGCCAACGACGCCAAAAATCAATAATGCTACAAGCTTGGTACGGAGAATCAAAATTTACCGGCATTCTAAGATTAAACATCAATGCTAAACCAATAGCCATTTCACTATACCCAGAAAAGTCAAAATACAACTGTAACGTATAGCTTAAAGCGCCGACCCAGGCTTCTGCGCAATAAAGACTCATAACATGACTAAATGCTTCATTTGCATATACTGCCAGCAAATCTGCAATAACTACCTTCTTAAACAAACCAAAAGTAAAAATCGTAATCCCTAAAGCGATATTTGCATAATTCACACGAAACGTCTTATCCGCAATAAATTGAGGTATCATTTCCCTATGATTGATAATTGGGCCAGCTATTAAATGTGGAAATATTGTTACAAACTCTAAATAAGTCAAAAACGATTTATTCTTTGCCTCTCCCCGATACGCATCAACCAAATATGCGGTCTGAGTAAACGTAAAAAACGAAATACCTAGGGGTAACACAATATGAGGTAAATCAAACATATTTTGACCAACCAGAGCATTTACCGCTCCCAGGAAAAAATCCATATATTTAAAATAACCAAGTAACATGACATTCATGACAATGCCAAAGATTAGCCAATTTTTACAACGATTTTTCGCTTCCAGCTGATGCCCTACCCAATAATTAAAACTGATAGAGGCAAACAGCAACGGAACATATCGAACATCCCAATAACCATAAAAGAAAAAAGATGCCAACACCAGCCACAGAGTTGCTATCTGCTTTTTCCCTTTATGTCCCAACAGAAAGAACCCCGCAAAAGTTACCGGTAAAAACAAAAAAATAAACTCATATGAATTAAATAACACCTATGCAAACTTCCTCTCAATTCTTCTAAGCCAACAAAGCCTCCACTATCATAGCATAGATGCCTCCCCCTCGCAAGATAACGCGCCGGTCGAATAATCAACAGGCGCTTCATCTTACAAAAATCATATGATATTTTTCAATAACGCTGTGGCCAGCAATGATGCAGGTAGGCCCCGAGGCGCTTTTCGGTGCCGTTCTCTGTCGGCTGATAATAATGGACACCGGCTAGTTCCTTGGGCAGGTACTCCTGCGGCGTGAAATGACCGGGATAGCTGTGCGGATAGATGTACTCTGTGCCATGGCCGAGCTTGGACGCTCCCTTGTAGTGGGCATCCCGCAGATGCATCGGCACGGCCCCGCAATTCTTGCTGCGGACATCC
>CACXCB010000174.1 GCA_902766005.1 uncultured Erysipelotrichaceae bacterium | reverse complement strand
GCCTCATCATACCTTCGTGTTTTCGAGAAAAAATCTACAAGATTATAGTATACCTGCCATGGGAGCTCATTCTTTTCCAGTAACCTTCCCGCAATCTCATCAGCTTCTGTATATCTATAATCCATGAACAATGCACCGAGCAATATTCCATCCACACGATTTTTTTCCTCTTCCGATAATGCATTTGGATTATTCGAATTCTCACTAAACAAAGAAGTATATATTTCATATAACCAAGGTCTGCTTGCTTTAGGTATATTAGCCCCATTCCTCGCCATACAAATGATTCTAAGATATTCCTTCTCTGGGGATTTAATATCACTGGTAATTGCAAATACTATATTCTTAAAATTGCTAGAATAATTCATTTCTCTCGCAATATTATCCCATAGCGGATTATCTCCGGATTCGGGTTTATAATTTATAATATCTATCGATAATTGCTTAATATCTGTTTTTTCTTTACACGCTTCGCAAAGACAAGAGTCTGATTCCTTGCCACAGACTATACATATTGCCATATCATTTCCTTTCCATTTATACTTTACTTTTTCCGCAAACATATCTCATATCGCAGAATTCACATGCGTAATTATTCTGTACACTCCTATCAAACTTCTTACTTTCAATATCCTTAACCGTCTGATTTATCTCATCCACCGTCTTATCTATTGCTTCTCTACTCCAGTCAAATGATATAATCGGATTCCCCTCAAGTGTGCTTGTATAATAGAGATGCATTCTGCTCACATTTTTCTTGTATTTCTTTTCTATCAGATAAGCATAAATTTCAAGCTGTTTTCTATAATGCTCCACTCTCTCCGGATGATTTTCCACATCAGGTTTAGGTCCTGTCTTATAATCAACTACTTCTACAGTATCACCTTCTCCTTCAACCAGATCTATGATTCCCTGTAATATATAATCTGGAAGAACAAGGTTTATTTCTTCCTCAGCTTTCCATACTCTGCCCAGTTCGTTCTTCCTATTATGATAATATCTAACTACCTGCATCAGAGCATTCTTCTTTTGCTCATCTGTCAAATAATAGCCTGTCTGTTCCTGCATACTATTGTAATTTAGTTCAAACCATGTATTAATCGTTTCTTCATTTACGCGTTCAAGATGTCCATCAATTATGCAGTTATTCATATCTTCAAGTGTTGCATGTACCAGTGATCCTACAGATGTATGAAACATTTTATTCTGTGCAAATGAATACTCTTTATAGAACTTGTACTGCGTAGGACATCCATCATATATAGATATATGCGATGTAAAAGAATATATGTTTTTATATTTGATTCTTTTAACCGTCTCAAACTTTGCCTGCCCGTCATACATAATTATGCTTGGAAGTTGTTCAAGATAGTTTCTAAAATATTTGCTATCCTCTTTCTGAGTTGCAAGCACTAGAAGGTTTTCTGCTCTTGAAAACGCAGTATAATATAGTCTCCAGAAATCAAAGAATTTTATATCAGCAAGAGGCTCATACGGAGGTCGATGAAAAAATCTGTTTTCAACCGACATCATAAGAGGATCCGTATTCTTTCTTGGACTGCTACCAAGCGATCCGACCACAACGACAGGAAATTCAAGTCCCTTTGATTGATGTATTGTCATAAAAGATATACATCCCTTTGGTGCATATTCAGACTTATCCTCATATTCACCAATCCCGTCAACATACAAATATTTGATAAATATGTTAAAAAACTCTTCTGCTATTGCATTCTTCTTAGCAGCGTTTATCTTATGCATATCATGCAAATAGTTATATTTTGCAATAAGACGCGAAATCTCAGACAAATTACGAGCCGCTCTGGTTTTTAGAACATTATCATTTATGTCAGTCTCAAGCATGGTCTTAAATGGTTCAAAAGATATAAGTTTATACATGATGTCAAGCAATCCAAAATCTATCTCTTTCGTAACCCTTGATATTTCATTCGACTGTTTTGAAATATAATCATGTATACCATTGTCTGTCTTAAATAGTACATTTGCTTCTTTTACACAAGAGATAAAGTAATCTCTGAGTTCATTAGAAATATGATGATTAAAATTGTTACCTTTAAGATCACGAAGGTATGACGAAAAGCATAGCATGATACATCCTAGTATCTGCTTAACTTCTGTTCTTTGAAAGAACATATTAGATCTAGGAGAATATACCTGTATTCCGTTCTCCTCAAAGAATTCTCCAAGCTGTGTTGCCTCGCTACTTTTTACTGATTTAAAAAGAAATGCGACTTGATTATAATCATATATATTCCCATTCTCTTTAAGGCTTTCTATCATATGAAGGAGATCTGTCTTTTCCTCTTCTATTGTTGAACCTCCCGCATAGTAAACTGATCTAGTAGGTATCGTCTTACTCTTTGCAGCAACTATTCTTTTTTCATATCTGTATCTATCCCAATTGAATAGATTTATCCCTTCAACACCTTCCATCCAGTTATTATAAAAATCTATTATTCCAGGTTCAGATCTGTAATTCTTATCAAGATGAATTATAGTACATTTCCCTTTATCAAATTTTTCCGGAAACTCTAGTATGTTTCTGATAGTAGCGCCCCTAAAACGATACATTCCCTGATCGTCATCGCCAACTACACATATATTCTTATTATCTCCAGCAATTTTTAATACTATCTGTTCCTGAATATAGTTCGTATCTTGATACTCATCGACCATAATATATTTTATCTGAGATTTTATTTTTTCGGATACTTCAGGATATCTTTCCAGCATTTCATACGCTTCTGTCTGAATAGATGAAAAATCCATCATATTATTTCGTTCAAGAAGCTCTTTGTATTTTTCAACAAGTTTACCTAGAAGTCTTATATCTTCATCCTGATCGATTATCATAGCATCTACATCAACCAATTCCTCCATCAACTGATTAACATATCTACATATCTCTGTAGCCTGTCTCCATGCCCCCCTACTCTCTGGGAAATACTTTGTAAAGCCATGAATATGATTAAAACTTTCTATATTTCTGCATACTATATAATTCTGTTCAAAAGCATCCAGCATCCTTTTGCTGTCACTCTTACCAATAAATTCTGAATTTTCTTTCAAAAGTCTTAAACATACTGAATGAAATGTACCGATATACATATCGTTTATATTTATTTCAGAATTGGAAGCTATGAACTCGTTCGAGATTCTTGTGATAAGCTCTCTTGCTGCTTTCTCCGTAAAAGTCATTACCATTATCTCAGATGGACTGACATTCATTTCTAATACAAGATATGCAATACGCTTAACAAGCGTAAATGTTTTACCTGTTCCCGGACCAGCTATTATAAGCACTGGTCCCTCAGTAGCCACTATCGCCTGTTTTTGATCTTCATTTGTAAGTCCAAAATCAAACATACTTTCACCTACAAGATTTCATATTTAACCCCAATAGCCTTCATAAAATCGGTAATCTGAGCAATTTCAGATGAGGTTGCCTTCACTTTTATTAATGTTTCCCCATCAGTATTAACCGTCTTAATTTCTTTGATTTCATCTAGTTGTACATCATTTTTAACTTCAGATGATGCATCATTAAATTGAGCCTTCGAATGAGCTTCACTGAGTTCCTTCTCTTTCGCCTTAACATTATCAATGGAATGCGTTGATACATATACATCTATCAATGTATCCACAAAAGGTGAATTCAGAGCTTTAATTTCATTCACATCAGATAAAGCTTTATTTATCGCCAGCTGTACCCCTTCTTCATACTTTGCTTTATTTGTTGACGCATTAAACCATTTGGGATCCCTCAGTCCATCATATAATCTATCTGCCAAATCACCCAGTACAAAGGATTTCTTTTTGTAATATTCTTTTACTTTTTCTTCCTTTTCTAACTTTTGCTTTTCTTCAAAACTCTTTACGGTTTCATCAATAAGAGCGCGTTGCGCTTCTATCATCTCAACAAGTTCTTTTGCTTTAGGCTCCATAGCCTCATAAGGTTTAAGGCACTCTGCCTTATATTTTTTCCTGGCATCTTCAACTACTTTCTTAGCCTTGTTTAGCGTACTCCTATCATTTTTTGCCGATTTTATATTTTCTTCGGTATAAACCAAGTTTTTATAGTAATCAAGCTGGTCAGCCAACTGAGTTTTTAACTGTTCAAAATTCCAATCAACTATATTGGTATCTTCCAGACTTACTATTTGTAATTCATTCATAACTTACACATCTCCTCTTCTTTATAAAAATGATATAAAAAAAGCCGACATAAAAAAAGCCAGCATCTTAATACAACATTATAGTTGTCCTAAAACAATATTTGGTTCCACCAACTAGAACTCTTTTCATATTACCCCCACAAATACTTTAATAAAATGTCACACCCCTCGACTATTTTATCATATTCCACTTTATAAGTAGTGGGCACACAGCCCACTATATTTATACCATTATGTTTAAGTTTCTTTCTTTTTTCTCCAATTAACATATTCACCGGTAGTAATTCTATGATCCACCGGTTTTTCAGCATCCTCTGGAATAGCCCATACATTGCCAAACTTAGATGCACCTGGAATCAATCCCTCGGAACACATTTTCTGCACTCTTCTAGTTGTAAGGTTCCATTTATCAGCAATTTCTTTAATGGTTAAGTATCCTTCCATCCAAAAACCTCATTAAAATACAAAAAGCATCAGAATAGTCCTATTCTCGGCTATCCTGATGCATTATCATCGTTGCAACTGGCTGCCATAAATTACTTCTTAGGCCCTACTAGTTTTGCGTCACAGAGTTTCCTCTGCTTTGCCAAATTGTTGTATTTATACATAAAAAATTATATTCCTTCGACCGAATTTCGTCAAGAAAAAACAGAATACTACTTTCACAGTAATTAACTTCTCCATCCTTATCATTAGTTTTCCAAACCATCACTTCTTTCTCTTAAACATAACTCCTTCGAGTGCTCGCATTGAATCCTCTACGCCTTCCTTGGTTGCATCGGCATATGTATTAAGGGTAGTGCTTATATCCTTATGACCAAGTATCTCCTGAATAGCTTTAAGATCATCTGAATTTTTACAAAGCATTGTCGCAAATGTATGACGAAGCTGGTGTGTAGAAATTAAAGGAATCTCTCTATCAGGAAAATCCTCATTATGTTCTCTGATAATCTGCTTGATTTGTTCAAGTACATTTTCTCTAGTCATGATTGTATTCTTCTTCGAGAGAAATACAAAATTGGAATAACCACCGGATTCAGGCTGTGGTCCACCAATTATCTTCTGTTGCTCCTGCTGTGATTCAAGTGCCTGCCTTACTTCAGTGAGTAATGGAATCGTTCTGTCTCCTGCAGCTGATTTTGTCCTCTTCATCAGATGTGTGTACTTACCATCGACAGGAATATAAGCTACAGCTTGTCTTATGTATAAACAATTCTTTTCAAAGTCAACATCATCCCATTGAAGCGCCAAAGCTTCCCCTATTCTGCATCCAGTACCAAGGAGAAATATGATCAAATATTTTACATGAGAGTGCTTATCCATAGATAAAACATATTCCACAAATTCCTCCTGCTCCTCTTCCGTTAATGCATTAACCTTCTTGGGTACTTCCCGGCTCTCCCCCTTTATTTCTGTATACACTCCTTTGACAGGATTCTTGATAATGATTTCATCATAAACTGCACCGTCAAACATTGGCTTTATTATAGTATCAAGTCTTTGAAGAGTAGAAATACTTATCTTTTTAGTACCACTGATAAGGCTAAGATAAAAGTCCTTTACATTTGAACGCTTAATATCTGAAATACACTTTTTTCCAAAGTCTGCTCTAACATATCGATTATACATTACATTCATTGTCCGTAATGTTGTCGGCTGTACAGTCTTAGACTTCTTCTCTATATATTCATCAGCTATATCATTTACAGTTAATTTCTGTTTATCTATATCCAGCCCCTGATTAAGATCATTTAGCAACTTTTCTTTCTTTTCTCTTAATTCATCAAGCGTTGCGGCATAAACCGTATATCTCCTACCTTCAAATGTCGTACGAAAAACATACATTCCATCCGGGCGTTCATATTCTCCTGTCTTTAGTATCCTTCTCTTCGAATCCGTTCTTTTTGTTTCTTTACCTTTTGCCATTTTATCACCTTCTTTTCAAGGAACTGGATTATTCATCCAGTCCCTGACACACTCAGCTTCCATATTTTTCTTCTACATATTGATAGAACTTATCTGCTCTTATGCGAACAATACGATCAATTCTGATAAGTGACTTTGATTCCTCGGCCAAAGCCATTATTTTACCTTTACTTAAATTAGTTTCATTCTTCATCTGATCTAAAGTTTTATAAACTGCATCTTCATTCCTAATAGGTTTGTATATAGTATCCCTCCTTTGTAGTTCACTTTTGGCTACTTTTATTATATCTTCAAATAAGTAACAAATCAATTGTGATAAGTTCACAAATGTCAACTTTGATTAAAGTTATATTTTTATGCATTTTTATGATTTATGCCCTGACAAACCTAAATATGATAAATGCTACTGCACACTATTTCTTTTTTCTCCATTCTCGAAATACTCATAAAACTTATCTGCTCTTATACGCAGCATTCTGTCGATACGGATAAGAGCATTAGCTCTTTCTGCAAGTTTAACCATTTTCTTTCTACTGATATTTGTTTCTTTACACATCTGGTCTACTGTTTTATAAACTGCATCTTCATATCTAACCGGCGTATTCATTAGTCTTCCTCCTTGATTCCCAACTGCATTAATATAAGTCCATTCAAACAATGAACCTTCTCCTGTGACAGAAAACCTG
>CACXCB010000173.1 GCA_902766005.1 uncultured Erysipelotrichaceae bacterium | reverse complement strand
ATATGAGATAAAAGAAAACAAAGAAGGAAGAATCATTCTGTATCATAAGGATGCAATGACAGATATTACAAATGAAATAAAAGATTTCACAGAACCGGTACCCGAGCTGGATGAGGGAGGAAATCCGACAGGGGGATGGTTTAAGGGATATGGATTGTATCAGGATCGCGAGAATTATATAACTGTTTTTCATCGGGCAGACAAGGAAGGAAACGATTTTTACAGTACAAGCATTGGATCCTCATTTGTACCGTCATACAGTAATATCCGGTTGGCAACTGTCGAAGCATATATGAAGACAGATACGTATTATGAGGAGATGGAACTGATATACGATGACACACAGTATATCCTTGCATATCATGATGAAAAACTGGATATTACCGAGCAAATGAAAGATTGGAGCTATGAAAGCAAGGATTACCTGTATGATGAAGAAAAAGGAGAAAATGTTGATTTGCACAGTTCAACTGTTATGGACAAATACTGTTATACGAAAGCATGGGGAAAATATATAACTGTATATCTCTATCATTGCATTTATGAAGATGGCAGTACCGGTACAGGATGGAGCATTATTGATTTGGAAGATGGTTATTTCCGAGTACAGGCAGGAGACGGCACCTTGGGACCTGCACCGGATGGACCGATTCATGTCGGTGATATAGATTGACTTTTTGACATTTCCCTGTCTCTTCGCTATAGTAATACGAGATGAAGGAGATGGCATATGAAACTGGTAATCGGTAATGATCATGTAGCAGTAGACTACAAGTGGGAAATTAAAAAGTATCTGGAAGATAAAGGCATTGAAGTCATTAATGTAGGAACGGACTCTACAGACAGCTTCAATTATCCTGTCAGCGGTTATAAAGCAGCAAAGATGGTTGCAGACGGAGAAGTGGATGGCGGTGTATTAATCTGCGGAACAGGCGTAGGTATTTCTTTAGCGGCAAACAAAGTTAAAGGAATCAGAGCTTGTGTATGTTCCGAACCGTACTCTGCAAAATTATCCAAGCAGCATAACAACACAAACATGATTGCATTCGGTGCAAGAGTTGTCGGCATCGAAATGGCAAAGATGATTGTGGATGCATGGCTGGATGCAGAATATGAAGGCGGCAGACACCAGAAGCGTGTAGACATGGTCATGGAGATCGATGCGACAGGCGAATTAAAGGAGATATAAGTGAAACAGCAGGTGATTACCTGCTGTTTTACATGAATTTTTCTTTCCAGTCTTCCTCTTTAAAACCGATCAAGACACAGGAATCTGTGACAACAACCGGTCTTTTCACCAGCATGCCATCGGAAGCAAGAAGCGCATATTTTTCATCATCGGTCATGGTCTTCAGCTTTTCCTTGAGATTCAGCTCGCGGTAGAGCTTGCCGGAGGTGTTGAACATTTTGTTCAGGGGCAGGCCGCTTTCAGCATGCCATTTGCGCAATTCCTCTTCACTTGGTTTTTCCTCATGGATTTTACGATCTTCAAAAGTGATGTTGTTGTCTTTGAGCCATTTTAATGCTTTTCTGCAAGTCCCGCATTTCGGATATTCAAGTACAATCATTTTTTTATTTCTCCTTGACTAATATTGTAGTAAAAACGGATTAACGGGTAAACAATCCTTTTCACTTTTCCGTATCTGTAATACAATACATGCATGAAAAAAGTGCTGAAGAGATTTGATGAACTGACATTACAGGAACTGTATGAAATTTTACGGATAAGATCGGCCGTTTTCGTTGTTGAACAAAACTGCGTGTATCAGGATATTGATGAAACCGATCAAAGAAGCATGCATCTTTTTTATGAAGAAGACGGCAGGATCAAGGCATATCTCCGTTTTTTTGATAAGCTTGATGAAGAAGGCACGATACAGATCGGCAGAGTTTTAACCATGGAGCGAAAAAAGGGCTTAGGAAGCATGCTTCTTCATGAATGCATGCATCTTCTGAAAGAAAAGAAGATTCAGCGGGCATATTTAGAGGCACAGGAATATGCGACAGGATTTTATGAAAAAGAAGGTTTTTACATAGATTCGGATGTATTTCTGGAAGATGGCATACCTCATGTCTGCATGAGATGGAGAAATTCTACAGATTGTTAATGTTCTTTAAAAAAATTTGAGCTATAATGGAATAGCGAAATCTTTCACAAGGGAGGAGTTTATGAGTGATATCGTAATTGGAAAGAATACAACAACAAATGCGGATATGGTTTTGCATCTGCCTACAGTTGCGGTGGTAACAGGAAAAAAGATGGCAGGAAAAACATTCCTGATCCGTACGATTATTGAAAGAAAAGAAGACGGCAGAATCGTTCTGATCACAAATAAGCCGGATTCCTATCATGGATATGGTGAAAACTTCCAGCATCTGACAAAAGATAATGCTTTTATCAATATCAAGGATCATCTCACGATCATAGACGCTGCTTCATTATATGAAAATGATCCTGAGCATATTCTCGATAATGAAATCAGAGATTTCACTGATAAAATCTGTGAGAATGACCTGATCATCCTCGATGAGGCATACCCGTATCTGCGTGATGAAACCAACAAATATGAATTGTTGAAGGGAATTGAGGAATCATGGAAGAAAGGCGCTTCCATCATCGTTTCCACAAATCAGGTACAGACACTGATCGATGAAGCACCGCAACTTCTTGAAATGTGTGAATACAGCATCTGCATGATGCAGGACAAAGATACAGCTGTAAAATTCTGCGAGCTGGCAGGATCCGATCGTGCAAAATATGAATTGTTGCAGGTTTACAATCTGATGGAGTTCGGTTCTGCTTTAATCTGCAGGCAGGATGGCGACATCCAGTTTGTTAAAGTAGGATAAAAGTAAAGTGCGTGAAAAGCGCACTTTTTTCTCGGATGGATATTGATCCATCTTTTTTTGTGCTTACCCCGTTTTTCCTATCATTATCAGCGAATACATATGGTGTCAGAGAAATCTGGAAAGGAGAAAAAATGAAGAAAAAGACATCAGTTTTAATGGCATCTTTAGCCCTGGCGGCTTCTTTACCGATGGCAGCATTGCCGGTATCGGCACAAGAGAATACCTCCACCGACAACATAACGATCTGTATTTCCGGAAAAGGAAAACATGCCGGATAAAAATCTCCCGACTCCCCCCGGACAGCAATTTCCCAATCAGCAACCTTTTGAAAACAGCAAGTAGAACTTGCTGTTTTTTTGGTACAATAATGAGGGAGATATTTATGAAGAAAGCAATTTTCTTTGATATTGACGGTACGCTTGTCAGTTTTAAAACACATCGGGTAACACAAAAGACATTTGACACATTAAAAAGATTGAGAGAAAAAGGAAATCTTTTGTTTATCGCTACCGGAAGAGGAAAAGACGGACTTAAGGTACTGGAAGATTTTCCTTTTGACGGTTATATTACCTTAAACGGCCAGTATTGCTATCTCGGTACGGGAGAAGTGATTTATGAAAACTTTATTCCAAAGGATGAATTGAAGATTCTTTTGGAATATTTGAAGGAACATCCTTTTCCATGCGGGTTTACGATGGAGAATACAAAGGTGTTCAATTATCGAGATGAAAGGGTGGATGAAGTCCATGCGATCACCCAAAATGATAATCATCCTGCAGGGGATGTTTCCAATGTGATCCATGAGAAAGTATATCAGGCAATGTCTTTTATTAGCGAAGATGAAGAAAAAGAACTGATGAAAAAACTGAGACATTGCACAAGTGCGAGATGGTATCCTACCTTTTGTGATATATCCCCGATCGGAGGTACAAAGGTAAAAGGGATTGACCGGTTCTGTGATTATTTCAACATTCCCCTGGAGGATACAATTGCTTTTGGTGATGGTGGCAATGATAAAGAAATGTTGGAACATGTCCATACATCGATCGTTATGGGAAATGCTTCCGAATCCCTGAAGGAAATCGGCACATATGTAACAGAAGATGTAGATCACGAGGGCATTGCCAAAGCGTGCGAAAAATACGATCTTTTTTAGGAGGTAATGATGGTTGCAGACAGACTATGGGATAAAGCTTTTCAGTATAAGAAGGAGAAGATGTGGGAACACTTTAATGATTCCGATATATTCGCTATAGATCTTCCTTCGGGAGGAATTGGATACTGTTGTATCATGGGACAGCTTGGAGAACATCTTTCGCTGGCAGTCTACCGTGGTGAAAAAGGATTGAAAACGTATCGCAGCATTATGGGTAATCCGGATGTGGAAGAACATGAGAGAATGATCATTGCGATGGGACAGTGCTGTCTGCAATGCAGCTTTGAAAACAGAGAAGATACAAGTGCATTACAACTGCCTGAATTACAGGCATACGCAAAGAAAAAAGGCATTCGGTTAAGCGGTAAAAATGCGTACCCCAATCTATTGAGATACAGTTTTCTGCGTGTCCCCTGGCCGGTAACGGATGAAGAGAGCATTGATCTCGAAGAGGCACTCGATGCAGCTTTATATCTTGCTTCGCTTCTGAAAAAAGGCAGATACAGTAATCAAGTGATGGAAGAAATCGGATTTATGGGTGAGGATGTGCTGAGTGCATGCATTATTCCGTATCTGGAAAGAAAAGACGGAAACTGGAATATATCTGAAATACGTCTTCCCGAACAGGATTACTTTTCCTCCTATTATGAGCCGAGGCTTCCTTCGCCATATAAAATGCAGGAATTGAAAGAAAAAAAAGCAATGGAAAAAAATGATCTGGAAGCAGGTTTCCGCATTCTTCCTGCTTGGATTGAGGAAGGGACACCGGAAGATCCGGCTCATTATTTTCCGCTATCCATATTCGCTATGAACTATTGGAATGAGCTGCTGTTACCACCTGTAATGATGCAGGGAACAAATCATGAAGCTTTTGATGCATTGCTTGCTTCTTTCTGTGATATGTTGCTGCAGATGGGAAAGCCACAGACCATATATGTTGACAGTCTGCGTCTTGCAACATTTCTGGAAGACTTCTGTGATGAAGTCGGCATAGAGATAGAGATGGAAGAATATCTTGAGAGGCTGGATGAAGCATATCAAGAAATGGAAGATGATTTCAGGGATCCTGCAGGAATGATGGAGGAAAGCGGACTGCTGAATGAATTGTTGGAAATGGAAGAGGAAAAATTCATGATGATGCCGGAAGAATTAAAAATGTTGTTGAGGGATGATTTTGTAATTGAAGCTCTTCCGGAAGAGTTAAAGAAGAAAATCAGAAAGTTATTCAATTAAAAACGGAGAAGCAGTTTGCTTCTTCGCTTTTTATAATGCCTATTGAAAAAACATGTGAGAAAAAACTTCACTTTTTTGCACAATCTTTTTTGTGGCAATGCACGTTAATGTGAGACAAAGAACTAGTCTTTCTTCGTTTCAAGAATCTTTCCCATAAGATCATATATTTCCTGGTTCATTTCGATCAGATTGTATATGCCGTCTTCAGAAAGAATGCCTCTTTTCAGTTCTTTTGGGAGGAGGCCTTTTTCATCATCCTCAAAATCCTTTCTCCATTCTTCACTTTCGTAATAGCTGACAAGCTGGCTAAATTCCTGCATGTTTTCTTCATAATTGTATAATGCATGTAATAATGATTTTGTTAAGGCATTGCTTGCATCAAAGATGTTTTCCATTTGTTCAATTCTTTCAATCTGTTTCATTGTTTTATACCCCTATATTCAGTATATACCGAAAGAAAAGGAAAAGATAATTTGCATGAACATGTTACAATACTACGGGAGGATTCTATGAATCGTATCATATTTCGAAATATCAGGGAGTCGGAAACAGATCAGGCTGCAGAGATAGAAAGAATATGTTTTTCAAACGAAGAAGCATGTACCTATGAAATGGTGCAGGACAGAATGCAATATGCCAAGGAAATGTTTCTTGTGGCAGAAGATGCGGATTCCGGAAAGATAGCAGGATATATTACCGGTGTTGCCACAAAAGAAGAGAAGTTTTGTGATCAGTTCTTTTTTCGGGGATCCCTGCATGATCCTTCAGGGAAGAATGTCATGATACTCGGTCTTGAAGTGTTGCCGGCATATCGCATGCAGGGCATCGCCAAAGAACTGGTGAAAACATATGCGCAAAGACAAAAAGAACAGGGCAGAGAGAAGATGATACTGACCTGTAAAAGTGCTCTTGTAAAAATGTATGAGAAGATGGGGTTCGCAGACATGGGAATATCTGCATCTGTATGGGGAAATACCCATTGGCATGAAATGGTTTGTGATTTGACAAGAGAGGGATTATGAAGAAAAACAGGTTTCTTATATTTTTTCTGATTGCGTTTATGTTTAACCTTGCAGCAAGTTTTGCTCATCCGGTAACACCGACACTGATTGTGGAAAGACAATTGGACAGTTCGATGTTTGGGGTTGCACTTGCGGCAATGATGACCATGTATTTCCTTTTTTCTCCATTCTGGGGAAAATTGTGCAGCTACATCCCCACAAAAAGAATCATGCTGATCTGCTGCATGGGGTATGCTGTGGGACAGTTTATTTTTGCATCGGCATACAGTGAAGCTGTCGTTATAGGTGGCAGAATGTTTGCGGGTGTTTTTACAGGAGGCTGTTTTACTGCAATGGCCAATTACGTTATTAATCTGTGTGGTGAGAACAAACAGGACAGGGGAAGAAATCTTGTCGTGCTGACTACCATTCAGAGTGTCGGAAGTGCCATAGGATATTTCATTGGCGGCATGTTGGGTATTGTCTCCGTGAATACTGCTTTTTTTGCACAGGTTGCCGTACTGGCAGCTTCGGGAATTCTTTTTCTGTTATTATGTGAAGATGATACAAAGTACAAACAGAAACCGGAAACTGCTTTAAGTTTTAAAGAGGTAAATCCGTTTTCCTCCTTCCTTTCTGCAAGAAGTTTTATGACACCGATGCTTGCCATGATATTTGTGATTGTAGCTGTTTCGGCAATTGGACAGAATGCCTATGAACAATGCTTCAACTATTACATCAAGGACCAATATGGCATGTCTTCTGCATATAACGGTATTTTTAAAGCAGTTATTGCCGCAATGACTCTGACTTTGAATTCTACTGTCAGCATGTACCTGCAGAAGCGTACCGATATCAATAGAACATTTCTGTATATTCTCTGGGCATGTACAATACTGACTTCATTGATCCTGGTTAATCATAACCGGTATCTGTTCATCGGTGTCTATATCATCTACAGCAGTGTCATGACTTTGCGCCTGCCTTTATTCCAGGCGATGTGTGCAAACCGTGCATCATCATCTTCCAGCAATGCTGTCATGGGCTTCTATCAGTCTATGAATTCATTGGGCGGAATATTCGGTGCTTTATTTGCCGGATTGATTTACAGTAAAGGGGCGATGTTGCCGTTTATTCTCTCTTTTGCGGCATTCCTGATTTCTTCTTTGATCGGTATGGTTTATTACCGAATGTATATAAGCCATAGAGAAGCCGGAAAGATGTAAATAGCCATTACAGAAAATATCCAAACAGAAAAGCATATCGGGTGTTCCGATATGCTTTCAGTTTTTCTTATAGATTGCAAGCCCGCCTCTTCCCATCAAGTGTATGACTTCATTGCTGAAACCATGATCGTGAATGGTTTCTTCTGATGCAGCGGCAATTAATACATATCCTTCACGCTTTGTGTCGAAGGATTGTCCGCTGCCGTAAACAAGGGTATTGTGTTGATCCCTGAGTTCAATCTGTGAGATAAGGATATCATCATAGCTTTCATCATGGGTGATGATATTGACATTGTTTTCTGCTGTAGAAAGTGTAACCTGCAGATTTTGCGGTGTAACAGCTTTGAGTGTGCCTTTTTCATACGGCACATCAAACAATGCAAAACAATCCTTGGTTTCTTTTACACCCTTACTTTGATTGTTGATGAACAGTTCGACAGATGGTTCAGCTGTATAGACTTCTACCGTTACCATTGTGCCTTCGGGAACATCCATGGTCCATGTTTCCAGGGCGTCGGTAAACTTCCACGGTCCGAATTCCCTTGGGGTTCCGAAAGCTTTGGGAGGACGTACACAAAGATAAGGTTTTTGACGTAATCCGTAAACAATTTCACGGTAGTAAGATACCGGTCTTCTGAAACCGAAACGATCAAGATCGCCTGATGTATTGTTTAAGGCAGGGAACGGAGCGGATAATTCTCCCATGTAATCCCATCCTGTCCAGGTGAACTCACCGATGCATGGATTCAGAGCTGTTATTAAACGCCAATTTTCTGCAATTTGTTTCGGGTATGTTTCCGTGCCCAGCATGATCCTGTTTGGATATTTTGAGATATCCTTTTCATAACGTGCTGTCATGTAGTTATATCCTTGTACATCTATACAACTATCCATGCGTTCCAATACTTTTGAGACAACAGGGTGAGTGACAATATCACTCATGCGTGTTGCCATGAGTGCCATGAAACGATTGACATCTCCGGATTCATAATACGATCTTTCTTTACCGGTTAAATCCACTGCTATATCGATGACTTCTTCACCTGCGGCGAAGGCACCGTTAATGCCGTTAGTCACAAAACGGGTATCGTCCAGAAGATGGATTTCTTCGAAGAGGGCATGAGCCACTTCGAATCCTTTTTCTGTATTGATGTCAGATATTTCATTACCTGTGGAATAGCCGACAACACAGGGATGGTTTCTGTCTTCACAGATTGTTGTATGGGTTACATCTTTCCAGCTGTGGGAGAAGTATTGTGCATAATCCCCGAATCCCTTCATCTTGGTCCACATGTCACAGATTTCATCCAAAACATAAACACCGAGTTCATCGCATGCCTGCAATACTTCCTGTGAAGCATGATTGTGTGCGGAACGAATAGCATTAAAGCCTGCTTCTTTCAGCTTTGCAATGCGGAATCTTTCAAATGCAGGAGAAGATATGCCCCCAAGTATGCCTTCGTCATGGTGGATGCAAGCACCACGGAGTTTAACCGTTTTTCCATTGATCATCAATCCGTGTACAGGATCAAAAGTTTCCTTGCGGAATCCGGTTCGGAATGATTCTTCATCATTCCCTATAAACAAGCTGATATCATAGAGGTACGGATCATTTTCATCATACAGATGTGCATTTTTGAAGAAAAGTTTCCTATCCAGGTGATATGTATCTTGAATACGCAAAGGGATGGAGTCTTCAAAAACAGTTCCGGTTTTATCGGCAATTTTGATATTCATATTCTGCAGGGATGCATGGGAAGAACGGTTGATCAGGTCGGATACCAGACGAATAACAATTCCTTCTTCGCTGATTTCTTCGCAAGACAGGAAGGTGGAATCCGGTTTGATATATACATCTTCTCCGACAAGCAGGTATACCGGTCTTAACAGGCCTGTGCCACTGTACCACCTTGAACTGAACGGATCAGTTTTGCAGATGATCAAAATCGTATTGCTTCCTTCATTGACGTAATCGGTGATATCTGCTTTGATGCCTGCATAGCCGAAGTCTCCGGTTTTAAGGAGTGAACTGTTAACGTAAACAAAGGATTTGGAAAAAGCACCTTCGATATTCAGATATAACTGCTTTTGAATCATTTCTTTATCAAGCTTCAATTCTTTCTGGAAATAATATACACCTCCATCGAAGTACCCGGTTCTTCCTCCGCTCGGACTGTCTGCTCGTTGTTCGTCATGGAAAAGAGCATCATAAGGCAGATCGGCGATTACTGCATCTTCCGGAATGGAAGTAGTCAAGGAAAAGGCATCATCTCTTTTGTAGATATGCCAGTCTTTATTTAAAATGATTTTTTTCATAAATATATTTCCCCCATCTCATTCTACCAGAAGTTTGATCAGAAAGAAAAAGATTCCTGAACGGAATCTCATTTTATTGCCATTCCGGCTTTGAAGGCATCTGCGACAATTTCACCGATAACCCTGTATTTGTTCATGGAAGAATCGAACATAATCGGATTCAATTTACTGAGGTCTACCTTTCCATCTGTCAAAACGGATTCATCTACATTCATATTGACGGTTTCACCGATCAGCAGATACCCGTCACCATCCGGTTTCATTTCCACAACCTTGCATTCCAAAGTGAGAGGATACTCTTCAAACAATGGTGCATCTACAAATTCAGCCTTCATTGCATGGAATCCAGCTTTGGAAATTTTATCCGTTTTTCTGCCGGATTCAATGCCAAAGTAGTCGGATGCAACAACAGTATCCTTTGTCGCAAAAGAGACTGTAAATTCATTTTTCAACAAAAGGTTGTCGGTTGTCTGGTGTGTAGACAAGCTGATAATGATCTGATGGGCATCAATCTGGCCTGCCCATGCCGCATTCATCAGATTAGGTCTTCCCTCTGCGTCATATGTACCGATCATGACAACTGGCAGGGGAGTAATAATTGTTTTCTTCCCGAGGTTTTTGCGCATTGTTTTCTCCTTTCGATATGCTTATATAAAATGACATCGGATCAGATGTCATTTTTCAGAAATGCAAGCGTTTTTTCAGCATCTTCACGGCCTTTACTATAGAGTGTGGATACTTCCTTGCGGTCTTTGATGAAAGTGTAAAGAGGTGTATGGATTTCCGGTGAAAGGATCATCATCTTTCCCTCTTTTTGTAATTGTAATGCTTCGTAGATTGCATCGTTATATGCTTTGCTCAGATTTCTGACAGACTTTGCCAGTTCCGGATGCCTGGCTTTTAACAGTCTTGAAAGAAGAAGGTCTCTTAATGCGTCCCTGCGATAGGAAAGCGGCCTTGCAAGAATCAGGATTACCTTATCGCAACCTTCTTCAAATGCTTGCCTGAACGGAAGAGGATCGGATAGATAACCGGCATAATATGAAGCATCATCAATTTTGTAAGGCTCATTATAAACCGGAATATTGTAAGATGCTTTCAAAATGGATATTTTATCTTCCGTGGCGTCTGTTATGTCAAAGTAATGCGGTGTGCCTGATTTTGCATCTGTTGCGATGATTTGCAACATGGCTTTGGAATTTCCGGTATGCTCATAAGCCAAAGGATACTCGGCAAAACTGCGGAACATGTCATCATACAAAAGGTCTATGTCCAATGCATTTGAATCCTGGAATGTGTTTTTTAAATTCAGATAGTCATTACGTAATGCAAAATCATTGTAGAAAAGGAAGGTCAGTCCGGGCTTCCCTGAAAAATAGGATACAAGATTTGTTCCACCTGAAGAAGTACCGGCACCATAATCAAAAGCGATTTTATTTTCGGTGTAGAAGTCAAGAGCGCCAGCTCCGTAAACACCTGTGAAGTTGTGACTGACATCGATGATTCCGATCATAATTCACATGTCTCCTTTCAGGCTTGTAAAGCTTATTCTGCTTTTATTATAACATCTTTCAATATGCATGTATGGGGATTTTCTTAAGAGATTATGAGATTTCAGTGAAAAGGAATGCATGTATGGTATAATATTGTTTAAGTTATGACGGTTGGTAAATAAAAATGGATGAAAGAATTGCATATGAAATCCTGGAAGCAGTCAGGGAAATTCCGGCAGGGAAAGTGGCAAGCTATGGACAGATTGCTGCTTTGATCGGAAAAGAAAAAAATGCAAGACTTGTAGGAAAAGTTCTGAGTCACGCAGAGATGTATGGCAAATATCCCTGTCACAGGGTTGTTAATCATGTGGGAAGAATTGCACCGTTTTTTGATGAACAGAAAGAACTGCTTTTGAAAGAGGGCGTATTCTTCAGGGACGAAACACATGTGGATATGAAGAAAAGCCGGTGGAAACGGCAGTAGGAGTTATATGGAATTTGTGAAATTAAACAATGGCGTGAAAATGCCTGCAATCGGTTACGGCACCTGGGATCTGAGAGGTCAGGAATGTGTGAATTGTGTTTCAAAAGCAATTCAGACAGGATACCGCCTGATTGATACAGCGGTCATGTACGATAACGAGAGGGAAGTGGGAAAAGGAATGAAAAAGAGCGGCATAAGCCGAGAGGAAATCTTTCTTACCACAAAACTGGATCATAGATATGCTTCCTATGAAAAGGCAAAAAAAGGAATTGATGAATGTCTGAAAAACCTGCAGGCAGATTATATTGATCTTCTTCTTGTGCATGAGCCTTACGCGGAATATATTTCCATGTACCAGGCACTGGAAGAAGCTTATGCACAAGGGAAAATACGTGCGATCGGTATCTCCAATATCAATCGGCGTTTATATGATCAACTCCTGTCGGTATGCAAAGTAGTTCCTATGGTAAACCAGGTGGAGTCACATGTATATTATCCACAGCTTTCCTATCAGAAGTACCTGCAGGAAAAGGGTACAGTCATGGAGAGCTGGGCACCTTTTACCGAAGGGCGAAGAAGGATCTTTGCAGAACCTGTATTAATGGAGATTGCGCAAAAGTATCAGAAAACAGTCGGGCAGATTGCACTGAAATATCTTTCTCAAAACGGCATTATCGTGATTCCCAAAACTGCAAAAGAAGAAAGAATGAAAGAGAATATCAGCCTGTTTGGTTTTTCCCTGGATGAATCTGATTTACATCAAATCAGGAAGCTGGATGAAGGAAAATCATTATTCGGCTGGTATGAACCATAAACAACAAAAGGAGCAAATGAAATGAAGATCGGTTGTGTAAAAGAAATCAAAAACAATGAATTCCGTGTCGGACTGACACCGGACAATGTCAAGGCGTACATCAGCCATGGCCATGAAGTATTCATTGAAAAGGGAGCAGGCATCGGATCGGGCTTTACCGATGAAGAGTACGCCGATACCGGTGCAAAACTGTTGGATCAGGCAAAGGAAGTCTGGGATACCGTTGAGATGATGGTAAAGGTAAAAGAGCCTCTGGAAGAAGAATATCCGTTATTCCATGACGGTTTGATACTGTATACATACCTGCATCTGGCAGCAGACAAGCCGCAAATGGATGCTTTGTTGAAGGGAAAGATCAAGGGTGTTGCCTATGAAACGCTGCAGGAAAAGGACGGCAGCCTGCCGCTATTGATTCCGATGTCACAGATTGCCGGAAGACTTTCCGTTCAGGAAGGTGCTAAATATCTGGAAAAAACATTCGGCGGAAGAGGTGTATTGTTAGCGGGGGTGCCCGGAACCCCGAAAGCCAATGTTGTGATTCTGGGTGGCGGTACCGTAGGTACAAATGCATGCAGAATTGCGGCAGGAATGGGTGCCGATGTTACCATCATCGACATCAGCCTGAAGCGTTTGGAACAGCTGGATCACATGTTTGGCTCACGCATCCAGACACTTGTATCTACAGATTCCAACATTGAAAATGCCGTTAAAAATGCCGACCTTGTCATCGGGGCAGTTTTGATTCCTGGTAGGGCAACACCGAAGCTCTTCAAAAAACAATATCTGAAAGAGATGAAACCGGGTTCTGTTTTTGTGGATGTTGCGGTAGACCAGGGCGGTTGTGGTGAAACAACAAAAGTGACAACACACGATGCGCCGATCTTCATTGAAGAGGGCATTGTGCATTATTGTGTAGGCAATATGCCGGGAGCCGTGCCGAGAACTTCAACCATTGCCCTTACCAATGCAACATTGCAATATGGTTTGCAG
Source organism: uncultured Erysipelotrichaceae bacterium (assembly GCA_902766005.1). Lineage (GTDB taxonomy): Bacteria > Bacillota_I > Bacilli_A > Erysipelotrichales > Erysipelotrichaceae > Bulleidia. The sequence goes on along the minus strand of CACXCB010000173.1, from coordinate 23,709 downwards.
ATTGCGGACAAAGGCCTGGAAAAGGCAGCACTGGATAATCCAGCTATCGCATCCGGCATCAACACATATGATGGAAAGCTGACATGTAAAAATGTTGCCGACAGCTTCGAAGGCTACGAATATACACGGATTGAATCCGTATTACAGTAAGAGGTCAGATCATCTGACTTCTTTTTTGTAATTTTCTGAAAAGAAAAGAACATAACCGTGGTAAACTAAAAACATGAAGAAAAGAAGAATCAGTATCCGTAAAGTTTTTATCCTGATTACGATTGTTTTTTATGTTGTATTTTTTATACTTGCCGGCAGTTTTCTCGGCTACATGCTGAAAGATACGCCTGAATTGCATGTGCAGGATTTTGTAAGTCAGGAAACGAGTAAAATATATGACTGCAATGGTGATCTCATCCAGGAGGTTGGCACCTATTTCCGCGACAACACGGATTATCATAGTATTCCCGAAAGCCTTGTGGATGCTTTCCTGAGCATCGAGGATTCACGCTATTTTCAGCATAACGGTTTTGATGTTCCCCGTTTCACAAAGGTTGTGATCGATGCTTTGAAAACCAAAACACTTGGTGCTGGGGGTTCGACATTTACAATGCAGCTGGTAAAGAATACCTATTTTTCCATAGAGGATGGGGAAGAGAGCACGACAAGAGAAAAGACAATTTCGTACAAGTTGCAACAGATCTATCTTTCCTTGAAGCTGGAAAGGTTAATCGGGAAAAAAGAGATATTGATGCTGTATCTGAATAAACTGAATTTCGGCAAGAATATCCGCGGCATTCAGAAGGCTTCACAGTATTATTTCAATAAAAACTGCAATGCGTTGAGCCTTCCGGAAAGTGCACTGCTTGCAGGGATTGTCAATCTGCCCAATCAGTACAATCCATATGAATATCTGGACTATGCAACCAAAAGAAGAAATAATGTATTGGATATGATGGAATATCACGGGTACATTACTGCGGAAGAACGGGATCTTTCCAAGCAGATACCTGTGGAAAATCTTCTTGCAGGAGAATATCTGTTTGTCGATGATGAGCAGGTGCATCAGTCTTATATTGATGTTGTATTGGAAGAAGCTGCAGAATTGACGGGAATGGATCCTTCTTATGTGGGAATGAATATCTATACCGCAATGAACCCCGTCATGCAGGATCTTGTTGAAGATATTCAGGAGGAAAGAACCGGTGTATCCTTTCCTGATGAGCTGATGCAGACGGCAATTGTCTCGATGGATAATCGCAATGGAGAAGTGGTGGCAATAGGCGGAGGCAGAAACTATAACGGTGCCAGACTGTTAAACCGCGCAACAGCACAATTCAAGCAACCCGGGTCCTCCATCAAGCCGGTAATCTGTTATGCTCTCGCTTTTGAATATCTGGGTTATACCCTGGATGAGATCCTTCTTGACAAGCCTGTCTCACTGCCTTCGGAAAGCAGGGTATTGCTGAATGCCAATCGTTCCTATAAGGGAGATGTCACATTAAAAGATGCAGTTGCCCAATCCCTGAATATACCTGCCGTGTTAACCTTTGAAGATGTCGTTGCCAAAATCGGCGTTTCACGAACAATTGAATATATGTGGTCTTTGGGCTTCTCGCAGATTCCATATGAGAATTTCGATTATCTGTATGCAATCGGCGGGGATGAGTTTACGGTATCCGTCATGCAGATGGCAGGAGCACACGGGGCCATGATCAACCTCGGCTATTATAATAAGCCCCACACTATAAAAAAGATAACTACTACCCTGGGAAAGACATTTGAACCTGTCGGATTAAGCCAGAAGGTGCTTTCTTCGGGAAGTGCATGGTTAGTGGACAAGCTGATGCAGTATAATGTGGAATCCGGCACTTTCAACTACATGAACATGCTGAACAGATCCTATCCGGTCTATGCCAAAACAGGAACAACGGACTGGGGCAATGCCGGTCTTGAATACGGCATTCCTGAAGGTGCAGCGAAGGATAAATGGATGATTGCAAGTACATCGGAATATACCAATGTTGTTTGGCTGGGATGGGATCAGGCCGTAAAAGGCGAAACAACCTATTTCACATCCTATTACAGCAGTCTCAATCTTCCCGGGAAAATCAATGAATTACTATTAAACGGGGAAGAGGAGATCAGTGACGGAACATATCGCATGGGGTTGCCGAAGCCGGAGGATCTTGAAAGCATTACCTATGTAACAGGGACATATCCCCATGTAGAGAAAGAAGATGACATGGATGCAACCGTACTGACACGATCCTATGTTTCTTCGACAGGACTGGAAAACGTACCGATGGTTTCCCGAAAGGAATATGCTTCCGGAACAAAATCCCTAAAGGGCATACTTGCAACAATTTCCGGAACAGAAATGTCAATTCAATGGAATGTCATTCAGCCGCCGTGCTCCGGATCCCGGGATATTTCCCTGCATGACGGAACCAACAATATCAATGCGTACGGAACCTGTTTAGTCGATTACACCTGGCTGCATCCGGAAACAGAATTTACCTATTATGCGGATATTTATTACGACGATGAGAAGGTACAATCCATTGTCAGTGAAAATGCATACGAAATTGTTGATATAGATGATTCACAGAAATCGATCAAGGTCTGCGGGCATATCTCTTCAGACAGTGCGGATAGTGAGGAAGCCTGCTTTGTGGCTTTCAGAAAGGATTAATCATGATTGCTGAAATTATCAGTGTGGGTACGGAATTGCTTCTTGGCAACATTGTCAATACCAATGCACAGTTCATTGCCAAAAAACTTGCCGAAACCGGAATTGAAATGCATTATCAGACGGTGGTCGGCGATAATCCCCAAAGAATTATTGCCGCTTTGGATGTTGCTTATACAAGAGCGGATATGACAATTATCACAGGCGGCCTTGGGCCGACGAAGGATGACATCACCAAGGAAATGCTCGCAGAGTATTTTCATAAGAAATTGGTGCTGGATGAAACCGCCCTGCAGGTCATGTCTGCTTTATTGCAGAAAGTGCAGAAGGCCTCTTTGATTGACAGTATGAAGAAGATGGCACTTGTACCGGATGATTCTCAGATCCTGTATAACCATCATGGCATTGCGCCCGGATGCATCATGGAAGATGAAGGTAGAACGTGTATTCTTCTGCCCGGACCGCCAAAAGAAATGGAACCGATGTTTGAGGAATACTGCATGCCGTATCTTAAGGAAATCAGTCATCAGGTTATTGTTTCCGTCAATATCAAAATGCTGGATTTTGATCATGCTCCTGTGACAATTGTCGGCGAAGCACCTGTGGCAGATGCTTTGGGTGAGCTGCTGGATGGAGATAATCCCACTGTGGCAACTTATGCCAAAGATGATGGCTGTCTGATCAGAATAACCGCAAAGGCAACAGACCGCCAGAAGGCGTTGGAATTGATTGAACCGGTGAAAGAACAATGTCGTGAAATTCTCAAAGATGAATATATCCAATGGATCAAAGAAGAAGCAGAGTGAGATTTTTTTGAAATGGATAGAAATACAGACAATGAAAATCTGATTCGGTTCTGGAACAGCGTTTTTACATCAAATGATGAAGAATTGAAAAGCAGGCCTGTTAAAGATTGGAAAGAACTTGCACCTTGTAAAAAGCTGTATCTTGCATCAGCAGAACTTGGGACATGCAAAAAAGTGTTGGACTATGGTTGTGGAAGCGGATGGGCATCCATTATTGCAGCAAAGAGCGGATGTAACGATGTAACTGCTGCAGATGCTGCAGAAGAAGCCCTGCATACAACAGAAATATATGCAAACCTTTATGATGTAAGAAAGAATATACATACAGTTCACGCAGATGATGCATGGCTTGAAAGCATATCTGATCAGACATATGACGGATTGATTTGTTCCAATGTTTTAGACGTTATACCCGAAGAAATATCTTTGCATCTGATTAGGGAGTTTGCCCGCATTGTCAAAGATGAAGCAGAAGTCATTATCGGCATGAATTATTATCTTTCACTTGATGAAGCCGGTGAAAAGGGGACAGAGCTGGTCAACCACAATTGTCTCTATATAGATGGCATATTGCGCATGATATCAAGATCGGATGAAGAATGGACAAAAATCTTTTCTCCTTATTTTTCGCTTGTACATCTTGATCACTTCGCCTGGGATGGAGAAAAAACGGAAAGAAGAAGATTGTTTCATCTGAAGAAGAAACAGAATACAGACTAAAAAACAACCCGAATTAAATTGGGTTGTTTTTAGTTATCCGTTTTCTGCGGGTGTTTCTTCAGGTTTTTCTGTAGGAGTTTCTTCTTGCGTTTGAACAGGTTCTTCGGCCGGTGCGGTTTCGGGCGTTTCCGTAACCTCCGGTGTTTCCTGTGGCGAAGAAGTAGTAACAGGAGAAGCAGAACGGTTATGATAATCCGTTGCATTCAGAATATCTTCGGCAGGCTTATTTGCCTCATCCTCCCATGACTTCAGATACAGGCAATAGTACTCGTCATACGTCAGTTTGGATTCGGTTACAGCCAGGGCAAGATCTCTTCCCAGGTACCGGAAGTGATCCGGTTCATCGCCCATGCCTGTCAATATCTTCTTTTCTTCAGGGTATCTTGCAATCCAGCCGTAGTTGGCACAGGTTGCCTTAAGCCAGCTGTATACATCGGTATCAATGAAATCTTTATCCGTTTCATATGTGGCAGCAACATTGATTGCCAGTCCTGTCTGATGTTCAGAGAAACCTGCTCTGTTACATATTGCATCAGCCTGTGCTTCACTCATGGTATTCAGGAATGTTTTATAAGCGGTTTCCTGTGTATCGTAGGAACGATAGGATGTTGTGACAAAGAATTGGGTGCCGTTTGTGATACCCGCTTCACACATGTCTACAAGAGCATCCAGCGCGGGTTTGGACAGTCTTTGATCACTGATTGCGTACTGACTGGAAATCTCGGTTAATTCGGATGGTACAAAACTGTCTGTCAGATAATATGTCTGGTTGACAAGGGCGGACACAGATGTAGGATTATCTGTTTCTTTTTTTACCTTGTAGGCAGTACGGTAACTGCCTGTCAGGGTAAACGAATCCGGACTGTTTGTCGCCCTGTTTTTGATACAGTCATCAATATATGCTTTTTCATCCCATTGATAGTCAAATACCAGTAAAGGAGTGATCTCATAGAATTCAAGCTGGCTGAACAGGTTTTCAATCTGGTCCTGTTCATATCCTGCATCCAGCAGACGGTTATACAGAAGATAATCTTTTTCGGTTAATGTCTTTTCTCCGGTGATCGCTGTATAAAGGGGAATGTATTCCGTACGGATCGTGCCATCTTCAATTTCCTTGGCAAGGTGTTCGGAATAATACCCATTATCCAGGATGGTTTTGGTCAGATCAAGTTTCTTGATCTGTGCTACCTGATTCTTGGTGTAGCCAAGAGAACGCAGCTTGGAATTCGTCCGAATCCTTGGAATTGCAATCAGGGCGGCAATCAGGACCACCAGTGCAAGGAAAAGAATTTTAACACCCTTTTTCAATCTTCTTCTTTTTCTGCGTCTTTTTGGTGTGCGACTTGAATAATTGGCCTTTACATTCGGTTTCTTGCTCATAAATCTACCTCGAATATATTCCATGGCTCCTTTCCCGGGGGACGCTTTTTGATTGTGACGGGTTCTCCGGTAATGGGATGCGGGAAGGTTAGCTGATATGCGTATAGGGAGATTGTCCCTTTGGAAACATTTTTATTGTAGCGATGATCGTTGTGGAGAGGATAACCTCTGGAAGAAAACTGGACACGAATCTGGTGTGATCTTCCGGTTTCCAGCAGGATCCGGACCAGAGCCTGCTTTCCTTTGACGGATAATACTTCATAATGAAGTATGGATTTTTTTCCGTGTGCTGCATCTGTTGTTCTGACCATGTTTTTCTGATGATCTTTGACAAGATAATCTGTCATGGTTCCTTTTTCCGGCGGAATGCCGTCAGTAACGGCAACGTATTCTTTCCGAAATGCATTTTTTCGGATGGAATCCGATAATCGGGATGCAGCTTTGGAAGTCTTGGCAAATACCATTACACCGCCAACAGGCCTGTCCAGGCGATGCACAAGTCCGAGGAAGACATTTCCGGGCTTATTGTACTTTTCCTTTAGATAGGATTTGCACATGGTTAACAGATCCGTATCATGGCTGCTGTCTTCCTGAACCGGAATATTTGCCGGCTTTACCACACATAACAAATGATTGTCTTCATAAAGAACTTCAATCATTTCTTTGCCACCTGCCATAGATGCCGCATGGTAACAGAAGATCCCTGCTTTCTAACGGAATTGCAATTTCACCAGCGTCAATTTTTCCTTCCGGGAAATCCATTGTTTTCATCAGATCTTCCAGGACGATGGAAGAAAATCCTGTTGTGTAGCTGTTGATCAGAAAGAAGAGGGCATTGTCATCCAAAATAGCAAGGCATTTGCGGATGAGATTTGTAATCTCTTTTTCAAATTTCCACATTTCTCCTCCCGGACCTCTTCCGTAAGAAGGGGGATCCATGAGGATGCCGTGGTATGTCCTGCCTCTGCGCTTTTCTCTTTCCACAAACTTAATGCAGTCATCCACGATAAAGCGTATTTTTTTCTCGTCAAGATGAGAAAGATCACGGTTTTCTTTTGCCCATTGCACCATGCCTTTGGCAGCATCCACATGCACAACTTCGGCAGCTCCTGCTTTTGCACAGGCAAGAGTTGCACAACCTGTATAGGCAAACAGATTCAGAACACGAATTTCCTCATCTTGATGCTTTTCAATAAGATCCATCATCCAGTCCCAGTTGACTGCCTGTTCGGGGAAGATACCGGTATGTTTGAAACCGGTCGGAGATACCTTGAATGTCAGGCCGTTGTATTCGATCTGCCAGGACTCCGGCAGCTTTTTCTTGTATTCCCAATGTCCTCCGCCTTTTTCGGAGCGGTGGTACACTGCATCAGCCTTGTTCCAGAGCCTGTTGCCTGACTTAGGCCAGATTGCCTGCGGATCGGGTCTGCGAAGAATAATATTCTTCCACTGTTCCAGTTTTTCGCCATCTCCGGCATCGATACATTTATAGTCTTTCCATTGGTCTGCACATCGAATCATAAAATACCTCCATCCTATTATAACATGAAGAAAAAATGGTGTAGAAACAATCTTTTGAAACTTATCCGTTCATGATAAAATGAGAAGGCAGAAAGAAGGATAATCTACATGTTTACAATTCCAAAATATTTTCAGCCTGATTTTTCAGACTCTTTATTCACAGATGCACCTGATGTAAGGACGGATCTTTGTGAAATAGATGGCGTGGTACCGGAGTATTTTCATTCTACATCCATGTATCCGGAATATTTTAAAATCAAAGGCAAATGGCAGCTGGCGGAAGAAAGCAGAATGGATAGCTGTGTCATTATCAATGCAGATGGTACATTATCCGTCATTGAACAGAGAAATGTGAAGAAGGGACAATGCGTCATTCTCGGCAGAAGTGAAAACTGCGAAGAGGGTATATATGTGCATACAGACGGTTTCAGAAAAGAGGACAGCACTTTTACAGACAAGTTTGCTTTCCGCTCAAACCGCTCAAGGGAAACATCGTTTGCGAAAAACTATGATCAGCTGTATGAACTGCTGAATTATGAAAAAGATCATGGAAATGTCGTTGTTGTTCTTGGACCGGCATGTGCTTTTGACTATGATTCCCGCAGGGCAATGCAGTATCTGATCGAAAACGGCTATATCCATGGATTGCTTGCCGGTAATGCGCTTGCAACACATGATCTGGAAGCGGCGCATTTGGAGACTGCACTCGGACAGGATATCTACCATCAAAAGAGCCAGCCTAACGGCCATTACAACCATCTGGATGTATTGAACCGTGTCAGAAGATGCGGATCCATTCCTGCATTCATTGAGCAGTATAAAATAGATAACGGAATTATCTATGCATGCGTCAAAAACAATATTCCGTTTGTGCTGACTTCGAGCATCAGGGATGACGGACCGATGCCGGAAGTCATTGCAGATGCATATGAAGGACAGACAAAAATGAGAGAGATCCTAAAGAAAGCAACAACAGTCATCTGCATGGCAACACAGTTGCATACGATTGCTTCGGGAAATATGATCCCTTCATTCAGGGTGGTAAACGGTGTTGTGAGACCGGTGTACTTTTACGCTGTGGATATTTCTGAGTTTGTTACAAACAAACTGGCAGACAGAGGCAGTCTTTCAGCTGTAACAATTGTGACAAATGTGCAAGATTTTATTAATAATGTTGCGAATGGAGTTCAGAGATATCTTGAATGAATCATAAAGAATGCTTATAATATACGTGTTTTTATTAATACAACTTAGAGATGGAGAAAAAAGTGAATGCAAACACAAGGAAGATTTAGGGATTATTTTTCGTTTGAATCCATGCGTGACAGGAATGGAGAACTGGTTTGCTATCATGTGACAATGATCGGCACAATCGAGAAAGACGGTGTAGCAAGGATTCGTACAGACATGGGTGTCAATAATGACCAGACAATGGCTTTTGGAAGAATAACCATTCGCGGATATGACCGTAAAATCCAAGTGCTTTTGAAAGAAACCAACTCGCGTATTTATTATCATACGTATAATCCTGAAGAAGGCGCATCCGATATCATCAGCTTTGTGGCAAAGGACTGGCGTGCACAGGAAGTTTACAACTATAATGAAGGTGATCGTGTTCTGATCGAAGGTAGGGCATATATCCGCCACAGTGAGAATCCGGACTACAAGGATGAATTGAGCATTACTGTTACCGGACAGTTTCTTCTCGGCAGATCGAGAAGAAGACCGGTTAATGATCTTGTCCCGCAGCAGGAGTATTAAGATGGAGCAATCCATCTTTTTCTATTAAAAAAGGAATCCGGATAACCGAATTCCTAGAGATTTGTTGATAAGCCGAATTCCTTTACCAAAGCATCGAAACGGACTCGTTCTTTATCTTTGACAGGCTTTGAGAGATCGTGGAAACAATGGTGAATGACATCGGCATCTTTCAGAACTTCATCCATCGGGCTGTCGATGACTTCCTTATCATCATGGTGGTAAATCATGGAACAGATGATCTCTGTTTCTTCTTCCGTTGTCTGATTCAGCTCGCTCAGGATCTCTCTGGCAAGTTGTGCCCCGAGATGCGCATGATCCTTGTAGGATCCGGACAGATATGCATGCATATCGTGCAACATGGCAGCCATGGATACAAGCTCACTGTTCATGCCTCTTTTTTCCGCGATCAGTGTGGCGGCAAGAGATACGCCGTAAAGGTGGGCTGCAGCACTGAGGCGTTTTTCATTATCTTCTATCTGTGACAGTTTTTCATCTGCGATGATGCGCAGGTCTTTTAGTCTTCCCATACATAATCTCCTTTCTTCCATTATAACGGAAGCATATGCTCAATGCGATGGATTTCTTATGGATATTAAAGCTGAAAACCAAGACAAATGACAGTGAGTCTAGCATTTTTCTTGACTTTAAAGAAATGTATGTGAAAATATTATATTATATTGTCTAAGGAGTGGAAATTACCTGTATGGATGATGGTACTCGAATATCGTGGTTGTTCTCAGTCGCCGGTCTTGTGTTATGCGCTATGTATTTTGCCATGGCGGAAACTGCTTTTGCCTCTGTTTCCAGAACAAGGATTAAAACTCTTGCAGAAAAAGGAAACGAGAATGCTAAAAGAGCAAATGATGTACTGGAGAATTTTGATCAGGCAATCACGACTTTATTGATTTGTACTAATATTGTTCACATCGCGGCAGCCTCCATTGTGACAGTGAATGTCACAAAGACCTGGGGTGTTTCTGCAGTATCTATATCTACGATTATTACAACATTGGTAGTGTTTTTCTTTGGGGAGATGCTTCCAAAAAGCATTGCCAGAAAATACAGTGAAAAAATCAGCTTGTCTACAGCAGGTGCCCTGCGGTTTTTTATGATACTTTTAAAACCGGCAGCTGCTTTTTTGACATGGATCGGCAATCTTGTTTCCAACTTGACAAAAGGGGATTCGGATGTATCGGTTACCGAAGAAGAGCTTTATGACATCATCGAAAACATGACAGAGGAAGGCACCTTGGATGAAGAACAGGGAGATTTGATTTCCTCTGCTTTGCAGTTTCAGGATGTTACTGTTGAAAGCATACTCACCAGCCGTGTAGACATGGTAGCTCTTGATGTGGACATGGAACAGCAGGAAATTCTTGAGGTGATCAAAAACCAGAATCACAGCCGTATTCCCGTATATGAGGGGTCCATTGACCATATCATCGGTATCCTGCAGATTCGCAAATACATCAAGTCTTATTTGCGCAATGAACATATCGCTTTAAAAGATCTTCTGGATAAACCGTTTTTTATCCACCAGTCCTCCAAGATTGATGATCTTCTTTCCATGATGTCCAAAAATAAGATGAATGTCGCTATCGTTATGGATAACTATGGCGGAACACTTGGTATAGTTACCGTAGAAGATATTCTGGAGGAACTGGTTGGGGAAATCTGGGATGAAGATGACAATGCCGAAGAAAATATTATCCGTATTACGGAGGATACATACAGTGTCAATGCCAATGATCTGGTCACTGATGTGCTGGATGAGCTGGATATCCATTATGATGAAGAGGAAGAGGATAAAATAACAAATAAACTCATGAGTGAGCTGACTTATGAACACTTCGCCTCCATTCCGAAGGAAGGTGACCACTTTCAATATCTGAATACGGAAATCACAGTACAGTTAATGAAACAAAATCGTATTATCCGTCTGAAGGTCAAAATACTGAAAGAAGAAGAGGAAGGAGAGGAAGCATGACCGTTTATATGATTGTGGCTGCAATTGTTGCCTGCGTGATTTGTTCTGCATTCTTCTCTGCTTCGGAGATGGCATTTTCTTCCGCCAATAAAATCCGTTTGGAAAATGCGGTAGAAGAAGGGGATGAAGCTGCAAAAAATGCACTGGATATTACAGAAGATTACGACGATGCTTTATCGACTATACTGGTAGGCAATAACCTCGTCAATATCGCTGCATCTTCTCTTGGTTCTATTCTTGTGATATTGCTGCTGGGAGAAAAATATACCTGGGTATCAACACTGGTTTTGACAATAGCTGTCATTATTTTCGGAGAAACCATTCCGAAAATAACAGCGAAAAAGAATGCAACTCGTTTTTCCATGGCTTTTGCCGGCATCACCAAAGTGTTGATGATTCTTTTTAAACCGGTGACATGGATTGTTGTGAAGCTGGTGGATCTGATTACCCGTGGCATGAAAGGGGAAGAGACGGTTGATGAGGATGCTGCCGTTGAAGAATTGCATTCCATCATCGAAACAGCTGAAGATGAAAATGTCATTGATGAAGATTCTTCGGAGCTTGTCAGTGCGGCAATTGATTTTGCGGATATATCCGTTTCGGAAGTCATGACGGCAAGAGTGGATATTGTCGCAATTGACATTGATGATGACCGTGAAAAAATACTGGAAACCATCGGCGATTCTTCCTTTTCAAGGATACCTGTATATGAAGACAGCATTGATAATGTCATCGGTATATTATCCTTAAACCATTTCTTGAAAGCGGCAATTGATGACAGAAATGTGGATATACGCTCCCTGCTGATGCAGCCGTATTTTGTCTATAAGACGATGAAGCTGCCGGATGTTCTGGAAACATTAAGAGACTCACAACAGCACCTGGCTATAGTAACAGATGAATACGGAGGCACTCTGGGCATTGTTTCCATGGAAGATGTTCTTGAAGAACTGGTTGGAGAAATCTGGGATGAGACAGATGTTATTGAAGATGATATCAAAGTTGTCAATGACGGTGTCTTCGTGGTGGACGGCGATACCACAACTTCCGAACTGATGGAACTGATGGATTGGGATGAAATTACCTTTGATTTTGAAAGTGAAACAGTCGGCGGATGGTGTATCGAGATGCTCGATGAATTCCCCGATGTCAATCAGACATTCCGTTTTGAAAATATAGAAGTCAAAATTCTGGAAGTGGATAAGAGAAGAGTGGAGAAAGTGTTAATCCAGATTCTTCCTGAAGAAGAGAAGTAAAAATGGCAGATGCCATTTTTATTTTGCGTTAAAAAAGCTATTTTCATTTATGTATAGTACAATGGTGCTAAAGACGGAGGTTTACCATGGAAGCATATGATGCAATCGTTACAAGAAGAAGCACAAGACAATTCAAACAGGAAACGATCGAAACAGATAAACTGCAGAAAATCATTGAAGCGGGAAGAATGGCACCAAGCGGCGGAAACAGTCAGACCAATCACTTTTTTGTGATTCAAAATAAGGATGTTTTGAAACAGCTGATTGATCTTGCAAAACAGGCTTTTGCACAAATGGAGATAAAAGAAGATACATATGCCAGTCTAAAAACATCCATTTATCTCTCTAAGAAGGGCAGTTATGTATTTAACTACAATGCTCCGGCATTGATTGTTATTGCCAATCAAAAGGATTATGGCAACAACATGGCAGATGTTGCATGTGCTTTGGAAAACATGATGATCGCTGCCAATGCCATGGATCTTGGAAGCTGTTATATCAACCAGCTGAAATGGCTCAATGAAGATGAAAAACTGTTAAAGTATTTTAGAGAACTTGGCTTAGAAGATAATGAAAGAATATATGGTGCTCTAGCTGTCGGATATGCGGATACCGAAGACGGCTTGCCGCAAAGAACACCTTTGGAGCGCAAGGGTAATGTGGTAACATATTTGTGAATATGAAACTATTGGCAGCAGATTATGATGGTACATTAAGATACCTTGATGAAGTGACAAAAGAAGATATTGATGCGATTGGAAAGTGGAGAAAGGCAGGCAATCTTTTTGTGATTGATACCGGAAGGTCCATGGAATCAATCCTTGCAGAGACATTGAAATACAATATCCCGGTGGATTATTTCATCACCAATAACGGAGGAATGGTATTTGATCATAAGCAGAATGAATTGTTTGCTTCATATCTGGATCCGGTGATGAGCCTGGATATTATGTATCTGGCAAAGGAAATCGGTAATGTTGTGTCATATGTCGCTAATGACGGGTATCACCGCCATCGTGTGATTATAGATGACAGTCTGGTTGAAAAAAGATATCCGGGTTTGAAGCCGGATCTGTCTGAAGAAGAACTGATGAAATCAGGCAAATATGCACAATTTGTCATATCTATGTCAGAGATGAAAGAAGCTTCATTGCTGGCAGATAAGATCAATGAACATTTTTCTCATACGGTTGTTGCCTATGCCAATAAATACGTCGTGGATATTGTCCCTAAAGGCATATCCAAAGCGATAGGATTGGATTATTTATGCAGATACATACATGTGCCGATTGAAAATGTATATACAATCGGAGATGCGGATAATGATATTCCTTTAATGGAATTCGGAATGCATGGCGCATGCATGAAAAATGCCCTTGAGAATATTCAAGAGCATGCAACCTTTATCTATGAAAATATAGCTGAAATGATCGGCAACAATCTGTAAAAATGGTTTTATAACCATTTTTTCTTTTTAAACCAGATAAGACTGACAGCGACAATTGCCACGCTGACAAGAATCACGACGTAATATGCATACGGCTGCTTTAATTCCGGCATATTCACAAAGTTCATGCCATACCATCCCGCAATCAATGTCAGAGGCATGAAGATCGTGGTGATGACTGTCAGCAGTGTCATGATTTTATTCTGCTTGATGCTGAGCTGTTCCGAAACAAGGTCGCGCAATTGAATAATATAGTCTCTTAACTGTTTGACTGTATCATCAAGTCTGCTGACGCGTTCACTGAACAGACGGAAATATCGAAGGTTATCCTGCTGGAAGAATTCATTCTCATTTTCTTCCAGCTCCTGGGCAAGATCAATCAAATGTTCATAATGGGTGTGCAAATCCAGCAGTTCCGCACGGATGTCATTCAGCTGGGAAGGATACTGTTCAATGACACCTTGCATGATATCCATATCCATGATGGACAGATCCTGTTCGATGTTTTCTAAAAGAGGAAGATCATTTTTTATGGTTTCTTCTAAAAAGTCATAGAGAAATCTTTCCAGGGAAGGCAGTTTCCATCGTTTTGTCGAGCGGATGTTTTCTACGACTTTTAAGGTGTACTCATCTTCATCAATTAGGACAATTCCATTTTCATCCAACGCAAAGGCAAGCTGATATTTTTTGTCAGAGAAAGTATCATGATCGGGAATGTTAAAGGTACCAATCAATGAGTCGTAGTTGACGATTGCCTGGGTATTATGGATGGAATGCAGATCGATTTCAATATCAATTCCCATATGAAAATTGTCTTTTGTGGATTTGTATTCTTCCGGTGATAATACAGCTACATATTGATAAAGACTTTTATGGATTTCTTCTTCACTGCATGGTGTAAGCGAATCTTCGATTAAATAATATGACATGTTCATCTTCTTTCTCGGTAAACAATATTATACAGTACTTGTGCGAAATCTTCATTACAATCGTTGCAGAAGAGGCTTTTCGGGAGAAGAATATTCATAAAAAAAGAAGTTGTCTATAAAATACATAAAAAAGTTAGTCATAACTAATTTTTGTCTTTTAAAACGAAAACCTGCATGGTATAATGTGAAAAATGTTTATGATGCAGAAATAAGGAGGCATAAATCATGATGAAATTAGTATTGATCCGCCATGGCGAGAGTGAATGGAACAAGCTCAACCTTTTTACCGGCTGGACAGATGTCGACCTGAGCGAGAAGGGTCATGAAGAAGCTAAGAATGCAGGCAAACTGCTGAAAGCTGAAGGCTACGACTTTGATGTCTGCTACACATCTTTGTTGAAAAGAGCTATCCATACTCTTAACCATGTATTGGATGAAATGGACCGTAACTGGTTACCGGTTATTAAATCCTACAAACTCAATGAAAGACACTATGGTGCTTTACAGGGCTTAAACAAAGCTGAAACAGCGGAAAAGTACGGTGAAGAACAGGTTAAGATCTGGAGAAGATCCTTTGATGTTAAACCGCCGGCACTGGAACCGGATGACGAAAGAGCACCACGCAACCAGGCTATGTTCAGAGATGTTCCTGCAGATGAACTGCCATTGAATGAATCTCTTGAAACAACGATTGCCAGAGTTGTTCCTTACTTTGAAGAAGTGATCAAAGAAGACATGAAAGCCGGCAAGAGAGTATTGATTGCTGCTCACGGAAATTCTTTACGTGCACTGGTGAAATACTTTGACAATCTTTCTGATGATGAAATCATCGGTGTCAATATTCCGACAGGTTCACCGCTTGTTTATGAATTTGACGATGAATTCAATGTAATCAATCATTATTATCTCGGCATGAGTGAAGAAGAGCTCAAGGCAAAGATGGATGCTGTTGCAAAACAGGGATCTGCAAAGAAATAATGAAAGGAAGCATCGCGAGATGCTTTTTTATGAGCGGTTGTCCGTATTGTATGTGATAAATGTCATGATGCATGTTATAATTGTCCTACAGTAAAGGAGAGGGTATGAAAAAATATAAGAATCTGAATTTGAAATATGCCTTAGTGAATATTTCATTTCTCATGCTTGTATGTGCTACAGCCGGCTATGCTTATAATTACCTGTCAAAAAACGGCTTCCCTGATAGTGCAATCGGTATCATCATTGCTTTGATCAGTGTTTGCGGTGTAGTCGGACAAACGATATTCGGAGATGTGATTGACCGTTCTGAAAAACTGGACGAGAAGACATTTATCTCTATTTCCATGATTGTTTGTGCTGCCTTGGCAGTGTTGCTGATGATTCTTCCGGAAGGTAATTTTCTGATCGTTCCGCTTGTTATCGTCGGCTTTACAAGTGCATCCATCGGTATGCCGTTTCTTAACAGTATGGCTTTTATCTATGAGAAAGACGGCCAGAAGATTAACTACGGCCTTTGCCGTGGCTTAGGTTCAGGTGCTTATGCGGTAGGATCTGCTTTGCTTGGACAGTTGTGGGCATCCTTCGGAAAGGGTATATTACCGATCTATCTGATCGTATTATCATTGATAACATTCCTGCTTGTACGGATTATGCCTACACCTGCAAAAGATATTGTCAAAGAAGCAGAGGCAGAAGAAGCTGTGGAGCAGAAACAGCAGTTATCCTATGGTGCATTCTTTAAAAAGTATAATAAAGTTGTCATTATTGTCGTATCTTTGATTCTGATATATTTTGCGCATATGATTATTAATACATACATGGCAAAGGTCATTGGTAATATCATCAATTCCGATGATGTTGAGTCTGTACAGGGAACGGCAATGTTCATTCAGGCAATGGTTGAATTACCGACAATGTTTGCTTTCTCACTTCTGTTAAAGAAACTTTCCATCAACAAGCTTTTGATCATTGCAACGGTATTCTATACAATCAAGCATGCATTGATCCTGATCAGCGGCAATATCGGCATGTTGTATGCAGCTATGATACTGCAGATGCTCAGTTATGCAATTCTCGTTCCGGGATCTGTTTATTTCGCAAATGAAAATATTGAACCGGAAGACCGTAATAAAGGACAGGCAATCTTCGGTGCTACGGCTACAGTAGGCGGTTTATTGGCCAGTGCAGTGGGTGGCACATTATTCTCTATCATGAGTGTTAAGGGCGTATTAACCATCGGCTTGATTGCTACAGCTTTGGGCATGTTCCTAATGTTTGTCGGTATTAAACGAATTGAGGCTTAAGCTAAAGATTTCTATCAATAATAAAAGAGACTTCGCAGGAAGTCTCTTTTATTATCACAGCTCGTCACCGTTAGATTCACATACCTTTTTATACCAGTAGAAACTGTCTTTTCTTTCTCTGTGCAGATCACCGTTTCCGTCGTTATCTTTATCGACATAAATGAATCCGTATCTCTTTTTCATTTCACCGGTAGAAGCAGATACAAGGTCAATGCAGCCCCACATTGTATATCCCATCAGATCTACGCCATGTTCAATCGCAATTGCCATCTGTTCGATATGTTTGCGCATATAGTCAATTCTGTAATCATCATGGAATTTGCCGTCATCGCTTCTTTCATCAACTGCGCCTAAACCGTTTTCAACAATCATCAGGGGGATCTGGTATCTGTCGTATACAGTTTCCAGATAATAGCGTAATCCTTTAGGATCGATGGTCCATCCCCATGCACTTGCTTCCAGGTACGGATTCGGAACACCGCCTAAAAGGTTTCCCTTGCCACTGTGTTTTTCCGGGTCTGTTGATACAGTATTTGACTGGTAATAAGAGAAGCTGTAGAAATCTACTTTGCCGGCTTTCAGAATTTCAGCATCACGCTCAGCTAATCCCTTCATGTAATCAATATCAACACCGCTCTTCTGCCAATAGGAAGGTGCCCATGCAGGATATGCACCGCGAGCCTGTACATCACCGCAATAGAAGTTAAATTCACGGTCACGTTCAAGGGCTGCAAGAATATCATCCGGAGAGCAGGAATACGGATAATTTGCCGCGCCGGCAATCATGCATCCGACTTTGTTTTCCGGATCGATTTCATGTGCCATCAATACTGCTTTTGCACTTGCGACAAACTGATTGTGCAAACCGGTTAATCTTCTCTTCGGATCATCCCATTCGGCATTGCCGAAACTGATCGGACAATCATAATCCGGAAGAATGCCTAAACCGTAAATATCTCCCATGCCCGGAATTGTGCCGCAGTTGATTTCATTGAATGTCAACCAGTATTTCACCAGTCCTTTATATTCTGTAAAACAAAGCTTTGTGAATTTCAGCCAGAGATCAATGATAATCGGATTATCCCATCCGCCGTATTTATGAGAAAGAGCTAACGGGAATTCGTAATGGCTGATTGTAACCAATGGTTCAATGCCGCATTCCTTGCAGTGAATAAAGATATTTTTGTAGAAATCGATGCCGGCCTGTAACGGTTCTTCATCATCTCCGTTCGGAAAGAAACGGGTCCATTGCAGGGATAATCGGAAACATTTAAATCCCATTTCTGCAAACAGATCAATGTCTTCCTTCCAGTGATGATAGAAGTCGATTGCTTCATGGCTCGGGTAATAGGTATCGGGTTTCACGCCTTTCGGTGTGATATAACGAGGCTTGTCAACTGTGCCTCCCATGATGACATCGGGAACACTCAGACCTTTGCCATCAGCGTTATATCCGCCTTCAAACTGGTTGGCTGCTGTTGCACCACCCCAAAGAAACCCTTCCGGGAATTTTGACATAAATGATATCCTCCTTTTTTATTATCCTTATTATCGCATAGTTCTTTTCTTTTTTCATTAACAATACCTGACATTTGTCAAGCTGAAAAAGACAATGTGTATCATGAAGGAGAGTTTGTTATAATGGAGGTATGCAAACCAGACAGGAAGCTTTAGATAAATTAAAAAAATCAAAATTCAGATCTTCTTTTCATCTGAATGAAGAAGAAAAGGCCTATGTAAGAGAAAAGGGGATGGATGTTATTGAAAAGCATGCAAGGGACTTTATTCGTATGCGCTTAGCTCCTGCATATATCCAAAATGACGGTAAGCAGACACCGTTAAAAGGACATCCGGTTTTTAAGGCGATGCATGCTACTGCCTGTTGTTGCAGAGGATGCCTGAATAAATGGTATAAAGTACAAAAAGGTGTCTGGATGACACCGGAACAGCAGGATAAAACCGTGAATCTGATCATGGCATGGATTGAGGAGGAGATGAAATAAACATTCATGCAGGTTTCTTGAAAAGTTCAGTTTTTCTTCACATTTGTCAGTTAAATGATTATCAACGAAAGGAAATATGAATCATGGCAGATGAAATTGAAGTAATTGAAGAAGAATTGCAACGATCAATCTGCCTGTAATACCGAAACCACCGATGGGAAAAGGCCCTCAGCCTCCGGAAGAAGATCAGCAAGAGAGTGGCGAAGCTGATGAAACCGATACTGTTTTAACCCATAAACACGAAAGATCCTGTCAAAAGCAGGATCTTTTAATAAAACAGCAGTTTAGTCATTGACGCTGCTGATATTCAGTTTGTTGTTGTTTCTTTTGGAGGAGCTCCTGTAATTCCTCAACACTAAGATCATTGAGTGTCTGCTTCTTTTTGATTTCCGCGGCAAGATCCATATCTTCTTTCATCTGCTGCATCTGTCTTCTCATAGCAGCCTGGTGCTCTTCAAATTCCTGATCCAGTTCAACCTTTTTCTGTTTTTTCAGATTCATGATATAGTCCAGTGACAAAGCCATATCAATGCCCAGAAAGGCCATCAAAGGAACATAAGGAAAGAATGTTACTTCATCAAACATGAGAAACAGGAAGATCAGAATCAGGAAGATGTCTCCGGCAATCATGACCCCGGATAAAATCTGTTTTAAGGTTTTGCTCATTCCACACCATCCAGCTGCACTTTTCTGACGTGAGGCAGCTCTTTTAATTTTAAGAGAAGCTCCTGGATTGAACAAGTCATATTGGTGACATCCAGGGAAATCAATACATTGGCTTTGTGATCAATCGGAATCGCCTGGGAAATGGTGAGAATGCTTGTTTCGTACTGGCTTAAAGTATGAATGACACTGGAAAGCGAGCCACTCTCATCTTTTAAGATTAGGGTGATAACCGCATGCCTTGTATTGGAAACATTGTTTTGTTCATACACAAAATCCTTGTATTTGTAATAGGTATTTCTGGAGATACCGGCCATCTGCACTGCCTCTGTTACCGTGTTTACCTCATGGTTGCTTAACAGATTACGGGCATAGATGACCTTGTCAAGGTATTCCGGCAGAATGCTTTTATGTATGATGTAGTAATCCGAACGCATTTTATACCTCCGTTGCATAAGTCCCAGAGCGGGACACATGGACTTGTAAGATTTTCCAGGAATGCCCCTGGATTTGTACTTCTTTCGGGAAAACAAGATCTTCATCACTGATAAAAAGACACGTAGATCCGGAACCGGATATCAGAAACACGCCTTCCTTGTACTGATTCATAAAGGATTTTATCTGATCAAATCCTTCAATCAGTTTCTGACGATACGGCTCGTGAACCTGATCTTTGGCAGCTTCCTTCAGCCATTCCATTGCACCGTTCTGTAATGACTGCACCATGAAGATTGCCTTTGAAGAATTGGAAACGACGGTGCTTCTCGGATACATGTCAGGCAGTTGTCTTCTGGCTTCCTTTGTATCGACTTCAAAGTCAGGTATGCATACATAGAAGCGATAACGAGGAGAAACCGGAATCGAAGTGGAAAGATATGTATCATCCCTTTGTTTCATCGAAGCTGTCAATCCGCCGAAAAAGCAGGGAGCGATATTATCCGGATGGCCTTCCATGCGGGAGGAAAGCTGAAAGATTTCATCATCACTTAAGGCGTTTCCATGCAAAGCGGAAGCGGCCTTGATGCCCGGAACAATGAATGCAGCACTTGAGCCAAGGCCCCTGGAAACAGGCACATGACAATCAAATTTCACTTTGATGTGATCCTGTACACCGATGGCATGGCAGCCATAGTGATATGCCTGCAGGAACAGGTTGTCTGCATTGTTGAAGCGTGGCTCCATATTGATGAGAATATCTTCATCCGATAATTCGACATCGAATATATTGTAGATGCCAAAGGCGATGCCGAGACAGTCAAACCCCGGACCGAGATTTGCAGAAGAAGCGGGTGAGTAGATTCTAATCATGTCCAAGTTCCTTCATTCTCTCGGCAATAACATGCATGCCATCCTCTTTTTCAATGGATCGCGTAAAACGGACAGGCATGTTTTTCAAGTTTGCGAGATTCTCCGGGATCTTTACCCCGGTAACCTCATGCAGTTTTTCCATAGCTTCAAAATCATCTTCAATATCTTCATCTGTGATGCATTTCAAAACATCATGAGAGAACTTGTATGCTGAGGCAGTGGATAATACGATGCACGGTGCTTGATCATCGGTGTCCTTTTGATATGCACGCATCGCAGAAAGGGCAATTGCCGTATGGGTATCAATTAGCTGCTTTTCTTCTGCAAACAGATCGTGAATTGTTTTGGCACATGTATCTTCATCAGTCCAGTATGCTCCAAAATCATCTTGCAGCTTCTCAAGCATTGCAGCCGGAATGGTATATTCTCCTTTTTCCTTCAGATTCTGCATCATCTGATTGACAAATGCATCATCATTACCGCTTAACATGAATAACAATCTCTCCAGATTGGAGGAAATCAATATATCCATGGACGGGGACATAGTGGTCTTGAATTCCCTGCTTAGGGAATATGTTCCTGTTTTGATAAAATCGGTCAGGACATTGTTTGCGTTTGAAGCGCAGATCAGCTTCTTGATCGGAAGGCCGAGCTGTTTGGCTAGATAGCCTGCCAGGATATCGCCGAAGTTTCCTGTCGGTACGACAAAGTTGACCGGATCGCCACACTGAATCACACCTTGTTCTGCCAGTTTTACATAACTGGAATAATAATAGACAATCTGGGGAACGAGTCTGCCGACATTAATCGAGTTGGCAGAGGAGATGGTGACATTATGCAAAGAAGCTAGAACTTCTTCGGAAGAAACAGCTTCCTTTACCATTCTCTGGCAGTCATCGAAGTTTCCTTTTACCGCAATGACTTCAACATTATCGCCGATGCTGGTCTGCATCTGTTTTTTCTGGATCGGGGAGACACCGATTTCCGGAAAGAAGACGGTTATAGCCGTATGCGGTACATCCGCAAAACCGGATAAAGCTGCTTTACCGGTATCGCCGCTTGTCGCCGTCAGAATGGAAACAATATCATTTCTGTTTTCTTTTTCATATGCTTTGGTCAGCAGGTGCGGAAGGATTGTCAAGGCAATATCCTTGAATGCAGATGTCGGTCCGTGCCAGAGATCCATTAAATACCCGTCACTGATTTTTCTGAGGGGAACAATTTCCTC
Source organism: uncultured Erysipelotrichaceae bacterium (assembly GCA_902766005.1). Classification (GTDB taxonomy): domain Bacteria; phylum Bacillota_I; class Bacilli_A; order Erysipelotrichales; family Erysipelotrichaceae; genus Bulleidia. The sequence goes on along the minus strand of CACXCB010000173.1, from coordinate 1,735 downwards.
ATGGTCGAATTTCTTGTCATATGCATTTTTGACGCAGTCTTCTATTTCTGTTTCACTGTAATCCGGCAGCATGGCACAAAGAATGATCTTTGCGATTTCCTGATAGGAAAGATGAAGCAGATCTTGCGGATCGATCACAGTTTCTATCTTTTCGGGCGTAAACAACCCGCCATCTAAAGCCAGACCCTGAATGATTGCTTCATGAGACTTGACATTATTACTCCTGTTACGAGAACTGATATACATTGCATTTCCTCCTTGTAAAGAATACCAGAAAATGATACTATGTTTGTGTTTTGAAAACAAGTGTCTTTCGCAGACAAACAGTAAGGGGGCTTTATGAAAATAGGTTTACTGGGACATGGCGTAGTCGGAAAAGGCGTCAGCCGCATATGCGATGCTTCTGAAATACTGCAGATAAAAAGAATTCTGGTTAAAGATGACTGGGAACTGACAGATCCAAGATGTACACAGAATGTACAGGAAATCCTTGATGATCCTGAAATTGATGTTGTCGTGGAATGCATGGGCGGAATTGAACCGGCCAGAAGCTTTCTGATGAAGGCATTGCAGAATGGCAAACATATTGTCACCAGCAATAAGAAGATGCTGGCAAACTGTTCGAAAGAATTGTTTGCGGAAGCAAAGAAAAACAATGTATCCATTCATTATGAAGCCACCTGCGGAGGAGGTATTCCATGGATGGCATCTCTGGAGAGAATTCTTCGCATTGATCCGATTGATTCTTTCAGAGGCATCTTTAACGGTACGACAAACTATATCTTAAGCCGGATGGATGAAGAATCCCTGGAATTTGAACCATTGCTGAAGGAGGCGCAGAAACTCGGTTATGCCGAACAGAATCCTTCTGATGATATTGACGGCATGGATGTCAGATATAAAGTGGCTTTATCCTGTATGAAGGCTTTCAAAGTCATGCCTGTTTTGGAAGAGATTCCTACATACGGCATCCGCTATATTCAGAAAAAAGATCTGGATTATGCCAAGAGCCAAGGCATGACATGCAAACTTGTCGGCAGGGCAGTCAATGACGGAAAATGCATTCAGGCTTCTGTAATGCCTGTATTTTTGAAAAAAGAAGATGTTCTTGCCAATGTTTCCATGAACTTTAATGCGATTGAATCCGACAGTCCTACACTTGGCAAAGCGGTATTTACAGGCCAGGGAGCAGGCTCGTTACCGACTGCACATGCAGTGGTACAGGATATCTATGATATTGCCTATAATGAGGCGATGGATACGGTTGATGCAGCAATAGCACCTGTCGTCAACAACAAAGAAAAAACCTTCTATCTGCGGACAGTGAATCTTTCTCTTTATGAGGCAGTTTGTAAAGAGAAGATCGATGAGAATACATGTTTAACCAAAAAGATTACTCTGGATGAACTGCATGCATTGATTGGCAAAAATGAGGATAAAGATCTCTTTGTGGCGGAGGTACAGGAATGATCAAAGTAGTAAAATTCGGCGGCTCTTCTGTCGCAAACAGCACCCAGTTTCAAAAAGTAAAAGGCATCATTGATGCCGAACCATCACGCAAGTTTATCGTGACAAGCGCATGCGGCAAAGAGTCCCATGAAGACCATAAAGTAACGGATTTACTGTATCTGTGTGAGGCGCATATCAGATATGGTGTTTCTCATGAATCCATCTTTCAGATGATTGTGGATAAATATAACCGGATTAAAAACGATTTACATCTGAAGATAGATCT
>CACXCB010000172.1 GCA_902766005.1 uncultured Erysipelotrichaceae bacterium | reverse complement strand
TCATATGGTTTCAATCCGGCTGCATCAGCACCGGATCCGGAAATGATGTCCGTGATATAGAGACCTGCTTCGTAACCGTTCATGTCCTGATTGAGTTGCTGAAGGTAGACACCGAGTGTTGCACGATTGACAACTCTGCCGTTTTCAATTAACTGCTGGGCAACATCCATTGCCGTATTTACAGGAATGGCGAAGCCAAGACCTTCAATCAGTGTGCCGGAGCTTGTCGCACCGGAGTCTTTTGCATTAACGATGCCGATCAGGTTACCGTTGCCATCGAACATGCCGCCGCCGGAGTTGCCGGAATTGATTGCCGCATTTGTCTGGATCAGATCCATGGATTCATTGTTGATGACGATTTCCCTGCTTGTTGCAGAGATGATACCGTTAGTGACGGTTCCGCCGAGTGTTCCCAATGGGTTACCGATGACCAGTGCGGTATCGCCAACCTGGATCTTGGAGGAATCGCCGATTGTCGCAGGAATCAGATTCTCTGCATCGACTTTAATGACAGCGATATCTGTTTTGGAATCAGTTCCAACCAGTGTTGCAGGATATTCCTTGCCGTCATATGTGGTTACGGTAATGGAATCCACACCGCCGACAACATGGTTGTTTGTGATAATATAGCCGTCAGAGCTGATGATGACACCGGAACCGGCTCCTTGTGCTGTATAACTCTGGCCGAAGAAGCCATATCCCTGTGTTGTTTCTTCGATCACGATTTCAACAACACTTGGAATTGCCTTATTTGCTGCATCGGTGATCGTCATGGATGATGTGCCGGCAGACATGTTTGATGTAGCAGAGCTGCTTGTTTCAGCTGACTGATAAACAACGGTTGTTCCTTCGGCACCTGTACCTAAATGTGTTGCTGCAAACCAGCCTCCGCAAATACCGCAGGCTAATGATACGATTGCGCTGGCCAGAACGGTCAGGAATGGGTGAGACCTTTTCGGTTTCTCTTGATATTGATAATATGTTTCATTTGGATTTCTATATTCTGACATAGGATTCTCCTTTCTTTTTGCATGTTCTATGGTAGACTCCGAATGTGAACGGAATGTGAATATTATATGACAAAATGTGTAAATTCTGTTATTTTTTTATATAGCCGTATATTCCGATGACAAGCATAATCAGACCGGCATAAAAATAATACTTTACAAACGGGGAATCCGTACCGTAAATATCAAATATTCCTTGTAACAGCGATCCAAACAACAATAACAGAACACCATCCTGCCATGCCCTTGAAGGCATGGGTTTTTTGACTTTTTTTAACAGAATGCATGGAATAAATCCAAACAGAAAAGGGATCAAAAACAGAAATACCATAAAAGGGGAATATACGCCATGGCTGAAGCTTTCATAAATGATAGAGAATATCAGGCACAGAAAACTGATGATCAGCCATTTGGCCGGAAATGATAATTTCTTAATAACCGATGTAAACAATGTCGCTCACACTCCTTTCTTTTGTACTGTTTCCGGTGGTAGTCGGATTGTTGATCAAATTGTTATTGAAAATCATTGTTGAAGAACCTCCGCCATCCAGGTTGTAGGCATTTTTAACATTTAGAGCCTCTAGAAACTGTGCCATTTCATATAGGGAGAGACCTTCACTTTCATCGGTTCTTCCGTCTGCGACAATAAAGAGATAATGCAAAGGCTCAATTTCAGCAATGACTGTCCGAGGATTGGAAGTCATGGCACGATCTACTTCATCATCTTGATCCACTGTAATGGCATAATCTGAAATTAAACCCGGACCGAAGGAAAAGATCTGCAGCATCGAATCATCATCCAAGTCAATTTGCGATTCCTTAAGAATTTCAAAGGATCCATCTTCATAAATGATCAGATCCTCCTGATCGCTTCCGGCTGATGTGGTTCTGTATAAGACTCCGTTTCGCAAGACATAGCCTTTGTTTCTTGCACCATAATAATCTCCGTTGACTGCAAGTATCGCATTGACCTGTTCATCGATCTCACTGGTTTTGGCGGTGATGTTTTTCCCATAGGTGTTATCCGCAAATGCCGTCTTAAGAAGGGAAATATCACTGATGGTGATGTCCGCAACATGAATGGTTGTATCGAGATACCTGTATTCATTTAACTGAATGGAGATGTTGTCATCCTGGTAGCTGTCGGAAGTGACAGAAGCCATTTCTGTATTTGTAGAAAGCGTTTCTGGCAATTTGACTGTTTCGGTGATGGTACTGTAGCTTTGCGGTATCACAAATGCCTCCAGTAACACAAATACACTGATACAGACAATCAACAGTAAGTCTGTCAGATAAATAAAATGTTGTTTTTTCATTGCAGCGCTCCTTTTGTATAGACAAAGGATTTCTGTACCATCCAACTGACAGTAAACAGGAATGCTTCCGTGCAGATCTTGGCAAGATAAGCATTCATATGCAGTTTGGCAGTGAATAGATACAAAAGGGTCATGTTGCAGATCAGAATTCCTGCGGCCAAAAACATATATTTGACAAAGCTTTTCATATGCTCTTCATCGCTGTGGAAAACAAGTTTTCTGTTGACTTCAAAATTGAAAAGGGAACTGATCGCTCTGGCCAGAAGATTTGCATAGAGATATGCATGTTTACCATGTAATGCAATGGAAAACAAAACATAAAGCAGGTAATCAAGAAAAAAACTGGACAGGGAAGAGAGGATGAAGGAGAACAACTGGCGATAGATCAGAAAGGAATCCCGCAAAACATGAAAGTGGGAACCTTCATTTTGTCCTTCATAGATGGTTTGTATTTCCACCTCCATCATCGGAATGTTACGGTCTGCACATTGCAGAAGTACGTTCATTTCATACTCGTAACGGTTTCCGTTAACCATTAATAGAAACGGAATCAGATTTGTGCTGAAGGAACGCAAACCGGTTTGGGTATCATGAATGGTTTTTCCCGTGACAAAACGGAAAGCCTTTTCGGTTAATTTGTTACCTGCCTTTGATTTAAAAGGAACCTGCATCTGATCAAAATTGCGCATTCCCAAGATAAGAGAATCCGGATGTTTTACAGCCAGGTGAGCACATCTGGACGCATCTTCAACCGTATGCTGGCCATCGCTGTCAACGGTTGTCACAACTGCCTCATCAGTCATATTTTCCTTAACCCAAAACAAGCCTTTTTTCAAGGCTGTACCTTTTCCTTTGTTTTCTGGCTGATACAGTATGACCGCATATGGCTCACATGCTTGAAAAAAAGTATCGTATTCACTTGGACTGCCATCGTTGACGATTACCGGAATCCAGTCTTCTGCACAAAGGCTTTTTACAAGCGTGATTAATCTTTCATCCGGACAATAGGATGGAATTAAAGCAATATATTTCATAACTTGCCTCCTTACATCAAAAAGAATAGAGGCAGGATGCGTAGAAGAGGTGGTCTGATACTGAAAAAATGGTGAAAAAAAAGAATCTTCCATGTGAAGATTCTTATCAGTTTTTGCGAATGGCAAGTCCGTATACGGCACCGATGGATCCGCCGATGATGTGTGTTAACTGGGAGATGTTGTCACGTACAGCGATGCCTGTATACAGTTCTTTTGAAATATAGAGAACGCAAGCTATGATCAGCGTAGCGGGAATGCCTTTGCCCGACCCCGTAACAGAAGCCAAGAGAATAAAGGAGAAGACAACTCCGGAAGCACCTAATAAAGCCGAATTGCCGGGAAGCAGAATATGGACGATTCCGGTGATCAATGCCACCGCAACAATCACGGACAGGATCTGCATACTGCCGTATTTTTCTTCCAGAATCGGTCCTACCAGAAGCAGCAGGATCATATTACCATAATAGTGTTCCCAGTTGGAATGACCCAATACATGGGTCAGAAGACGCAGATAAAACAGAGGATCCTTGAATGATCCCTTATATACACTGAAAAACATGCTGTTGGACCACCCGGCCGTCATGTAATTTGCGATCAGCACAATACCGCTGATTAACGCAAATGAGAGAATGACCGGTGAATTGAATGTGATTTTTTTCATGATTCCTCCTGAAACAGAGAATATCATACCACGAAACACGAAATATTTGCCTCCAAGGTGAAGAAAAAGTATACTTTATAAGGGAGAAATAAGAAATGGCAAAAAAAGTTGTATCACGTAATGCCGGAAAACTTCCGCCGGTACAGAACGATAAATTAAAAGAAGTTATACAGGACTTAAAAAAGGGAAGCACACCGGAAAGACAGCAGGCACTCATGAACGCATTAAAGAATGCAAGACTGTTATCACCGGTTGATTTTGATGTTCAGCTGAAACCCGATACAAAAGGAAAGCTTCCGCGTGTCAAACCGAGTGAAATCCGTTTTTTCATGTTAAATACAAATGACGGGAAAATGTTTTTCCCGGTATTTACCGATTTTGAGGAATCAACCAAATTTAAAATTGAGACAAAAAACGGAGAAGCACCGAAGAATGTGGTCAGAACCGTAAAGGATTATGACCGCATGCTGAGTGCGAATGACAACCGTGCAGACGGTATTGTCATCAACCCCGGTTCAGATAATATTGTGATTCCGAAGATGTCTTTGGGCCTGTTGTCGGGAAGAATCAAACCTGCACCGCAGCAGGAAGCCAAACCTGTGCAGATTACCAAACCTGTTCCGGCAAGTTATGGTGAACCGGCTGTCTATCCGACAAGAATGGTGAATGCGGTTTATGACCATTGTACAACGGATGAAAATATTTCAAGAGTCTGGTTAAAGGAAAAGAGAATGGGAGCAGAGAGCTGTTTCCTGTTCTTAGTGGAAATGGATCGAAATGATGCCAAAGTTCTTGAAGGCATTAAAGAAGTTGCCGATGCATTTGTCAAAGAGACACCGGTTGAAGTGGATTATTACACAAAGAAAGCGGAAGAAGAGATCATCAAAGGTGCTGTCGCACTGTATGACAGGGTTCTGGAGTTATAATGGATATTCGTACACCTGATCAACAGGAGGTTTTGTCTTTTATTGAAAAGGTTCTGCCTTCCCTGCATATCAATGGCATCGATGGTGTTTTATCCTTTCTGAAAAGCAGGATATCCGAATTTCAATATCTTGGATGCTATGAGGAAGAAATGAAATCCATCATGGTCTATGAGGACGAAAAGGTACATATTGTTCTGCTGCTTTCCGCAGAAAGAAATCTGGGATACGGTTCAAATCTGTTGCAGGCATTTATTGAGCGTTGCGAAAGAATGCATCTTGCCAGAATCAGTGCCAATGCCGAAGCATCCGCTGTTGGGTTTTATGAAAAAGCGGGATTTGAAAAGACCGGTGAGCAGCAGGAAGCAGGCGGGCTTACCTTCGTTCCGATGGAATATTTGTTAGGACAAAAATATCTCAATCAGACAGTAACGGTGGAGGTCGATCATCCTCACGGCAGTTTCCATCCGCATATTCCCGATCTACGCTATCCCCTGAACAAAGGATATGTTTATCTGGATGGTGAGATTATCGATGCTTATGTCTATGGTGTGGATGAACCGGTAGACAGTTTTACAGGTATGGTCTGTGCGATCATCTACCGCAAGGACTCGCAATCCATGCAGCTGGTCGTCAGCAGAATCGGCATGGTGATTCGTAAGGAAGAAGTCATCTCTGCAATCGGTTTTGAAGAACAGTATTATGATACAAGAATACAATGGGGGAATTATGCCTAGATTCACGGTTATTGCAAGACCTGATTCCATTTCCGAGCAGGTCAAAGGAAATATCATCACAACACTCAACAATAACGGCTATACCTATGATGACAACAATCCCGAAACGGTTTTTGTGGTTGGCGGTGACGGTACATTTATCTATGCGGTGCATTATGTAACACGAAAGCTCGGAAGGCAATTGTCGGATGTATGTTTCTATGGCATCCATACGGGAACGTTGGGATTCTACACAGATTACAGGGATACCGATTATGAGGAATTCATGTATACTTTCCTTTCCGGAAAGTATCGTGAAATCTCTTATCCATTATTACAGGCACTGTTTGGTGATCAGAAGCACAATGCGATCAATGAAGTACGTATTGAAAATGCACAAAAGACACAGAAGATCGATGTCTATTTTGACGGTGAATTCTTTGAAACATTCAGAGGCTCCGGCTTATGTGTCTGCACGCAGCTTGGCTCATCCGCATTAAACAAATCCCTCGGCGGAGCAATTATCCAGGAAGGACTGGATTTTATTGAAATGACGGAAATTGCCGGTATTCACCATGCAAAGGCAAGATCCCTCAATGCACCGATTATTCTGAAAAGAGATACATTGATTGAGTTTAAATCGGATTCATTTGAAGGAGCGGTACTTGGATGTGATGCGGATGTGTATCCGCTACATGATGTTCATGAAATCCGCATTCAGGTCAGCAAACATGCCAAAGTCAGAATGCTGAGAGGAAGGGATGTATCCTACTTTGACAGATTGAAGAGTTTGTTCTGATTGCAGCCTAGACATCGTAAAGATTCAAGAAGAGACACTTCGTTAAGAAGTGTCTTGTTATGATGATATAGGGAGAAATATATGATTCATCTGGAAACAGTTACACCTGAAAACTGGCGGCTTGGATTGCATGTCCGTGAGGATCAGCGAAGCTATGTCTCAGACAGCGCAGGTATTCTGGCAAGAGCATATGCGTATCGTAACAGCCGCAGCCATGCATATGTGATATACAACGATGAAATACCTGTCGGAATGGCCTTGTATTATGATCTTGAGGAAGAGCAGAAATATAACTTCAGCCAGTTTTTTATCGATGAACGTTATCAAAGTAACGGCTTTGGTTATGAAGCTGCAGGATTGATTCTGCAGAGGATGAAAGACGATGGGAAATATCACAAAGCTGTTCTTTGTTATATAGAGGGGGATGAAGCGGCAAAAAGACTGTATGAAAAACTCGGTTTCCATCATACAGGTGAGGCGTATGAAGATGAAATCATCATGGAAAAAAGTCTCGTTTGAATGCATTGAGAATAACAAGAAACAGGAGTGAAGCCACTCCTGTTTTCTTATGCCGGTTCTTTATCCATATTGAGGAGAAAGGTCATGAGAGAATCACTGATTGCCGCATATGTATCATCATCCGTATTACAGCTGTCAATCCGGCAATATTGTCGTTTTTCGGGGTAGTAAACCCATAACTGAAGCCGATCACAATGTAATCCGGCCAGCTTTTGGACATTATATGCATCGTTGATCTTTTGTAATTCCTCGAGTTTGAAGAAGCATCCGTAACTGTTTTCTCCTAAAGAACCTTCACCGCCATTATGTTCCTGCATGAAAGAAAGATAGTCGTCCGGTAATTTGAATCCATTTACTTCTTTCTGATTCATCTATTACTGATATTGTAAAAGATGTCAGAAGCTTAAGTGATGTTTCTTCACATAAAGTTCAAATTTCATTCAAATAATCCACAAACTCCTCAGATATCATTATCAGCGTAAACAGGAGGAACAAGCAATGACAGAAGTGATTGATACATTCAAAAGAGTAGAAGATAAATACTTTATCACAGCTGGGCAGATGCAGGAAATCATTGAGGAATGCAGTGAACATATGAAAGAGGATTTCTATTTCAAATACAGAGTCCACAGTATCTACTATGATTCCATCAACAGTGATCTGATCATAAGAAGCCTGTTGAAACCTGAATACAAGATGAAGCTTCGTTTACGCTGTTACGGGGAAGCCACCGGGCATTCTCCGGTATTCTTTGAGACAAAAAAGAAATACGGCAACATCGTATATAAAAGAAGATTTGAGCTGGATGAGCAGGAAGCATATGACTATGTGGATTACGGCATCATGCATCATGTCAAGAACAACACGGCAGATGAGATTGACTACATGATGAAATATTACAATCTCAAACCGGTTGTCAGAATTTCCTACGACCGTCAGTGTTATTCGGCAGTCAAGGAAGCGGATGTCAGAATCACCTTTGATTCTAACGTAAAGTACGAACTGAATCCGGAAAGCCTCAAAGAAGAAGGCAATGAAAAAGAACTGCCTTTGGGAATCATTATGGAAGTCAAAGCCATGGACAGGTATCCGATGTGGCTTGTTAAAATTCTTTCTGAAAAGAAGCTCTACAAACAGTCTTCATCCAAATATGGAATGATCTACGCGAACAACTTTGAAACAATGTCGCCCAAAGTGCATGCTGCGCAGGGCTATCATATGACACAACAGGAGGTTAAATTATGTTCAGTTCAGTAATAGGAAGCACATTAACAATCGAATCGGTTATGATCTGTCTGGCAGCATCAGTGATCTGCGGACTGATCATCAGTCTTGTATATAAAATCTGTGAGCATCCGTCCAAGAGTTTTTCCATCACATTAGCGCTCTTGCCGGCAATCGTGCAGATGGTCATTATGATGGTTAACGGAAACCTCGGTGTAGGTGTTGCGGTTGCAGGAAGCTTTTCCCTGGTAAAATTCCGTTCCCTGCCGGGCAAAGCAAGTGACATTCTTGTCATCTTCCTTTCCATGGCATTAGGTCTTTGTACAGGTATGGGATATGTCGTATTTGCCTTGGCATTATCCATTATCCTTGCAGCTGTATTGTTTATCTTTGCGAAAACACCGATCCTGGATGCAGATACTTCCTATAGAAATCTCAGAATCGTGATTCCGGAGGATCTCGATTATACGGAAGTATTCAACGATATCTTTAAAAAGTATACAAAGAAAGCGGATATCCAGAGTGTTCGTACAATGAATCTCGGTACAATGTATCAGATTACTTATGATATTGAACTGAGAGATATTCTGAAAGAAAAAGAAATGCTCGATGCAATCCGTGTCAGAAACGGAAATCTCGCTATCATCAGCAGTAATACCCCAACCCAGGAGAGTGAACTGTAATGCAGAAAAAATATACATGCATTCCGCTGTCAGCATTACTGGTGCTGAGCGGATGCACAAAGACAACAGAATCATCTGTACAAACAAGCTATTCCAATGTGGAAGAGACAGCAGCGGCAGCTGTTTCTTCCACATCTGTTGCCAACACATCGGAAATCGTATGCGATGGCACAAATATCAAAGTGAATGATGCTTCTGTACAAACAGAAGGCGGCACGATCACCATTACAAAACCCGGTACATATACCTTCTTGGGAAATCTGGAAGGAAGTATTGTCGTAAACAGTACGGAAAAGGGAGATGTAGTGGTTGTTTTGAACGGTATTGCCATTCAGTCGGATCAGAATGCAGGTATTTTTGTTCAGGAAGCGGATCAAACGATTCTTGAAATTGCAGAAGGAACAGAAAACAGCATTACAGATATTGAGACATATGTTCTGAATGCAGATGAAGAACCGACAGCAGCAATCTTTTCCAAGGATGATCTTGTCATTCAGGGAAAGGGAAAACTCATTGTCAACGGCAAGTACAATGACGGTATCACCTGTAAGGATGATTTGAAAATCATTGATGAAACAACGATTGAGGTCAATGCCAAGGATGACGGAATCATAGGCAAGGATTCCCTGTATATCAGCAATGCAAAAATATTGATCAATTGTGAAGGAGATGGCCTAAAAGCATCCAATGATAAAGATGAAAATGAAGGTGTTGTCACAATCGATAGCGGAACTATTGAAATTCATGCGGGAGATGACGGTATCCAGTCTGTTTCTGCAGCTGTAATCAATGGCGGGGATATTACGATTTATGCAGGAGAAGGCGCAGCGACTGCTGTACATAAAGAGAATGGTTTCGGCGGATTTGCCCATTGGGGACAAGGATGGAGTGATGATCAGGATGAAGAGGATGATACATCTGAAAAACAGAAGGGCATCACTTCTGATCAAAACATCGAAGTGCATGGCGGAAACATCACAATTGATTCTACAGACGATGCATTTAACAGTGCCGGAACATTGATTATTGAGAGTGGAAACATAAAGATTTCATCCGGAGATGATGCATTCCATGCAGATCAGCAGCTGATTATCAATAATGGAGATATCGCGATAGAGACTTGTTACGAAGGTCTTGAGAGTGTTGAGATAAATGTCAACAACGGAAATATCAGCATCAAGGCACTGGATGACGGCATGAATGCTTCCAATCCGGATGTTAAGGAATCTATGTTTTCTGACGGATCTGTTTTGAATCTGAATGGCGGCAGCATTGTAATTGACGCTGATGGAGATGGGATCGATTCCAATGGCGATGTCAATATGTCAGGCGGAACAGTCATTGTCTACGGTCCTGAAAACAACGCTAACGGTGCTCTGGATTATGCGGGAAGTTTCACCATCATCGCAGGGACATTGCTTGCCGGAGGATCAGCAGGAATGCTTCAGGTTCCGGTGGGAAGTGAAAATGCATATACGATTTCCATCGGTACAACAGGCAATGCAGCAATCTCTATTCGTGATGCCTTAGGCAATGAAATTGCCTCGTATGCTTCAGAAAAGACATTCAGTTCATTGATTTATGCAAGCGATGCATTGAAAGAAGCAGAGACATATACGGTTTATGAAGGTAATAATGTTCTTGGCGAAGTTACCATCAGTGATCGTACTTCCTATGTCAATACTTCACCAATGCAGGGTGGCATGGGACAAAGACCTGACGGTCAGGGGCAAATGCCGGAAGGCGGTCAAGGCCAGATGCCTGAAGGATTCCCGGGACAGGGAGAAAGGCCGCAGGGAGGACCCGGAGGCCCGTTTGGCGGACATGGCGGTCATTAAGGATTCTGATAAAACAGAATCCTTTTAACAAATATTAACGAAGAAGTCCCCTTCTTCCTACGAAGTGTAAAGAAGGGGATGAATTCGTGCCGTAATGATGTATAATAGATTCATTCTC
>CACXCB010000171.1 GCA_902766005.1 uncultured Erysipelotrichaceae bacterium | reverse complement strand
TGTTTACAGTTTCTCCGATTCTCGGAAAATGTCCACCACGAGTTATTTTAGATACCCGGGGTTACCCTCACCAGTTTTGGATAGTCTATAAATCATAATTTTCCTCTTTCCTTATTAATATGATATCTGTCATAGTTTCCTGCTTATATTATATGTTGAAACAGTATGATTTGCATACATGTTTACATATATATAGCGACATTCTACCACCGCCTTCGTTTAGCTCAATGGATTAGTATTCCTTCGAAAGTATTAGCCATAATAATACCGATTAGGCATTAATTGATTTTTTCCTAGGAATTTATCAATTAAGTAATGATTTTTTCCTAGGAATTTATAACTAATCAATTGATTTTTTCCAAATGTGATGTATTTTATTATATAAGGAGGTTTCATTTATGCTGAAAAGAAAGATTATGGATCAGCTGATTAAGTGGAAAGAATCAAAAGAAAAAAAATGCCTGCTGCTATACGGTGCCCGGCAGGTTGGAAAAACTTATATCGTTGATCAATTCGCAAAAGATCATTATGACTCCTATATTTCTATAGATTTCAGAAAATATCCTTCATTAAAATCTATCTTTGAAGGTGATCTTGATGTTGACACTTTAATATCGAAAATCAGCTTGTTTCTTCCACAAAGCAGATTTATACCAAATAATACACTTCTCCTTCTGGACGAAATTCAGGATTGTCCGCCCGCCAGAACCTCATTAAAATACTGGGCTCAGGATGATCGTTTTGATGTTATAGCCACAGGATCTCAATTAGGTGTTTCCATGCATGGAAATGCAGTTCCGGCAGGATATGAAACAAAAATCATGATGCATTCTCTTGACTTTGAGGAATTCTTATGGGCTATGGGAATACCTGAATCATCCATTTCTATGATTTATTCCTATTTTATAAGCGGCGAGAAAATACCGGAAGAAATAAACAATAAAATGTTTTCCTATTTACGGCAATACATGGTCATAGGCGGAATGCCCGATGTTATCAATCAGTTTTTAAAGGCAAATAATTATGCAATAGCAGATGAATTGCAAAATCAATTAAATATGGAATACCGTGATGATATCGCAAAATATGCAGACTCTTCTATTCGTATGAAAGCAATTGCATGTTATGATTCCATTCCTCAACAATTGTTAAAAGACAACCACAAATTTCAATATAAGATGGTTAAAAAAGGTACAACATCCTCCTATTACGAGAATAGTTTCGAATGGCTCGAAAAAGCCGGATTACTGACAAGATGCTACAACGTTAAAATACCGGAATTTCCTCTTTCCGGTTATAAAAAGAGTGATCAGTTCACAGTTTATCTGAATGATATAGGATTATTGTCCGCTTTTTACGGCTTTCAGATCAAAGCCCCTCTTTTACAGAATACTTTAGTTGGTAATGTGAAAGGTGCATTATATGAAAATCTTATTGCGGATATTCTCTTAAAGAAAAATCATCCTTTATATTATTATGCTAATGAAAAAAGAACTGTACAGATCGAGTTTTTACTGGAAGAAAACTCTCATGTTGTACCCATGGAAGTAAAAGCCAAAAATCGTGCTACACCATCTTTAAACAAACTTTTACTTTCGGATATAATCCCGTATGGATACAAAATGATCAGTGGAAATATAGGCTTTGAAGGAAAGAAAAAAACATTGCCTTTGTATATGGCAATGTTCTTATAACCATACTTTATTTGTAAACCAGAAACCGGTCCTATATCGGATATGTCACACCATTTCCAAAAAAGATACAATTATCACAAAAGCAAGATTATTGGGATGACATAGAAAAATGCAGGATTCCCTGCATTTTCTTAATATCTTCTTACATCTGCCTTGAACATGTGTGCCAGCATTTCCAACTCATCCGCTACATCTTCATAGACAACCACATAATGCGGTTCCCATCCCTCCAGAACAGATTGATGGATAATCCTTTCTGCAGATTCCTTCATCTCAATTACTGTGGATGTACCGAAGAACTGTTTCGGCTTGTCGATGGCCTTGCCTGAAGCAATAAAGAAACGGAATGTTCCGTTTGGATTTCTGCCGATACGGAAGATTGTGGCATGTTCGCTTTCTTCACAACCGAATTCCATGGTTGGTCCGATATGACGATTGCAATGTTCTCCGATGCATGCACCCGTATCTTTTCTTGCCAGGGAACATGCTGCTGTACCACAATGCCAGAAAGTAATTGTATTTTCTTCTTCATTCAGTGAAACAGGATCGCCGAAGAATACACTTCTTCCGCTTAACTGCATGCCCATCCACATGGATAAAGCGCCATACATGTCTGCTTCACAAGCTGCCGCTACACCAAGATCATTTAACATTGCCAATACTGCACAAACCGGTGTACCAAATGAGGTGAAGAAATCCGGCCAGCATCGTGAAGCTATTGCACCGATTTTATTATCTTTTACAAAGACCTCATATGCTTTGTACAGTCTTGCAAAATCAAGTCTGTTCTTTTCCGGTGTTTCTTCCAATCCAACCGTTCTCTTTAAAGCATCTTCCAGATACTCTTTACATTCTTCATCGGTATATGCCTTTGCGTTCTCAATTAATTCCCTTGCTTCAATAGCATCCTGTCTTACCCCGAATGCCTCCAGCATGTCATTATCGAGTGCTCTGCCAAAACCAAATCCCTGTGGCGTATGACCGATGGCACAGACTTTCAAATTCTGCATTGCAAAGCGTACCTTTGCAGCCTGAATCATCTTGGCAGCGATATCTTTTACCTGCGGTTCTTTCGGTGAACCATACACATATTCAAACGGTTCCTCTTTAAACTGCCGGATTGTATTTGCGGCAGAGAAGGCACCGGTCAGCGCATTTAAGCGAAGTCTTCCGCCATCAATCACCGGTTCCCGTAATGTCCATAACAGTAACGGAACATTTCTGAAACGATGCATGACTTCCGAAGCATACGCTGCATTGGCAAATGTCAGATTCTGTAAAATCACAAGATCCGGATTGACTGTGTCCAAAAAGGCATTCAACTTATCCACACTCAATAACATCTCATCCGGAACTATGACATCTTCATAGAGTTCCTTCAACAACTCTATGGATAACTGAAACTGTTCTGTTGCGGAAGGCATATGGAAGGTACCGACACCGATCGGTACATAGATTACCTGAAATTCCTTATTCATACTTCAACTCCTTGTTTTCACCAATCAATCCGGGATACGCTCCCTGATCCATTAATGGTTTTCTTTCCGGATGGGAAAGAACCCACTTGTTTCTTTGCAGCAAAAGCTGAGATTCAGGATCACTGCTGTTATTTCTCCTATCTTTTTCTTCATCTGTCAATGGCGTATTGGTGCCTTTCGGAAGAATGACAATACATTTGAATCCTTCATCGCATGTTCTGCAGGGAGAAAGGTGCAATGTGGTCTGATACATTTCAATGATTGTTCCTTTTGGTACATAAAATACCTGTGCATCTTCTGTACGAATGGTATTATCCTTGATTTGCCATACATGTGCCAGCACTAACATGAAATCTGTTACAGCAATATTCAGTTCACTGCCTTTATGATATTCAAAACCGTTATAAGTCGTGTTTCTGCCATTACAGTAACCGATCTGTACCGGCATACCTCCATAGCAGACTGTTTCAATAATCGTTTTGGTCGGGAAAGCTTCCATGTTTGTATCGGATGGGATATATTTGTTGCCGTTATCAGGGATATCTGTTTCCGATTCCATGTATTGAACCAGATCCTTTACATCATATCCTGTAATAACTTTCCCATATGAGGCAAAACACGGATCGAAAACACTTTTAATCTCTACATCATTGACCGCATTGAGCTTATCCAGCATTTTTAACCACCTTGATTGTTGCAGAGAAATCCTCATTGCCATATCCTTTTTCCATTGCAGTGTCATATACTCTTGCCGCATTTTCTTCACCGGGCATGTATGTGCCGGTTTGTCTTGCAAGATCAAGGCAGATATGCACATCCTTATGCATATTAGCGATCGAGAATGCGGTTGTGAAATCTTCCCTGGCGATGACATCCTTCTTCGAATCAAGATAGAAATTCTGCCCTCCGCCATAGCTGATTGCCTTGGCAAATGTCAGAATATCAATGCCGTTATTTCCTGCCAGGGTAACGGTTTCATTGACACCGTTCTGGATCTGACTGACAAGGGCATTATGACAAATCTTCATGACAAGACCTTTGCCATTATCTCCCATACGAATTATGTTTTCTCCCATATAGGAAAGGATTGGTAATACCTTTTGATAATCCGCTTCTGTTCCACCCACATAGATACCGAGTTTTCCTGCTTCTGCAGCAGGACGGGATTTGACAACCGGTGCATCGACGAAAGAAGCTCCTGTTTTTTTGACCTCTGTTGCAATCGCAACAGAAACAGCAGGATCAATTGTACTCATGTCAATCCATGTTTTTGTTTCATTTAATACAGATAGTATTTCTTCTTTAACCGATTGTACATGCTCGCTCTTCGGCACCATGGTTATAATCACATCTGCTTTTTCTGCCACTTCTTTTCCTGAAGCACAGGCAATACCGCCTTCTTTTGCGAGAAGATCTGTCTTTTCTTTTACATAGTCAAATACATATACCTGATCATCATGCTTGTGAATGATATTTGCACACATGGCAGAGCCCATGATGCCAAGTCCTATAAAACCGATTTTCATTTAATCCTCCTTTTATAATTTCATCGCATTTTCTCTGTTCCAGAGCGTATCGTATGTGAAGCCTGTTACCTTCTCACAAACTTTCTTTTCATCATCTGTAATCACACTGTCATCCACACCTTTTCTTCTGGCAATTTCCTTTTTGATGATTTCAAATTCTTTCTGTTTCAAAGGGAATCGCAATGCGACAAGAATCGTAAGTACCATCAGGATCACGGGAACAAAGATATAAATATAGGCAATCCCGCTTTGTACCGATGCGGTCTGTCTCAAGCCGGAACTTGCTGCAATTTCATCATAACCGATCATCGCCAGCATGAAGCCGATAATCGCTGAAGATAATCCTGTCGCAATCTTACGGATAAATGTTGCCATACCGGAACATGTACCCGGTCTTGAGATACTTGTGATTAATTCATCCACATCCGCCATATCACTCAAAATTGCATAGATGCTTGTGGAAGAAGCTGCCATGCCCAAACCGATAATGAAGGATAATGCCAGGATAATGATGAAGTTTGCCCCTTCATGAGAGAATGCCAGCATTGCCAACGTCGCTGCAATACGGATCGGGAAACCAAGCAAAATCGGGAATGTCTTTGTAGTTCTCTGCATGATCTGTCCAAAGACGATTGTTCCGATAAACTGTGCAATCAATAACACGCCCATCAGAATCGTAAAGTTTCCTCCGCCATAGGCATTTAAGACATCATCGACATAATACACAGCTAATCCGGTAACGAAATCTGCAGCTCCCTGTCCCAACAGGAAGATAGCAATAAACATCTTGAAGGATTTGCTTTTGTATACGGTAAAAGATTGTACAAAGCTGTCCTTTAATGGTACCTTGACAGGTTCCTTCTGTTTTTCCCATGTTCCGAAGAAAGTCCATAGAATGGTTGCAGTAAAGATGATGCCGAAGATGATCGCAACCAGCAGATATGGTGAAGGATTGGTATTATCCTTAATCAATATTGTCGGAATCAAACCGGCAAGAATGGCACCGAAAGTGGAAAAAACCATTCGGATGCTGCTGTAACGGGAACGTTCGGTATAATCGTCCACCATATCCGGTAATAACCCGTTATATGGAACCATGACAATTGTAAATCCTGTGGAAAACAACATATACATCAATACATAGAATGCATATTTGGATGCCATGCCTGAAAACGGTACGGTAATCCACATCAGAATAAAAGTTAATGCGGATAAGAGGGATCCAACCATGATGTAGAATCTCTTTGCACCAAATCTGGATTTTGTCCTGTCACAAATATTTCCCATCATCGGATCGGTTACCGCATCCCATACCTTACCGATTAACGGTATTGTCCCTGCCATGGCAGCAGGCATGCCCTGCGCCTTTGTTAAAAATACGGTATAGAACGTACTGATGACAACGAAGGCTCCTCCTCCATAGATATCCGCAGCCCCATAGGCCATACGGGTTTTCAGTGAATGTTTTCTCTCCTCGATCATGATCTGATCTCCTTTTCGAGCTGTTCAATTGTTTCTTTATCAATGACTGTATAGTTTTTTCTCACAAATACCGGTATCTGTCCGATAGGTGCCTGTATTACAGCTGTACCCTTCTTATATTCTTTTCCGGTGGATAATTCAATCCATGTATCATCCGGGAATATAACATGTCTGTCTGTTCTTCCTTCCTTGCGGATTGGTGCCACAAGGATATCTCTTCCTAATAAATATTCTTTATCGTTATCATATTCCTCATCATAGTGATAGAAGAGCGGTCTGATCATTGGAATGCCTTCCTGTGCTTCTTTCTCCAGTTTAAGAAGATACGGCTTTAAGGCAACATGTATGCGGGACATCTTTGATAAATGTGCAAGAAGTTCTTCATCTGCATCAAACTGCACATTTCTGGAAGGCTGATTGCCTTCATGGAATCTGTATAATGGCGACCAGACATTCATTTCTTCCCATCGCAATAACAATTCCTTAGATCTGGTCATCTGCATGACAGTGGTATAGCCACCGACATCTGAATGGACAATGGTCTGTCCGCTCATGCCCAAAGATAATGTTGCAGGAATTACGGAAGGAAGGCCGTCATCTTTCGACCAGTCAACATGCTGATCTCCTGTCCACATGCTTGCTGCATCTTTTACACTTCCTGTATAACCTGCACGCATAAAGAAGAAGACTTCATCTTTTTTACCGCATTCTTCCACAGCTTCCCTGTTTAATTTAGCCCAGATGGCAGGCCATTGGTTGTGCAGTTTCTTCGGATCACCTTTGTGAAGAACACAATCCACAGGCAGATATTCCCCAAAATCAGCCATCCATCCCGACATGCCGATACCAATCATATTTTCTTTGATCAAGCCCTTGTACCATTCATAGGCTTCGGGATTGGTAAAGTCAATCATTGCGGCAGGAAAGGTGGTGATGGTAACCATATAATCTTCACCCTTTTTATTCTTTACACAATATCCATGTGCACTGGCATACTTGTATAGTGGTTTTTCAATAGCCATAAACGGATTGATGTAGCCAAGGAAATGAATCCCTTTGGCATTCCACTCTTTGATCTTTTCTTTCAGATGCGGATACAATTCCTCATCTGCTTCCCAGTTCCACATGACCTGATAGCCAAAACCTGTTCTTCTGCATCCGCACCAGTCCTGCGACCAGACACCGTTAACAATGACACCTGCATCCAAAGCTTTCTGTACTCTTCGATCAATCGCATCGCAACCTTCCTGGATTGCCAATATTGCACCGTCATATAACCATTCCGGAAGTTTTCCGTAATGTCCCAATAACCTGCTCATCTTCTGAGATACTTCTATAAAGGTTTTGCCGGATTCCATATGGAAGGATGGATGATCCTGGAAATACAGGGTGATTTTATTTTCTTTGCGGAAATCAAATTCTGCATACTGCACGCTGTCTGCATGCAGAAAGTATTTTCTCGATGAAACAAAGGTAGGCTGGGCATAATAGGATTCATATGCCGAAAAAGGAAGATCTTTTTCCGGATCAGAACCCACGATTCTGTCTTTGACAATTTTTCTTGAGATTCTGTTTGTATTCTGGTGTTCTGCGACAAAGATTCTGACCTTTTCCCCTTTTAAATCAAATTTGGAATAGGTTTCACCACACCCATAGAAATGTTCATTCTTTCCACAAGGCATGGTAATCCAGAACCGGTTTACACCTTTGGCAATATTGCGCATTTCTACATCGTATTTTCCTTCATGCATTTTTACATCCATGAAATAATCATGGTTATCTTTATCATCATGGAAAGTAAGCGTGAATCCATTCTCATTGTATTCCAAAGCTGTTTGTACAAGATCTCTTCTCCACTGGATAAATTTACGGTAACGGAAACTTCCCCTGCTCATCGTGAAGTAGTTTCTTCCTTTGCCTACAGATAATTCCGTGTTTTTCAACATATGATGAAGCAGCTCTTTCATGAATGCACCTCTTTCATTAACGGAATATGATTTTCATTTAATAACCGTACCGCATCATGCCATGTTCCGGCGGTGACATTTGCACCTATGCCATCTAATACAGAATACGATTGTGCGCTGCCTACTGCAGCACAGGAAGGAATATCGTATCCCTTTAACCATGCACTGACAAACCCTGCAAGGAAGGCATCTCCTGCCCCTGTTGTATCGACAGGCTGTTTCTTATACAAAGTATCCATGGTCCATGTTTCTTTAAAGTTTGTGACCAATACACCTTTTTCTCCAAGCTTGATACCGAAGATCTTCAGAGGAAATTGTGAGAAGAAATTGCATATCTCAGATAAATCCGCACTTTGGGCATATACAGAAGCTTCCTGTTTGGAAGGAATGAAGATGTCACAGTTTTGTAAAGCACCTTCAATATTTTTCATCCACTTGCCATCTCTGTCATAGGATGCATCCATCGATGTAGTTAAACCAAGCTTATGTGCTCTATCAAAAAGAATGGTTAAAGGTTCTCCATCCAGTCTCTTTAAGACATTGGCACTGGCAAGGTGAAGATGTCTTGCTTTGACGAGCAATTCATCACGCACCATTTCCTGCGTAAAAAAATGATTGCCGTTATCCGGAACACGGATAATATGTCTTTCCCCTTCAGGATCAACAAGAATTGCAGGAGAAGCAGTATGCACATCTGCACTCTGGTGCAGATATGAGCAATCCACATCCGCCTGCTTCAATTCATTGATGACCATCTCTGCAGCGCTGTCTTTGCCCATAGATGCACAAATCGCTGTCTTCATGCCCAATCTGCTCATACTGACAGCTGCATTTACCGCATCTCCTCCGGAAGAAGCATAATATCCTTTGGCCAGTATACCGTCAATCGACATTAAATCACGGTCAATCCCCGTAAAAAGTGTGTCCCAGGTCGCTATGCCTGCACACACAACATC
The DNA here is from genome assembly GCA_902766005.1 of uncultured Erysipelotrichaceae bacterium. GTDB lineage: Bacteria > Bacillota_I > Bacilli_A > Erysipelotrichales > Erysipelotrichaceae > Bulleidia. The sequence continues at coordinate 5,384 of CACXCB010000171.1, read as the reverse complement.
AAATTGTTTATGATCATTCACGATCTTTACCTCGTCATTCTGTACAAAATTATATCATAAAGAGACTTGGATAATATCTTTAACAGGAAAAGCCCCACTGGATTTTCTCAGGGATGTTTGCATGAGATAGTATGATGTTGACCATACCATGAATCCGGCATTATCAGACAAAACGATATACACATTTCTGAAAGTGATGATTCTTTTTTGTTTTACTATTTATTGAATAATAATGATTAAAACTTTACATTTTTATTAATTTTTATAAAATTAAGTAAAGTTCTTAGAGGTGTTTCTATGTATTCCTATGAAAATCTTGAAAAGATATTAAAAGATAAAGGTATATACAAAACGGATCTTACACATGTGCTTGGTATATCTTCCCGCACCATTGCCAAAATCAATAAAGGTGAAAAACTTTCAAAAATTACACTTCAGAAAATATCCGATTATCTCTGTTGTGAGCCGGATGATCTGTATCGGATTATATCTGACAACCCTCTTTTGCAACGTCTTCGGGAAGAAAAGGAAATCAGACTGTCCGGTGGTCTTTATCATGAATTGCAGGTAAGAATGGCTTACAATTCCAACCATATAGAAGGAAGTATACTTTCTGAGAAACAAACCCGAATGATCTTTGAAACCAATACAATTGATACAGGTGACGGCATTCCTGTTGATGATATTTTAGAAACAATTCACCATTTTAAGGCAGTCGACTATGTGATTGATCATGCGGAAGAAGAACTGACAGAAGCTTTTATCAAAGAACTTCATTACATTCTGAAGCATGATACAAGAGATTCTTTTCTCTCTTGGTTTTCTGTCGGTGAATACAAACAAAGAGCGAATGTTGTGGGCGGAAGAAAAACCACTATACCTGAAGATGTTCCGACAGCAATGAGGAAACTATTAAATACATATACTGCAAAAGATGAAATATCTATCCTGGATATTATCGCTTTTCATGCTGATTTCGAACATATTCATCCATTTCAGGATGGCAATGGCAGAGTCGGACGTCTGATTGCTCTCAAAGAATGTCTTCATTGGAAGATGATTCCTTTTCTTATCGAAGACAGAAAAAAAGCATTTTACTACAGAGGATTATCCGAATGGAATAATGAGAAAGGATATCTGATTGATACTTGTCTCGATGGACAGGATACCTTCATACAGCTTTTGGACCTGTTTGATATAACCGTTTAGATTGAATATTGCAATAAATATTTCCGATTCATACCCACTTAAAAAATCAGACAATGATGTCTGATTTTTTTATACCGGATATTCCCTTTGCAGATCTGCTGCATTCTTTTCTTTTTGTTCTTTTGATTCAAGAATTTTGAAATATCTGAATTTAGCACAGGCATCTCCTTCCGCAAACAAGCCGAAGAAGCATCCTGTAAATGTTCCCTTCATGACTTCTGTTGACATGAGCTGTGTGGAACCTGTGCCAATCGAAATCAAATGTTCTTCATCTTTACCTGCATAGAAGGAATATATATTTCTTTCTGCAACTATCTTCAGGATCAGATGATCTGTTTCTGCAATAAAGAATTCTTCACTGTTTACGGTCATATCTGCCACTCTTCTTTTCAAAGATACACCGTATCCTGTATCTGTTTTTCTGATATGCAGATCATAATGGTGTTCATTCGTGTGATATACACAAATACCTGCAGTTCCATTCCCTTCAAGAGACATTTCTGTCATGCAATCCAGTTCCATCTGTGTCTGTCTTACACCCATAAAAGATGCTGAAGCTGTATCATCCAGTGTAAAGGAAGAACCTTTTATCTGTAATCCATCTCCTATTATATATAAGGAAAGATCAGGGTTTCTTAACCAGGACCACTTCGGATGATATTGTTTTGTATCAAAACAATCCGTAAAGGAATCATCATATCTATATGTCTTTTCTGTTTCACCCATCCAAACGGATATCGGATGTTTATTGTTGATGAGTGGCCATCCGTCTTTCCATGTGACTTTTGCCAGCATTGTTTCTCTGCCGATGTGATGCAATTGTGCTGCGGATGGTCTTACCGCATGGAATACCGCATACCATTCATGATCCTTTGTTTCGACAAGATCTGCATGTCCTACACATTGGAAAATACTTTTATCATTGTCACGATGGGAAAGAACGGGATTATACGGGCAGGATTCATACGGTCCCCATATATTCTCACTGCGGGCAACGGTAACCATATGCCCGTATTCTGTTCCGCCTTCTGCAATCATCAGATAATACATGTTGTCTTTTTTATACAGATGCGGTCCTTCGGGATTTCTTCCGCCTGTTCCATACCAGATATATTTCTTTTCACTCTTAATATCTCCGGTTAACGGATTAATCATAAACAGAACAATACCCTGTTTTCCTGTTTCATCAAATCCTGTACCGGCATAATATACATCTCCGTTATCATCAAAGAACAGCGTCGGATCAATACCCATCTGATCAATGTATACCGGTTCACTCCATTCACCGTTTATATCATCTGTATGAACGATAAAGTTCGGTGTTCCTTTCGGAAACAGATTGACATTGGTGGTAATCATATAGAAAGTTCCGTTATGTTCACGAATGGTTGGTGCAAATACACCTGCGGAAGCAGGACAGTTTCCCAATTCCAGTTGTGATTCTCTTGTCAGCACATACCCCTTCTGTTCCCAGGAAAAAAGAGTATCACTATGCCATAGTGGCACACCGGGAAAATATTCAAAGGAACTGTTTACAAGATAATACTCATCTTTAACCCGGCAAATGCTCGGATCGGGATAAAATCCCGGTATGATCGGATTTCTATATGGCATATTTTTTTCCTTTCCTAAATATCAAATTCTTTAATGAAATTGTCTTTGGAAGAACAAGTTTTCCATTCCGGAAGATCTTCTTTGTTTGGATCTCCTGTTTTCATAAACTGAGCCCAGTAATCAAGCATCTGTTCAGACAGTTTGTAATCTTCCTCTGTCCATGGTCTCCAGCATCTTCTCAATGTGCCCATTATATACCAGAGTTCAGAAGAATGCCATGCGCCAAGATCATCTCCCGGAAGATCTCTTTTAAAGTAATATACATAGGCAGGTTTTCTTCCCAGTTCTTCCAGTTTATGGCTGAATGCAAGAGATCCTTTATATAACGGGGATTCATCAGGTCTCTGTGTATTCTCTTCTGTCAGTATATCATCTTTTACAGAACCAACGAGATACGGAATATCATGAATTCTTCCCTGATCCATGAGTGTATAGTATCCATCATCCAGAACATAATGATCCAGTGTCGGTGTCAGGAACAATCCCTGTGCCTTTGGCATGACTTTTCCAAAGAACGGTCCGATCGCTGCAATAAAGCTTTAAACTCTGTTCGAAATATATTGTACTTTCCGGGGAATATGTTATAGTAATCTCGTGCGAGGGAGTAACAAACGCAAGTGGAACAGCCGTCATCACGGATTTATCCCGGCTGTCCGTAATTGTAAGACTCACACAGGTATTTGCCATGTGTGACTCATCAAGTAATGAATCGGATATGGTAAATACCATATCCGTTTTCTTATATGGAGGTAAGACAATGAGAAAGATAAACACAATCGAAATTAAAATTCCTGAAAAGATGAAGATTTCAGGTAATGGCAAAGTCATGGCAGCACCGGTCATCATCACATTGATTATTGCTGCAGCAATGTACTATTTCTTCCTGCCACCGGTAAACCTGAAGGCAGTCACTTTCTGGATCTTCATTGCAGTTATTCTCGTGATCTATGTTCTGCTTGCGGCATTGTTTGCTTCAGTGAAACAACAGGAACCGGCAGTAAAAGTACCGTTAACAGCTTTAACTGTCATTATCTGCATGTTTCTTCTCATTACCTTGTATGGAACAAGAATCTTCCATGCAAAAAGATACAGTGAGATTTTACATGTACAGGAAGATTCCATTGATGTTATTCCTTCTGTATCCGGTTCTTCTTCCATAGCCTTAATGGATACCGCCAGTGCAGAAAGACTTGGTGACCGTCGCATCGGTTCATTGACAAATGTTGTCAGCCAGTTTAATGTTGGCTCTTATGTACAGATCAACTATCAGGATGCTCCGGTAAAAGTAGCACCATTGGAATATGACGGCTTCTTCAAATGGAGAAGCAATAAAAACAACGGTATTCCGGGTTATGTTCTGGTCAATCCTGTAGACATGTCAGCAGACTACATTGCACTGAATGAAAACATGCGGTATGTTCCATCTGCTTATTTTTCCGACAATCTCTACAGAAAAATTCGTTTCACCTATCCAACGGTATTATTCGACTATGTGCACTTTGAAATCGATGAAGAAGGAAATCCGAAATATATCGCTCCTGTCTATGATCATTCCATAGGATTATTTGGCGGCAAAATCGTCAAAGGTGCAATCATCGTAGATCCGATTACCGGAACAATGGAAAAGTATGATGTGGCTAGTATTCCCCAATGGGCAGATGTCATCTTTGAAGGTGATCTGATCTGTACACAATACAATGATCATGCCCAATTGCAGCATGGTTTCTTCAACAGCATCTTCTCCCAAAAGGATTGCCGTCAAATTACAACACTCGAAAGAGAAGATGATGATGGTGACAGTGTACGCTATCAGGATTATGGATATATCGCAAAGGATGGTGATATCTGGATTTATACAGGCGTCACATCTGTTAACGGTGACTCCTCTAATATCGGATTTATCTTAGCCAATGAGCGTACCAGTGAGACAAAGTTTATTTCCTGTGCCGGTGCAGATGAATTTTCCGGCATGAAGAGTGCTGAAGGCGAAGTACAGGAAAAAGGATACATTGCTTCTTTTCCGAGCCTGATTAATGTCGATGGAAAACCAACCTACATCATGGTGCTCAAAGATGCAAACGGACTGGTGAAAATGTATGCAGCAGTGGATGTCGAGCAGTACAACACTGTTGCAACTGCCACAACACAGGCAGAATGCCTGGAAAAATACGGCCGTCTGATCAAGGCTGATATCCCAACAGATACTTCAGACTTTACCAATAAGACAATTACCATCCAGCGTATTGAAACCATGGTCATTGATGGAAATACATGGATCTACATTGTCGATGAAAATCAAAATATCTATCATGCAATGTATGCAGATGTACTGGAAATGTTACTAGTGGAAGAAGGAGACACAATCTCCATTCTCACAGATGGCAGTACATTTACGCTCAATAAATAATTTCTGATTCGCAAAGAAACTGATATAGCCGGAAATATTCCGGCTATATTTTTTTCATGTTTATTTTTTTCATGTTTTCCTCCATTACGGCGCGGATTGCGCCGTCACAAATACGTCATGAATAAATAAGACTTCCATATACCCCAATTCGTCT
>CACXCB010000170.1 GCA_902766005.1 uncultured Erysipelotrichaceae bacterium | reverse complement strand
GAAGAAAGGCTCGGTTATTATATCCAGGGCGGCCGCTGCAAGGAAAATGGCAAAACCTATTATCCCTGTTTTGACACATCTATGCCAGAAGACAGCAGGCCCATAACTATACCCTATGATATGTATTACTCCAATTATGCTGAGGGTTCATGGAAGAGAAGCGCGGTATCCTTCCTGGATCTCAGCAAACCAGGCTTTTCCTATGGGCGGGCCTACAAGATTAAGAGAAGCCAGTTCGAGGAAATACATGATAAAGAAGGCAGGGGAAGCAAATGGTATCCAGAATGCATATCTTTAGGATATATAGATGGGATTCCCGTATACACATATGCCGGTCATCAGAATAAGCCAAGAGAAAGCTTTGACCGGGTATCTTCAGAATATGGGATTGTGCTGTACAGAGGGATGAAAGAAACCTATCCGGAGATGTCAGATGATGCAATCATGGAATATCTAAGGGGTTGTGGGAAAGTGTGAAGATGTCGCCTGCATCTTTACATCTCAAAACCTATGAGCAGAATAAATTAACTGAAGAAATTGCGAAAGCCCTTACCAAAGTGGAATAACAAGGTAGAAAAGTATGGATAAAAAAGTTGAAAGACTAATCAGTATGTATAACCGTCTGATGGCTGGTGAGGTGCTGGTAAAAGCAGAAGAAGCAAAACGATTCAAAGTAAATGAGAAGTCTATTCAACGTGATATAAAAGACATACGGGCTCACTTTGCCGGAGATTCTGACTCCGGCAAAAGCCTTGTCTATGACTGGTCCAGGAAAGGATATATTATACGCTCCTCGAGGGCGGGTAGACCCGAATCCTACACCAAGACTCGCGAGCGAGTCTTGAACTAAAAAGATCAGTGCCTGTACAAAAGGAGCATTAACCGGGTAAATGAATAGGCAAATTAAATGGGAGAGTAGTATTAGGTTGGAAGGCCAGACACTCGATTATGTAGGATTATGTACATAGAGTAATAATTATATTAGGCTTGTTTCTGAGTATGTTTCTGATAAGGTGGTTAGTTTCTGGGAACTGTGGTATCATATATTTTGGGAAATTATAAGCAATAATTTATGGCTACAAACATAAAAGGATGCGATTAGGTCCTGAATGGATAAAGAGGAATCGTTTATATGAAAGAAAAAGCAAATATATTAGTATTAGGTACTTCAGGAGCAGGAAAGTCAACATTAATCAATACAGTCATTGGCCAGGAGGTAGCCGAGGTTGGCAAGGGTAAACATGTAACTGAAAAAATGCAGTCCTATGAGTCTCCTGATTTAAACTTTAGATTGATTGACAGCCGTGGTTTTGAATATAGTGCCGTTAATACCAGAAAAGCAGTAAAGGATATGCAGAAATGGTTAAAAGATGGCCTGAGAGATAAAAAACCACGAATCCATATGCTATGGTTTTGCGTAGACGCAACTTCACAAAGATTTACAAAACAGATGGTTGCAACTTTAGAGACAGTAAAAAAGGCATGGAAAGATGTTCCTATTATTGTTGTGTTGACCAAATCCTTCTTTCCTGCGGAGGATGAGGACAACATAAAAATGGTACAAGATACTTTCTTGAAATTTGCAAAGAAAACAGGCATGCCTACAGCAATTATCCCGGTTCTTGCGCAGGCTCCGAAAGGACACGAGATTGTACCACGAGGTATAGAGAAACTAATTGAAACTACCGAAGATAATCTTGATGATGCAATACGTGATGCTGAAGAAGCTGTTAGAAAATATGATTTAAAATACAAACGAATCAAATCACAGATATTGACAGTAGGAGCTGCCACCTCGGGAGCTGTTGTAGGTGCTGTGCCAATAGATTTTCCGGATGCAGTTATCCTCACGCCGCTTGAAACTCTTTTAATAACACAGATTTCAAAGATATATCAACTGGATCAGGACGATGATTATACAAAAAAGGTGATATCGAGAATAGTAGAAACAGGAACAGTTAGCATGGTAGCAAAAGCGGCGATTAACAAACTGAAGATGACTCCAGGCATTGTCAATATAGCAGCAGATGTTCTTAATGCAGTCATAGCAGGAGCTATTGTTTTTGCAATAGGCGAGTCTTCAAGTATTATAATGGAAAAGGTTTATCTTGGTGAAATTGAGAAACAGAGCCTTGATTGGATTGACAGTATTATAGATGGAAAAATGGGAGGTATTGTAAAGAAAGTAACAGAGATTATAACCAATAAAAAAACAAACTTGAGTGTGAAAAGTATCATTCATGAATTAGTAAAGAGCAATTAGATAACCGACAGATAAAAACGGAGAAATAAAAGATGCTTCAAAACGGACTTTATGAACAGGTTATTAATAAAGCTCTGGAAAAAGATCTTTCTGATCTTTCTAAGGCGGATCGTCAGGTACAGACTGCAGCGATCGATGAGGAGGAAGCTGCTAAAGTGCTCTCGAAATATATTGCTGAGGTGACTGAGCAGCAGCTTATGCAGCTTAAGGATAAGGGCGGCAAGTTGCAAGATCAAATCAGATTGGCTAACCGCATGATTCGGTCTCTTTCACAAGATGAAGGAGAAGAAGATGGCCCGGGTTCCGTGGCAGAAAGAGCGGAACAGCTGCTTGCTGTTTTGGACCGCCAGAATAACATCCAGAGCGTTAATGGAAAAAAGGAGTTGCCCCGGCCTGAAACATCCATTTCCCAGACGAGTCTTTTTACTGGAGCTGTTCATGAACCACAGATGTTTTCAGAACTGAAAAAAGAGATCATATCCTCTGACCGGATTGATATGTTGGTCTCTTTTATCAAGTGGAGCGGCCTGCGTCTTATCATAGAAGAGCTAACAACGTTTGCAAAAAATGGTGGGAAACTGAGGGTAATTACCACATCCTATATGGGAGCTACTGACGTGAAGGCTGTTGAAGAGCTGAGAAAGCTCCCAGGAGCAGAGATCAAGATCAGCTATGATACTAAGCGTACCCGTCTGCACGCAAAAGCATATGTTTTTTATCGGAATACAGGTTTTACCACGGCCTATGTGGGGTCTTCCAATCTTTCAAATGCCGCAATTTCCAGCGGTCTGGAATGGAATGTTAAAGTTACCCGTTCAGATCTTCCTGAGACGATCGACAAGATCGCTGCAACATTTGAGAGCTATTGGAATTCTGCGGAGTTTGAAGAATATACGGAAGAGAAACAGACCTATCTTATAAGAGCATTAAATGCTGAAAAGTATTTTGACGCAAACAATCCTGAATTATACACGTTGGACATTCTGCCATATTCATATCAGCAGGAAATCCTGGACAGGCTGGCTGCAGAACGAAAAGTGCGCGGGCACATACGTAATCTCATAGTAGCTGCTACGGGTACTGGAAAGACAGTAATCGCAGCCCTTGACTATAAGCGATTTTTGAAAGAGCATGCTGGTGAAACTTGCCGGTTGTTGTTTGTGGCACACCGGGAAGAGATCCTGAAGCAGAGTCTTTATACTTTTCGTGCTGTGTTGAAGGATGCTAATTTTGGAGATATGTTTGTTGGAAAG
>CACXCB010000169.1 GCA_902766005.1 uncultured Erysipelotrichaceae bacterium | reverse complement strand
TCGCGGTCGTTTTGATTTTGTCGTATTCCGTAAGGTTCAAAAAGAAGAGGTTCCTGTATTAGCTATTGAACTTGACGGAAAAGAACATCTCGAAGAAGACGTAGTCAAACACCGTGATCAGATTAAACAGAATATTTGTAAAGAACACCATTTTACATTAATTAGAGTTGATAATACATATGCCAGAAGATATCACTATATCAAAGATATTTTGATCAAGTATTTCAAAGGATAAAGCTTTACAATAAAAGACGAAAATAAAAGGGATCAAAACCGCGTAATATTTATGATTATTTATCAGGAGAATAAAACAGATTTTATAAAAGAATGCGATAAACGTGTTATAGCTGATTCTGTGGCTCAAAATATGAGGCACAACGGAATTAACTATTTTGATGATTCCCAGATTGAAGCTTGGGCCAATTCTTTACCGGCAATTTCTAACGTTTTAAAGAAAACCTCTACAGATGATGATATTGACGTAGCCATAGAATACAAATTTAATCAGTCGAAAGACAGAATAGATTTTCTTATCTATGGGAAAGACGGAGACGGGAAAAACAATGTTATCATTGTTGAACTAAAACAATGGTCGAGCGTAAGCAGAACCAATAAGATGAATTTTGTTCACACATTTGGTGGTGGGGGAGAAAAGGATTATTGGCATCCATCTTATCAAGCAAAAAATTATTCTAATCTTCTGGCCAATTTTAATGAGTACATTCAGAACAATGATATTGCTTTACCAACATGTGCATATCTTCATAATATGGACAACGGAAACGCAGTTCTTTTGGATGACTTGAAACTGTATCCTATTGTGAAAGATACACCGGTTTTTCTAAAAGATGATGAAGAGAAGCTGGCTGATTTTATTTCAAGACACGTTAAACACCGTAATAAGGAATTGCTTTACGAAATAGAAAACAGTAGAGTAGTTCCGTCAAAGCATCTCGCAGATATGCTTAAGCAGAGCATTGAAGGAAATGATTTTTTCTCATATGATGAAGCTCAGGCAAACGCTGTAAGTGAAATTGTAAAGACTGTCGAAGACGCTTTATATTATAACGAAAAGAAAACAATCATTATAAAAGGCGGAGCCGGAACAGGAAAATCAGTGGTTGCTATAAATGTTTTGGGGCAGCTGATTTCGGGTAAACATGGTCAAAAATACAACGCTGCATATTTTGCTACAAATGCAGCCCCAAGAATGTTATATACCGAAGAACTTGTAAAAAACGATTATAAAAAGAACGCAATAAAAAACCTTTTCAAATACCCTACAGTTATGGTTAAGACTCCCGACAACGAATATGACTGTGCCATTATTGATGAAGCGCACAGAGTATTTGCCTTTAAAGGTGGTGTCGGCATTAAAAAAGGAACAAATGTACTCAAAGATATTATCAGAGCTTCAAGAGTAAGTGTATTTTTTATTGACGAAGATCAAGCTGTAACTTCAATTGACTATGCGACGATTGATCGAATCAAAGAGATTGCATATGCATGCCATAGCCGAGTAATAGAAGGAAAAGATCTTGAACTGCAGACACAATTCAGAGTTTTAGGTGGAGATAAGTATATTTCCTTTATCAAATCCTTTCTTGGCTACAACAGTCACCAACCGCGCTATGTTGTGGATCATAAATATGATTTCAGAGTTTTTGATAAGGCATCCGACATGATGAGTGAGATCAAGAGGAAAGATTCAGAATACCAAAAAGAAGTTCAGAAAGAGGACTTGGCTCTCTTCCTGGATGGAAAGACAAGCGGGAAATGCAGGCTTGTTGCCGGCTACACCTACAATTGGGTCAGTAAAAACCAATTTAGAGATAGTCCAAAATACGATATTGTTTTGGACAACGGAGAATTCAAAGCGAAATGGAATCTTCGTTGTAATGAAGTTGGGAATGCGTATTCCTGGCTAAATGATCCGGCATCTATTGATGAAGTCGGATGTATTCATACGTGTCAGGGACTTGATATGAATTACTGCGGAGTCATTATTGGAAAAGACTTAATTTATCGCGATGGCCATATTTGTTTTGATAAAAGCGCCAATGCAAAAACAGATACTAACAGCATGATACGAAAGTCGGATGACGATATGGCTGCCCATCTTATTCGTAATACGTACAATGTTCTTCTCACGAGAGGAATGAAGGGGACCTATGTCTATTGCGAGGACGAACCTTTAAGAGAATATCTAAAAAGCTGCATAATCGGAGAATGATATGATTACAGAATTGCCTGTAAGTGAAAAGATCGACATAAAAAAACTTGGACGACTTTTTGATAATATGTCAGAGTCATACAAACTTTTCTGGTTTCGAGCGATTGTTGATCTGGCCTACGCAGGAAAAGATGTCTTAACTTATGATGAACTGATTAACGAAATGATCGCTTCAGGCTGGTATATGGTTTCGGAGTATAAACTGAATCTCGGACCGAGCGACACGATGGAAAAGATGATTCTTCTGGCGTTTGAGAAATTCGGCATTAAATCAAGTGAAAACAAAAAGAACATCATAGAAGCCCTAAAGAATAATGCCGATTTGGAATTGTTGAAGATGAAGAAAACATTGACCTTGAATGTTCCATATCGTTTGCAAGCGCCTTATCTGGATAATTTGAAGGGAAAAGACTGGAACAGAGGACAAAAAGATGTTGCTAAACTGATCAACAATCACAATGGGTTGATTTACCGCTTTAAAGAGATCGACAGTCTTGATAGTATCATTGTCGTCAGCGACGATTTCATGGAATATATCCATGAAAATTATGAAATCGTTTCAGGGTGGATACGTTATAAGATGATCGAGTATCTTCAGAAGAGAAATCCTTCTGTTCCAGGAATTATATACAAGATCGATCCTCCGCAAGCACGAAAGCTGGAGCATGCAATCAGGTACTGGAAGGAAGTGATCCAGGAAACGGAAATTAGAGATATCTATTGCGATGTTCCGTTGAACGGTGTTCCGATTTCAATCGATCATTTTATACCGTGGTCATATGTAGCCCATGACGAATTGTGGAATCTGACGCCGACTACCAGAAACATCAATTCTTCCAAAAGTAATAATCTTCCAAATTGGGGAAAATATGCAGATAAAATGTGTGAGTTGCAGTATCGGGCTATTTCAATCAGCCATAACAATCAAAAGATTGAAAAGTTGTTTAATGATTGTCTCAACGAATATGTGAATGATCCGAATATAAGAAATATTCTGTATGAAAAAGAACAGAATAAAAACGATTTTATTAACCATCTAAAAGACATTATAGAGCCAGTATACATCTCTGCGAAAAATCTGGGATTCAACGAATGGCAGGTGAAGAATGAATAAGACAGTACAGTATTACAACAATAACGCAAAAGACTATTTTGATTCGACTGTTCATGCTGATATGTCGGATCATTATAAACATTTCCTGAAATATCTAAAGGCTGGCGCTTATATTCTGGATTTAGGATGTGGATCCGGAAGAGATAGCCAATATTTCATTGAACACGGATATAAGGTGAAAGCGGTGGACGGTTCAAAAGTGATGTGCTTGCATGCCACACAATATCTTGGCCAGGAGGTTGAAAATCTTTTATTTGAAGATATTTCTTTTGAAAATGAATTTGATGCAGTATGGGCAAGTGCTTCGCTTCTGCATGAAGATAAAGACAGAATTGACGAGGTTATCCGTAAGATCAAAATAGCTTTAAAAGAAAATGGTGTCTTCTATGTATCTTTTAAATGTGGGAACAGTGATAGAATACAGGGCGAAAGATACTTCAATGATATGAATGAAGAGAAGCTCAGGAAGCTTTTAGAAACATTTACGATCCAGGAAATCTGGTTTAGTGATGATGTTCGTCCGGGGAGAGATGATCATTGGATAAACTGCATTGCCACAAATAATCAAAATAGTTTGCAATAATACAAATATAATTGTGAATTGCAGCTTGGAAGATCATAAAAGTATACTATTATCAAGTCGAGTACGTATTAATTAAGAAAAAAGTGAAAAGTTCATTCTATACAAATTACTCCGAACAAAAACTTATTGACAAGCTTAAGCAGAACATCGATACCTGTAAGGCTTTTTATTTTTCTGTGAGTTTTATTCGCAAACCTGGCCTTTTATTATTGACCGGCAATATTGAATCAGCATTAAATCGAGGAGCCAAAGGATACTTGATTACCTCTACTTATCAAAATTTTACAGATATTGATTCTTTGGTGTATTTTATGAATCTTGCAAATAAATACCCAAAAAATTTCTTTTGTCATCTGGATAAAGACAGTTTTGTTGATTCAAGCGGCAATATAAAAGGTTTCCATTCGAAGGGATACTTATTTGAGTTCGAAAATCATAACGAACTATTGATCGGGTCCTCAAACATAACGATATATGCACTATTAAAAAATATTGAATGGGATGTTTCTGTTATAGATGATGAAGATGGAAAAACATTTTTGGATGCAAAAAAAGAATTTGTTTATCTATGGGAACATACCAATGAACTTAATAATGATATGATCGATGAATATAAAACGCATCTGTATTATGCCGTTGATCGTTGGGACATGGACTACGATATTGCAAATTCGGAGATCAAACCAAATTATATGCAACGTCGTGCACTAAAGGAATTAAATCGATTAAGAGTTATGGGAGCAACAAAAGCTTTGGTAATTGCTTCTGCTGGTAGCGGTAAAACTTTTATGGCAGCCTTTGACGCATTAAACTATAATCCTAAAAAGCTTCTTTATATTGCGCCAGAAGGAACAATTTTGAATAAGTCTTATGACACTTTTCAGAGGGTTTTTGGGAGCGATAGGAATTATGGCCTGTATACCGGAGAGTATAAAGATTCAAACAAAGATTTTGTTTTTGCTACAAATATTACAATGGCAAATTCTTTAGAACTTTTTGACAAACACCATTGGGACTATATTATTATCGATGAATGCCATCACGCAACAGCAGAAACGTACAGAAAAATCATCGATTATTATGAGCCGGGTTTTCTGTTAGGCATTACAGCAACACCAGAAAGAATGGATGGAGAAGATGTCTTTGAGATGTTTGACCAAAACGTTCCATATGAACTTCGTTTAAGAGACGCGATAATAAATGGAATCGTTGTTCCTTTCAAATACTGGGGTATTCGAGATGAATTGATATATTATGGTTTAAAAGAAACAAAAGATTATAGATTTGTTGAACAATTTTCAGATGAAAAGCATTGTGAATTCATCAGGCAGATGATCGAGCATCATAGGATACCAGGCCAGAAACTTAAAGCAATTGCGTTCTGTAGAGACAGATCACACGCGATAAGAATGTCGCAGGCGATGAGCGAATATTACCAGACCGCTTGTCTTACCGGAAGAAATTCTAGTGGAGAGCGCATTAGAGCGTTCCATGACTTGCAAAGCGATGGTGCTGACTTAGAAATACTTTTTACTGTAGACATACTTAACGAAGGTGTTGATATTCCGGCGGTGAATATGGTTTTATTTCTACGTCCTACAGAATCTCAGACGGTTTTTATTCAGCAGCTTGGACGTGGCTTAAGAAAATACGAAGGTAAAGACCATGTAGAGGTCTTGGATCTAATTGGGAATGATTATAGAAGAAGTGTTCAGATAGCATTTGCATTAGGAAGCCTCTCAGAAAACTTCGTTACAGAGAAGAGGCTAATTAAAGCTTTAATTGACGATGATTTTCGGAGTATAGGTTTAGAAGATTATGGTGTTGAAATTCATTTAGATGATCTTAGTAAAAAAGAGATTTTGGAATACATCGATAAAGAAAACTTTAATACAAGAAAATATCTAGAGACTGATTATAACAATTTTAAAAAATATATCTCGTGCGAAACATATCCAAAACACGTAGATTATCTAAACAATGATTTTGCGCCTAATTTGATTAAGTTTTTACAATCAAAAACCAACAACAAAAAGAATGGTTCATATTACGGCTTCTTAAAAGTAATTAATGAGGAGAATCTTCCTGTTTTTGATAAAACTCAAGAAAGATTTATTAACTACGTATCAGAAATGCTTCCAATAGTAAGGCCATACGAGTATCTAATAATTCAGAAACTAATTTACTGCGCTGGTAAGGAAACACAAGAAAAACTAAAAGAATACGCCCAATCAAATACAAACGGATTTGAACAGGATGGTTTTAATCATGCGCTTCACTATATGTTACAAAAAGATTTCTTTTCTGACGATTCAGGCATGATTAAACTAAATGTGCCTTTGGATGTTGAATTGGAAGCATATATGAAGGACCTTTTGGAGTATGGCCTTGGAAAGTATGATATTGATTTCAGCGGAAAGAGGGCAGATCAAAAGTTCTGGCTGTGGAAACCGTATAGAAAAGAACAGGTTCAACAGCTGCTTCTTAACAATCCTGGCGATATTATGAAAGGCACAAAGATATATGATGGTGTTGTTTATGCTTATGTCACTATCGTTAAATCTAATAGTACAAAGGACGATCTTAAATATGCTGATGGGTATATAGATAAGGATACATTTCAATGGGAAACTGTTGCCAATGTTAGTAATAAGGAACTTGATGAATTAAAAAATAGCAAAGGAATTCATCTGTTTGTACGTAAAGTTGAAAATGAAGATGGTATTACGCTTCCGTTTACTTACATTGGCTATGGCTATATGGAATTTATCGAAGAATCCAAGAAAGATAACGGGGCATATTTATTCAGAATTTCAATGGAGGAAATGGCTCCTGAAGATATATTCTTTGATTACAAATTGCCGAATGAATAGACTATACATTTTTTTGATCTTTATGATATCTGACAAAACCACTATTATCCCGGATAAAGTTTACACCAATCAAAAATGGTGCTATGTCTCATGAACCATTTCGGCAAGAAGCGCCGCTGAAGCATCATAGCTTCCTGATCTGAGAGATATCACCATCCTTATTCTTTATAAGCTGCTTAGTATTTCAGCAGTTTCTTTCTTCAAACGCCTCGGTCCCCTTATGACCTTGATGCCCAAGGAGTTGAGATATTTGAAATTTATCTTCCCTTCCTTATAACGTTTCAGCAGTTTCAATGACATGACGTAATTCATCGAAACATTCTTGTCTTTGTATTCATAAGGAATATACGTCTTTGTTGCTGCGCACTGAAACATCACGCAGGAATAGGGATCCGCAACATAGAGATAAACAATGTCGCCGATATGAACATCACTGGACTGTTTCCATATGCCTTCGCCCTGTTTGTCAAACATATGCATGACATCGTAATACTTCGGATTCGCTGGAACGATCCAGGCATCGGCTGTATCGACCATCTGATAGGAATAATCGATCAAGGATTTAATGATCTCGATATCGACACTTCCATCCAATACGATCGTGATCCATTTA
>CACXCB010000168.1 GCA_902766005.1 uncultured Erysipelotrichaceae bacterium | reverse complement strand
GATATTCATTCCACCTCTGAGCATCTGTTAAAAGCAGTCATTGAGCAATTGGCAAAATCAGGGAACCAAGTTCATGTCATCCAAATGGATCAAGGAGGAGCTTTGCCCAAGATACCAGAAGACATAGCACAACTTGGCGTTACAACTGATAGCATACCATATAAAGCCCCTTCAAAAGGAAACTTTATCGCGAGATATCTAGGAGCGATAAGATACTATTATAGCTGTAAAGGAGTATTGAAGAAACATGCTAATTCAGATGCAGTATTCCTTCAATCAACAAATGTTGCTATCGTTTCTGCGCGTTTAGCAAGGAAATACAACCGACATGCCAATATCACGTTAAATGTACAAGACATTTTCCCCTATAATGCTGGTTATAGTGGAAGCATAAAGGGAAATGGATTTGTCTTTAAGGTTATGGCGGCTTTTCAGCGGCGGGGTTATAAGATCGTCGACCATATAATTACAATTTCAGAAGACATGAAAGACACACTAGTTCAAGATGGAACCCCAGCTGAAAAAATTGATGTTATCTACAACTGGAGTTATCAAGATGAGCCGTATGATCAAAACAAGCTTGATATGGCTGTGCCAGATCGGTTATTTGATAAACGCTACTTTAATGTAGTTTACGCTGGAAACATTGGAGTAATGCAAAATGTGGATATTCTCATTGAAGCAGCAAGGCTGTTGATGGATGATAAAGACTTGTGGTTTCATATTATTGGGAATGGTGTCTATAAGGATAAGCTAGAAGCGAAAGCTAAGGAATATGGAATAACAAACATAAGTTTTTGGCCTATGCAACCGCCAGAGTTTGCCCCGGCAATCTACTCTGCTGCTGATATTAATGTGATACCGCTTGTTAAGGATGTGTACAAGACAGCTTTGCCGAGCAAGACGGCCACATGCCTGGCGTGTGGAAAGCCGATTATTTTCGCAATTGGGATGGATAGTAAGTTTGGGAGAAATGTTATGCAAGAAGCAGGTTGTCCGGTTATAGAACCTGACCGTCCGGAAGATTTAGCAAGCACACTATGTGAGATTAAGAGTTCCCCACAATGGAAAGAATGCAGACAATTCTTCCAAAAGTATTGTGGCATTACAGAGAATAGCAAAAAATATGCACAAATAATTACAGGTGATCACCAATGATAAAAACATATTACTTGGCTAAGATTATTAGAAAACTCAGACTATCATCGTTTTATAAGTGCGAGATTGACAAGACGGCTAGAACGTCAGTTGGTTGCTCATTCTCTAAAATGAAAATGGGAAGATATTCATATACGGGTTCGTGCTGCAATATCACAGATGCAAAAATAGGGTCATTCTGTTCTATAGGCGGAATGTGTGACATTGGTGGAGGCATGCATCCAATGGATCACGTGTCTACCTCTCCGGTATTCTTAAAAGGGCGCAATATCATGCGAACAAATTTTGCTGAGTTGCCATATTCTCCTTCAAAAACGGTATACATTGGTAATGATGTTTGGATTGGCGATGGTGTCTTTATCCGAGCAGGTGTAAGTATTGGCGACGGAAGTATTATTGGTGCCCATGCTGTTGTACTTCATGATGTGGAGCCATACACTGTTGTTGCTGGAGTCCCGGCAAAGGTTATTCGGAAACGGTTTGATAATGAAGTTGTTGAGCAGCTTCTTGAAATACAATGGTGGAATTGGTCAGATGAGCAGTTGAAAAAATATGGTCAGTATTTCGGATCGCCGAAAATGCTATTAGAAATGATAGAGAAAGAATAAATGGGAGAACATTATGAAGGTCATACATTTGTGCCTTGGCTCTTTTTATCCGGACAATTATTCATATCAGGAGAATATGCTTCCGAAGTTCCATAAGGAGCTTGGTTACGATGTTGAGGTTATTGCTTCTACCCAGAGCTTCGATGAGCACGGAAAAACTTGCTATTTGGATAATGTGGGAACTTACAAGAATGAATACGACATTCAAGTGACCAGACTGCCATATAAGAGTGAGAACAAGATCTGGAAGAAACTGAAGAGATATCAAGGAACATATGCTGCGATTGAAAAGGCTGCACCCGATATTCTCTTTATCCATGGCGGTCAGTTTCTAGATATAGATCAGGTTGTGAAGTATCTGAAGAAACATCCGGGTGTCACGGTGTATGTGGATAACCACGCCGATTTCTCAAACAGCGCAACAAACTGGATAAGCAAGAATGTATTGCATAAAATCGTATGGAAACATACCGAGCATCAAATTGAGCCATATACGAAGAAATTCTATGGCGTTCTTCCTGTGCGTGTAGAATTCCTGAAGAATGTTTATGGGCTTCCTGCGGAAAAGTGCGAATTGCTGGTTATGGGTGCTGATGACGAATTAGTGAATAACGCAAAGACATCTGGTGCAAGGGTAAGAATTCGGAAACAATACGACATCAAAGAGAATGATTTTCTCATCATGACTGCTGGTAAAATTGACCAATGGAAAACACAGACTCTTCTCCTTATGCAAGCTGTGCAGAATATAAAAAGGGATAGTGTTCGCCTCATAGTATTTGGTTCTGTTACACAAGAACTGATGAATCAGGTTAAAGCATTGGCGGATGGAACGAAGGTTCAGTATATTGGATGGGTTCTGTCGAAAGATTCCTACGATTACTTCGAAGCTGCTGATCTTGTCGTTTTCCCGGGGCGTCATTCTGTCATGTGGGAACAAGTTACAGGGCAAGGAAAGCCTATGCTTGTAAAGGATTGGCGGGGCACACATCATGTTGATCTCGGAGGGAATGTAAGATTCCTAATGCAGGATAGCGTCGACGAAATTCAAGGCAAGATTGAATATCTACTGGATAATCCAGAAGAGTATAAGAAGATGAAAGAAGTTGCAGAGAAGAAGGGAATGCTAGACTTCTCGTATCGTGAAATAGCGAAAAGGTGTATTAACATATGAAAAAATATACGGTTGAGCTGAGTATCGTAGTTCCGGTTTATAACGTAAAGGAATATTTGCAGCGATGCATCGATTCCATCCTAAAACAAGAATATCAGGACTATGAAATCATCCTTGTTGATGACGGATCAACTGATGGAAGCGGTCTTTTATGTGATGACATTGCAGTAAACAACGAACGTGTAAAGGTAATCCACAAGGAAAACGGTGGATTATCAAGCGCAAGAAACGCTGGAATAGCTCAGGTCCAGGGAAAATACATAATGCTTCTCGACAGTGATGACTGGATTGAAGAAGGGTGCTTGAAGAGTTTATCCCGTTTGTTTAGTAAAGGATACGACCTGATTATGGGTCGGGCATGGTCTATAGACGATAAGGGAAATAAAAAAAGTAAACTGGAATACAGAATACCTTCGGGCGAATACACAGCCAGCTCCTATGTAAAGGAACTGACTGGAGAAGATGTAAGCTTCTGCAGTCCGTTCTATATATATAGAACGGACTATGTTATAAACAATTCACTGTCTTTCCATGAAGGAATACTTCATGAAGATGAAATGTGGATGCCGATCGCACTGTTGAGGGCTGAAACAATTTATGTAAGTGATATATATTTTTATTATCATTTTATTAGAAACGGATCGATTATGCACTCAAGGAACTATGAACGCAGTGCAGAATCAACGATTACTGTTGTTGAAGGACTTATTGAAGAGTACAAGCACTATAACAAGTCTGATATTAAGTATTTAAGGAATAGGCTTGCAATGCTTTACATGCGCGCTCTTCCACAACTTAAGGACCCTCGCGATGCGATTTCTAGAGTCGGTAGGACGATGCCGTTACATTATGCGGTTTCTTTAAGGCAAAAGGCAAAAGCCGTAGTGATTGCTGTTGCCCCAAGACTATATTGTAAAAAGGTCAAATCATATCGAAATTATTGATCATAAAAAAGGTTATTAAAGCATAGTTGTAGATACTATTGACAAAGAATGGAAGTCGTTGATCTTGTTCTTGAGAATTATACGGTATCAGGTTTGCTTTGAATATAAAAGGTGCGACAGTGCGACAACTCTGCATATCAGAAATAGCCTTGGAAAGGTGACAGACTGATGGGTTATTTTTTGGCATATATGGTTTTTCTAGCTTTTCCTCCATTGTTAATAAATTCATTCGTTTTTATGAAACGCGATACCAAGAGGTGGAGACAATATATTGTATTATATGCTTTGCTGATAGGGTTATTTGCATATTCATATGTACCGGTTTCTGGGGACCTTAGCCGATACATAGGGAGACTATATCGTTATTTTCCTTATTCATTAAAAGAGGCGTTTTCGGTTTATTATTGGCTTGATGTAGGAGAAGTTTTCTGGGATTGGCTAATAGCAAGAACTGATGCTCCAGGTTTACTATCAGCTGTTCCACAATTTATTATCTACTTCATTGCTAGTTATATTACTTGTGACTATCTTGAAAGAAGGAATGTGCCTGAACTCATATATAAAGCCTTTATTCTGCAGTTTTTTCTTGTGCCGCAGATAAGTACAATTAATAACATATATTGTGTGACGGCATTTTCTCTAGTTGTTTTAGCAATTTATAGAGATTTGGTACAGAATAAGAGAAACATAGCTACCTATGCATTATATATTTTGCCTTGCTTTATTCATAATTCTGCAGTGATTCTTATTATTCTAAGAGTACTTGCAATGTTAATAAAAAAAGCAAGGTATATTTCAGTGGCAATTGCTTTTTTGATCCCGGTTCTTCTCACGGTATTATATAACAATATTGGATTTTTTAGGAATAATCAGCTTTTGTATAGAGTTATTGTGAGTGGATATCGCTATTATAGTGAGGAAGGAACTGCGGCATATAGTGTGTCCAGATTATATTTCTTATCTTTTATCCATAATATGCTGTTTTCATTTCTCTCAGCATTCTTGATTTTGAAGTTTCAAAATCGCAAAGAAGATAATAACCTGGACAGAAAAACTGAACTGAAAGATAATACATTTTTGTCATTTTTGCTATTAGTCAGTGTTGTAGCTATTTCGTGTGTAATTTTTAATGCGCCACATTACTGGCGATTCAATTTTGTCGTAAAACTATGTGTAGCAGGGTTGTTATTATTGATTAATGATAATCCGAAAATCAAAAAGACGTGCTTTTATTTGCTGCTGATTGATGGTTTGCTTGTGAAATTTACTGAAACGGTTGACCTATTGAGGATAGCAAACTTGAGCCAGACACTCGTGAATTTCCTGTTAAGTAGTCCGTTTGGAATAGTATTCAAGCTGATTATCAACATGTTTTAATGCGATCATTCATGGGAATGAGTTTGTCACTTACTCAGTATGTGGGAGATAAATTGAGTATGTTAAATATTCGGTCAAAGAGTGTAAACTCGCAATTCATATATAATTTTTTGGGAACAGTTGTGAGTAGTGGCGTATCATTTCTTACTATGCCAATTTTTACCAGACTTCTTGGGGCAACACAGTATGGAAATTTTTCAGTTTACAGCTCATGGGTTAGTATATTTACATGCTTCATGGGTCTCAGTGTATATTCAAGCATTGGTACAGGCCGATTGAAATTTAAGGAAGACTATTATTCGTTTCGATCTAGCGTCCTGGTCGAGGGATCTTTTTTTGGTGTGGCTTTAGTGGCGTTAGCTTTGCTAGGGTATGGAGTGATTAGGAAGATTAATGATCTTCCACTAATTATTTATGCTTTGATTCTCATGGAAGCTTTTGCGGCCTTTGTAATGACTTATGTAACAACTTGTTGGACCCATGAAAAAGAAGGTGCAAAGCATTTTTTTATAGGACTCATCAAGGTTGTTTTAACTACGGCGTTGTCACTATTATTCTTGTTTAATTGGAATCCCAATTTGGGTGAGTTATATTATGGCAGAGTTTTTGGTATGGCTTTCCCACAGATATTCCTTGCTATTTGCATGTGGGTTTCCATTATAAAAAAGAAACCTATTGGTTATAGAAAAGAATATTGGTTGTATGGATTAAGTTTCGGTTTACCGATGATATTTCATACCCTGTCACATCAGGTTCTTACACAATCTGATAGGATTATGATGGAGAGTATGGGAACAAATGGTGTTGAAATTGGGATATACAGCTTTTTTTACAGTTTCTCATCAATATTATTAACTCTTCGCATGGCTCTAAACAATGCATGGGCTCCGTTTTATTATGACGATTTGGATAGGAAGGAGTACGAAAAGCTTAATAAAAAAATCTTCAATTTTTGCCAGATCTTTGTTGTATTATGCGGTGGGTTCTTGATGCTTTCAAGAGAGGTTGTAAAAATATTTGCAAATGATGAATACTGGGCAGGTATGAATATTCTGCCTGTATTTGTTGTTATGATTTACAGTATTTTTACTTATCAGTTCTACGTAAATTTTGAATTTTATAATGCAAAACCTAAAATTATTGCGACTGGTACGTGCGCAACTGCATTAGCCAATATAGTATTAAATGCAATTTTAATCCCACGATATGGAATGTATGGAGCGGCTGTAGCTTCATTACTTAGCTATTCTATTTTAGCTATGGCTCATTTTGCCATTGTACATTTTTGGAAATTACAAAAGTACCCTCTAACTTCAAAACCTGTTTTCGGTGGTTTGATAGTCGTGATAATGTTTTGCATTCTTTATTACGTTTTAAAAGATTTATGGGTGGCCCGTTGGGTTCTGGGGGTTACGCTTGGAGTGTATCTCATTGTCAATATATATAAACGGAAGACTATTTTTTGATCAGAGTACAGGATCTGATTAAATTTAACATTGCAAGGAGACCATCTATGAAAGGTATCAAAAGAACAAAAATCTACAAAGCGCTTAGAAAGAATCAAGTTACATATTTTCTCTATGAAAAAACGATTCAAAAAATTCGCCTTGCATTAATGAAGAAAAACTCAAAAAAGGATTTAGAAGCAAAGATAGAAGATGTCCATGCTTTGGGTTATCAAATTGTTGAAATGGCGGAACGTATTTTAGGAGAACTCGGACTGTCATATTTTGCCGAATTTGGAACACTGTTAGGGTTTGTTCGTGAAAAGGGATTCATAAAATGGGATGATGATCTCGACTATGCATTCATCCTTGAGGATGATTCAGTATGGAAGAAAATCGAAGCCAAAATGGTAGAAAATGGGTTCTCTAAAATTCGTGAATTCACATTTGAAGGAAAAATTACTGAACAGTGCTATCAGTTTGGAAAAGCTACAATTGATATCTTTAGCCACAGAATTACTGAGGGTGGAAAATCAACTACAATTGCATATTACAGGGACCCGGAAATTAAGTATAAGCATCCGGATATAGTAAGCGTGTTGTATGGAGAATATGTCAATCTATCTCAGACGATGCTTGTAACATTGGATAACGGAATGAATGTTCACGTTCCCCAAAATTATGATGAGTATCTTACTCAGGTTTATGGAAACTGGCGTATCCCAGATCCGAATTATAAAGATGGAAGTGGGCCAGTGGTGAAAAAGCTGAAGGGCGTATATGGACACGTTGAACATTTTTAATAATAACTTATTAAACTTTGCGTAATCAGTAAAGAGATTACGTAGTCGCCTCTGTGAAGGCGGGCCGGAAGGCTGGAAAAAGAAAGAGAGAAAACATGCGGAATTTCGAGAACTTGAAAATTGCTGTTGCTGGGACAGGCTATGTCGGTCTTTCCATTGCAACGCTTCTTGCTCAGCACCATACTGTAACAGCGGTGGACATCATCCCAGAAAAAGTTGATCTGATCAATAAAAAACAGTCTCCCATCCAGGATGAGTATATAGAGAAGTACCTTACGGAGAAGGAACTTGATCTGACAGCGACCACAGATGGAGCGGGTGCCTATGCTACAGCTGATTTCGTGGTTATTGCTGCGCCGACGAACTACGATCCGCAAAAGAACTTCTTTGATACCAGCGCTGTCGAGTCTGTGATCGACCTGGTGATGTCTGTAAATCCGGATGCCTTTATGGTTATCAAATCGACTATTCCGGTTGGCTATACGCGGCACATCAGAGAGAAGACTGGT
>CACXCB010000167.1 GCA_902766005.1 uncultured Erysipelotrichaceae bacterium | reverse complement strand
CATCCGGTGTACTTTTCAAGTCGATAAAGATCGAACTTTTCTACGACAGCACCTGCAGATTCTGCTCCTTTTCCTGCTTCTGTAACCAGCGTATCTGTATTCCAGTTCAGCCTGGGGCTCGCATTGACCACTACAACCTTCTTACTCATACTCAATCCTTCCTAAATCCGCCAAAACACTTCTTATGCCACTCGGGTGCTTCAGGCATCGGACTGCCTGTCAGACATGCTGAAATCACATGTCTGTGGATAATAAACCACACTCCCGTCATTATTGCCATACATTCAATAATCGTCCTGATTACCTTCTTCATAAATTATAAACTCCTTTCAAGCTGACGTGTGAATGACCTCTAGGGTGTTGATGTGTATGATGTGTATGTGAATGACCTCTAGGGTGTCTAGATGTTAGGTATCCAGGACCTCTAGGGTACAGACCTGAATCAAAGAGCTTTCGCAAAATCACGAATCTCACCCATTTTTACCTCAGAGCCGTTCTCATCACCGGCTGCTGTTATAATGCCAACATTTTCCATTCCGCTAAGTGCCGCTGTCGCTTTATACGCAGCAATAGCGCTGTCAAAAGGGTTCGGAGAAGCTGAACTTAAGAGGAGCGCCGCTTTTGTTGCTTTTTCCGGCTTGCCAATAGCGTACATTCTCTGAATCGCTGCTGAAAGCTGTGCCGTCATGGCAAAATAGTAAATAGGGGATGCGTATACGATCATATCTGCCTCTTTGTAAGCAGGCATTACTTTCTCCATATCATCTTTCTGAACACACTTGCCTTCCCCTTTGCTGTGACAATATTCACAGGCAAGACATCCGCTAATCTTCATTTTTCCAACATGCAGAATATCTACCTCATGCCCTGCCTCTTTCGCCCCTTCTGCAAAAGCATTAACCATAGCGGCTGTGTTCCCAATCCTCGGACTTCCGTTCAAAATAGCGATCTTCATATTCGGCTTCCTTTAGTCTTATGCAATATAATTGTATGCAATTTTTGTTATATTATACCACATTTCCTTTAAATATCAATACCCAAAAGCATCCACCGATCTCCTCACTCCATCTCCAGCCGACCTCCAGGGTTCCTTAAACCGACCTCCAGGATTCCTTAAACGCAGGGTTCCTTAAACGAGGGTTCCTTAAAAGCGTTCAATAACAATTTTTAAAGATGGTCTGATATACTTTAACTATATGAATTAAGAAACTATTATGATTTTGAAAGGATTGATAAACCATGAAAGCTACAATTATTTACCTCGATGACCGATTGTGAGGCTCTATAAATAAAAAAGGAGTTGTTTTCTGCTATGGCTGCCTCATCATCAGAAAACACAATCCAGGTCATGTACAATGTTTACAACGAAGCTCTCAGCAAAAGAACACAGGAAAAATCTCTTTACAAAAAGCACGCAAAACAGGGCAGAAAATATCACAACAGCGGCGCACTTGAATGGCAAAGAGCGAAAGCGGGGCATCTCATTCGTCTTAACAAGAGTGAAAACTTCTATGACGACGAAGGCAGACTTCTCTTCCGGTGGGTGCCCCGCGGCAAACTCATTGAAGATTCCGAGTGCGTGCGTGATCCTGACTGGTTCTGGTGGCGTGCGCATCACAGCACAGGCTGGAAAGAACACAAGCACAGACATCAGTGGGAACACAACGTTTGTGAAAAAGAGAAACACCAGAAAAACCGCACTCGCAAGGCTCTACGCCGTGGCGAATCCACTATTTTGCCCGAATAATGATTGTACTTAACCCACAAAAAAGGCTCACACCACATCGTGTGAGCTCTTTTTGTACTGCGCAAATGCTACATAGATCAAATTCCAATTACAGAACGCTGCCCTCCAATGAGTAACGTCAGGATCCAGTTCAACACAAACACATTCCTAATACGCCAAATTTGATTCAATTCCCCTCTTCCATAATGAAGGCAAAATCGGTCAGCTTCGCTTCTTTGTCTCCCTAGTCAGCTGTATCGTTCCATTTCCCTTTATGTGCAGTCCATTCAGGGTATCGGATATCTTTATTTGTAAAACGGATGCAGGTCTCGCGCCCTTCATAATTATCAGGCTGGTTATCATCCCAGTTGGCGTAACCGAATTCTGTACCGTCCGTCCACTGCCATCTTCCATCCTGGTCGATATATCCACCGATCCATATGT
>CACXCB010000166.1 GCA_902766005.1 uncultured Erysipelotrichaceae bacterium | reverse complement strand
TCGAGGCTCTTTATATAAGAGCTCCGGTATGGTAGTGATGCCATCGCTTGCAAGCTTCTCTATTCTTTTCCCTTTATAGCCCAGATCTTGTAATTCCATAGCTGATTCCTTTAAGCAAATGATACAAATATGTGTTTCCTGTCAATATTATAATAGCGCAAACGTGTGTTTATTGTCAATAATAAATAGCAAAAAAATGTGGTTTCTGTCAATAAAAAAGAGCCTCTTGTTAAGAAGCTCATAATTTGGTATATTTCTTTTTGACAGTCCCGAGCCAGATCTTATTCTAGATGAGGATCTCTAACAGAGCCAGTGGCTGTCTTTTTATTTGTTCTTTATTTCTTTATAAATCTGTGAAATAGCATATTTGGGACTAACATTTTTCAAATATCCATACTTTATATCATGCTTATCCATGTAATCCCTGAATCTTTCGAACTCTGGATGACCAATATGCTGATCATAAATGAAAACGCCGTCTTTGTTTGAGGTGATAGTTACTGGCGTAGTGGAAAAGCTCTCAGTAGGAATGATTGTCCAATCACTAAACCGGTTTTTCATTTTCTTTTGGAAGTTTGGATGGCCACCTATAATGACAATCTTCTTAGATGATAATTCATCTGACATTTCTTGAATATCTTCATCCGTCAATTGTTCCTGTTCACCGGATTGCAGATTTGACAGCTGTTCTCTGAGCTGAATCAATTCATCATGTTCGGACTGATACTTATTCGCCAATGCTTTATACAGCTCAGCCTCTTTCTTTGTACTTCGATATTGTTCTCTGTAATAGGAGGCATCTTGCTCCGCTTTGTTTTTCTTTGAGCGTAATTCATCAAGCTCTTTTTTATAATCTTCAGATGAGATGTCACCCAGGCTTATATCTGCAGTTGTAGTAACTGTTTGAGCCGAAGCAGGCTTCTTTATTTCATCTGGCGCTTTAATATTCGACGGCCGATATTTTGTGTATTCAAGAATTTCTTCGTCAATCTCTTCTCCAAGCAAAAATCCAACATTTCTATCAAAGTCATTGGCAATTTCAACAATAGCGTAAGCCAGGTCTCTTATGAAGGAATATGTCTGTAATTCGTCAAATGAATACTCCCTGTTTGGAGTAATTGTTTTCAGCATTGCCATGGTCATGATCAAGTGCGTTCTGCCATCTTCGAGATCATGAACGCAGTATTTGTCATAATATGCTGAGAAATCCTGGTCTTTAAAAACGGCGTTTCCGAAATTTACCAGGTCCTTATAAGTTTTAACAAGGGAATGGTCATTATTTGACTCATATATCCATGTATCTACTTGATCCGTTACAGAATCGATGGTTTCCTGCTTTATCTCTGGACTTTTCAATGACTTGTCAACGAGGCGCAGATAAACCTCTCTTTTCTTCTCTAGAATCTTATAGATGAAGACACAATCATTGGCTAGTTCTATGTTGAAGAAACGAGAAATACTGAGGATTCTCCCTGTTTCAATATCATCGATGATAGGTTTTCCTGATGTAAAGTTTTTAAAATCATTTCTTGAAAGCTTATCGTACTTTTTGATTTGTCTATATTCTTGAAAATGATAGGTTTTGTACAGCGTTTTTATTAGCTCAACACAATAGGTGTCGCCTACCTTTGCTCCGTTATAGATGAGTCTCATTATGTAACTGTAGATTGTACGTAATGGGTCATTGATGCCTATATATGCCTCGTCATACCAGCCAACATCATTAAACCTTGCAAGATCTTTTCCGCATTTTGAGACAAATTCTTGTGCAATCACTGGAAAATCCATGTACATGTCATCGGTGATGAACCCAAATAGGAAATAGAAGTCAGCTCCGATCGTATTAGGCTCAACTAAGTTTTCATCATGGTTTAAAGCATCATCAAAAATGATTGATGCCATTTCCTCCCCAATACCTTGTTGGAGAACATTATATATATCTGATCCAATACTAAAGATGCTATCCATAAGCAACTCCTGTTATAAAAAGGCTCATATATCGGACACAAGCTGTGTCATAAAGGACAAATTTCAGTAATCTTC
>CACXCB010000165.1 GCA_902766005.1 uncultured Erysipelotrichaceae bacterium | reverse complement strand
TCCTTTCTGCATAGAACTACTCCCTCTGCGATGTCTTTTGGCTCTCGATGTATTGCTTCACGATAGAAAGCGGAGCGCCACCGACAGATAAAACCGTTTCTTTTATATCCGGCAGTTTTCCTTCAGGCACAACGGTGCTGTGAATCTTTTTTAACATCTTGACATATTCACTCACGCACCAGTCCAGCTTGTCCGGTTCCTCAGCAATTATTTTAGAAAAGGATTGTGCATTCAGCATTTCAAAAACAGAGCCGTAATTATCTTCGACTTTAACCACATCATAGGAAATCGCTGTCGGAATACCCAGAATCAATGCAAGACGGGCAACTTCCCTTTCATGACGGATATCATCCAATGCATTGGGATTGTTGTAGATTTTAACAACAGTATCCTGGTCAATACGATAGATTGATCCATTTACTCCTCTGCCGATTTCCTCACAATTCTCTAAAGAAATAACCCGATATGCTTTTTCAATATCCATCATCTCCGTAAATCCTGTCATTTCCAGTATTTCAAAAACATCAGAGTTGACATTTATCATTTTTAAGTCAGGATTGGTTTTGCGGATTCTGAGAAGAATGCGTAAACCTGCACTGGAAATATATTCCAATTTCGATGCATCCAGAACAACCGGCAAATTTCTTCCTGCAATCTCCTGTAACAGTTTTTCTTCGACAGTGTGCGCATTATTGGAATCGATTCGTCCGCTTAATTCTAAATTGATCATGTTGTTGACTTCGCACATATACATTTATCTGCAACTTTCTAATCATCTTTTTTCCCCTTGTATTCAAGGCACATCATGGTAAGATCGTCAAACTGCAGGGCTTCCTTTACAAATGCATCAATATCCGTTCTCATAGTCACCATGATGTCATAGGCATCTCCATCCGGATTTTTGTTTAATGATGCAAGCATTCTGTCTGTGCCGAACATGTTGTTGTCCTTGTCTGTCGCTTCGGGAACACCATCGGTGTACAGGAACAGTTTTGATCCCGGAAGCATTTGAATTTCATATTCTTTGTATTTCATGCCATCCATTCCGCCAAGGACAAAACCATGTTTATCCTTGTATAATGCAAACTGTCCATCCGGATGTTTCAGTACCGGGTATTCATGCCCGGCATTGGCAGCAGTCAGTTTGCCGGTAGATAATTCCAGAATACCGATCCACACCGTAACAAACATCTCCTCACGGTTGTTGGAACAGATTGCCATATTTGTTTTTTCCAGTATTTTTGCAGGAGAATAGCCGCTCATGGCATTATTTGCCAGGATGATCTTTGATGCCATCATAAACAAGGCTGCAGGAATTCCCTTTCCCGAAACGTCTGCCATGACAAGGCACAGATGATCATCATCAACAAGGAAGAAATCATAGAAGTCTCCGCCTACTTCTCTTGCCGGATCCATTGAAGCATAGATATCAAACTCCTTCTTCTCCGGAAATGCAGGGAAGATATTCGGCAGCATGTCTCCCTGTATACGGGTTGCAAGAGACAGTTCCATGCTGATTCTTTCTTTCTCTGCGGTAATCTTCGTCAGGTTTTCTTCATAATCAGAAATATCTTTTGCCATATCTGCAATAATCAGACTGAGATTTTCTACTTCATCACCGGTTTTGATGTTCAGGTTTGTAAAATGATCATATCCGGCTTTTCCCTGTTTTCTGTCAAGCATATACAGCAAGGAAGCATCGGCAATTTCATTAATTGGGGCAACAAGGGATTTCTTGATCCTCTGGCTCAGCAGATAACCGATTAGCAATGTCACAACAGCAATCGCTAAAGAATACTGTATCACAAAGCTGTTCATGTTTTTGGCAATACTGCCCAATGAGACATCGGTCAATACAAAGGCAGCTATTTTGCCGTCACTGCCCATGATCGGTACACCGCTTGTACAAAGCCATCCGTATAATTCTGTTTTATCGATTTCATAGAGGCTTCCCTTGCCATTCCAGCGCAGAAACTTTTCCATTCCCTTTTCACTCACCGTTTCCCATTCTCCGGGTTTCAGCATATTCTTTTGATCCGGATCAACAAGATAAACGATTGCACAGGTATCCCTGTCATACATGGCAAGATAAATGGCATCCATGTCACTGGACTGTCCGAAAATCTTTAAGACAGCATTGATTGTCTTGTAATCATTTGTATCCATGAACTGTGCAAATCGTTCAATATATGTCTCTGTGCCGATCTGATTCATTTCTTCAGCACTCTGGCTTCTGTATACTTCCATAACCTTATCGGCATAAGATTTAACATCTACGGTTCTTTCGAGAATTGCGGCAGCATTTCTCGAAAGCATAAAAGACTCTCTGATAAATGAATTTACCAGAGCAAGCGTATATAATGACAATCCGATTATCATTGCCACCAGCCCGAGAATAAAAGAACTCATCAATGATGCATGGAATGTACGGGCAGCAAGCGAATAATGCATTTTCTCCCATTCGTTCATTTCCCTGATACTTTTTTCCGGCATTCTGTCTCCTTTTTCTAATTAATATTGATTTCATTCATTTCATCTTGACTGTAATAAGAATTCAAATAAAACATCTATCAATTGCGAATATTATTTTACCAGTTTTTTTCATATATAAACAATTCTTAATTCAAAAATCATGCGTATTCAACCATGTATAATTCTATGAATTGTCATATTGGGTATATGTATACCAAACTAACATCAAACCCCTTTTTCATGTATTCAGCTTTTCCCAAAAATCAATAAAAAAGCCCCAAAAGGTTAGTATGACTGTTACTTTCAAGGCATTTTTGATCTGCGCCCGAAGGGACTCGAACCCTCAACCTCCAGATTCGGAATCTGCTGCGCTATCCAATTGCGCCACGGACACATGGCTTTACTATTGTATCACTTTTTTAAGATCATGATGCATTTTTCTGCATTCCATATAATATCGTTTTTCACTTGCTTCTCCGATGGAAAAAGCTTTTCTTTGGAATACGCCGTATGCTTCAATATGGGAAAACAGTTCACTGCTTTCAAAAGCCGGCAACTCCAAACCGATCGTATTGTCTTTTTGACATAGCTGTTTCAGGGATTCTTCCCCATGGATATAATCGATTTTGCCTTGATGCTCTATGAGATAGGAATCCAAAAACGGTTGCAGGACTTCGAGTATTTCCGTTTTCTGTTTGACAGGCATATGAATTGTCCCTGCATCGTCCTTTGTATGCCATGCAATCTCAATACCTTTTTGATCAGGAAATGTTTTCTCTAGAGTATGGATAAATTCCTGTGTTTCTATACCGGATATACAGCGATGAATCGGTTCAAATCTCTGCATCGGATCATGGATGTTTTCCAATTCGACCAAAGCATAAGGATCATCCTGCATGAGCCTGTATGCTTCTTTCATTGCTGCTAAGGAATGATTGCCATCCCCTACCGCATATAATAACGGCTGTGCATATTTCAGCTTTTGTTTTTCGGAATAGATTTGAATGTGCCGATCAACTTCTTCTTTTATCTCCCCCTCTACCAGCCAGCCGGAGATATGTCCACCGTTCATATTGAAATCCATGTCATACAGCTTTGTCATATGATCTTTCATCTCAGACAGCGGCTCAATGATTTGACATGCATCATCATCACAAAATACAATCACATGTGAAATATCCAGTGCAGATCCAATTTTGGTTTTCAAACGTGGCGGTATCCTTTCTTCTACTGTTTTTTCACTTGCACGTACAGGTGTTTTATGAGACGGAACAAAATCATATTCTCTGAGATCCAGCATTCCTACAAGACCTTTGCGAATGGTATTGTTTGTCATGGTTCTTTCCACATAGACATAGCTGTCTTTGTATTCCTGAAAGATATCATTGTTTAAGTATTCATCCATATGCTCATGGATGTTTTTGATATCTTCCTTATTATCCTCACACAGGAAAGCTTCCGGAAGAATGGTATGCAGAGAACTGATGGAATCATGATACATTTCTTCCAGCCTGTTCCAGTAATCCGCTTCCGATGTAAACTGGTCGCAGGCAATCACAGGCCAGGTTCCCATATATTCTTTTTTCGGCAGCAGTATATCTGCTGATTGAAAAATCCTCTTCTCCATGCCAACTCTCCTTATGTGCACATAATCATATACAAAAAGTAAAAAAAAGAAAAGCTTTACAGCTCTTCTTTTGTGTCTGTTATGGTTTCATTTTTTTTGCGGCGCAGGAATTTAATAGGTTTTCCCTTGAAAACATTTTTCTTCTTTATGAACTTACTAATCAGAACAATGACAGCGCCGAATAGCAGCAGGAACAGCCAGGAGTGTGCAATGAATAATACAACATCTTCGAGGAAATCCACAAATCCTGTGATACCGGATTGAAATTCTTTGACAAATCTTTCACCGAAAGTTTCCGGTTCTACTGTATATTCAATGACTTCTCTCAGATTCAGGTAAATCGTGGAATAATTTACAT
The DNA here is from genome assembly GCA_902766005.1 of uncultured Erysipelotrichaceae bacterium. GTDB lineage: Bacteria > Bacillota_I > Bacilli_A > Erysipelotrichales > Erysipelotrichaceae > Bulleidia. The sequence continues at coordinate 18,019 of CACXCB010000165.1, read as the reverse complement.
CGGTGTCCATCTGGTTCAGATTGGATTTGAGAATATTCAGCTGAGACTGCACTTCTGTTAGTCTTGCTTCAATCGCAATCATATCCTCAATGGTTTCCGCTTTTTCCATCATTTCAAGAAGACGGTTCTGCTGCTCTTCGAGTGCTGTTGCCTGAATGGATGTATCGTTATACCGCTTGGTGATATTTTCGATATTTGTGGATCGGTTTGTGATTTTTCCAGCACCTTCCATATCATTCAGAAAACTTTGAAACTTTTCAGTAGGAATACGAACCGTCATGCTGATGTTACGCGAATTGCTTCTGCCGGTATAGGTTGAGCTGTACCAGTTGTAATCATTGTCGTATTCATTCTCATTTTCAATCAAGCCGTTATAGCTTTGAATTCTCTCTCTGATATTCTGTAAAGATTCCTCATATTCCAGCGTTTCAATATTGATATTGCCGGTATATACAAGCTTTTCATTGGAAAGAGCCGGGTTTGTCTCCTCAGGACTTGAGGGATACTCTTGTGTAAGCTCCGCTTCCGCTTCATCATAATCGATAGCAGCTTCTTCAGCAGGATATTCGTTATAATCCGCTGTGGTATTCGTATCAGCAATACCATAATAATTACCGTAGTTTTCCGCTTTGCCGGCCGCTGATGCTTTTGCTCCATTGGAACAACCGCACAAGGCAATAATGCATGCAAGGGATAAAATGCCTTTATAATTCAACTGTTTCATTGTCTTTACCTCCTTTATATCAGCATTTGGAGCTTCTGATCCAGCAGCTTCATGGAAACGTGTGAGGACATATATTCAACTTCGCCATCAGTATGAACCCATAGCGGTATGTCCGTTTCAATCTCTGCTTTTTCCGCTCTACTAATATAGACGCCATGAAATCCCGTATGGTTTCCGGAATATGCAAAAGGAAACATACGAAAAAAATCAAATTGTGTCAAACCATCCGCTACACAGAGATCCAGTTTCCTGTCATCACCCTTTGCCTCAGGTGCAAATTTAAATCCTCCCCCTTCATACGGCTGGTTCATCAAAACTGCAAACAGAAGGTTTGGATATGCGACAGTCACTCCGTCACATGTAATTTTTGCGGGAACACGTTTGGTATGAATGATCGTATTCACTGCGGTGGAAATATAAATCAGCTTGCCGAGATGCATTTTGTTTAAGACCCTTTTCCAATCGGTTTCGGCTTCTGCACAAACAGCCGCATCAAATCCGATTCCGCAGGAGATATTGTACCTTCTGACGTACGGTTCTGTTTTCACAAGCAATCCCTCGCCATCGTAACAGTTGTAATATGTTAATTCCCCGATATCTAACTGTCTGACAGTCTTTTTTTGCAGAAGAATCATCAGCCTTTGTTCAAGCGAGCCCTGTATTTCCAAAGATCTGTACAGATCATTTCCTGATCCGCAGGAGATGAAACCGATTCTTGTCTTGTCAAAATCCTGTATGCCGTTAACCGCTTCATTCATGGAACCGTCTCCGCCAAACAGGACAATGTCACATTCCCTGCCTCTTCCGCTCAGATCACGCACAATATCGGTTATACCGTAGTTTACGGTGGAATAATGCACATTATATTCATTTGTATACTTGCGTATGATTTTTTCTGCCGTCTTCCATGTTTTCAATGTGATTCCGGATGCACCGGCAGGATTGACGATAATTTCTAGCATTTTTGATTTACTCCTGGAAAGCAAGGTCCTTGTTCTGACCATCTTTTGAAATAATACAGTAACGGAAAATATTTTTTAATTCTTCTTCATATTGCCATGGATCATGCATAGAAGGCGAATAATGTGTAAACCATAATTCCCTGACATTGGCTTTGGCTGCTATAGCAGCACACTCCTGCATCATCATGTGCCTGTTTTCTCTGGCATTTTCAATTTTATCCGGATCACCATACATGCCTTCTGCGATTAACAGATCCGCATTTACTGCATGGTTTTCAATATACGGTACCGGTCTTGTATCGGTTGCATAGACAATTTTCAGTCCTTTTCTCGGTTCTCCAAGGACCATGTCCGGCGTATAAGTTGTCCCTTCAAATTCTACGGTTTCTCCTTTTTGCAGCTTGCCCCAGTACATTTTGGGAAGGTTCAGCTTTTGTGCCCTCTGTACATCAAACTTGGGTTGTCTGGCCAATTCAAATGCATAGCCAAAACAGGGAACACTATGCTGCAAGGCAAAAGCTGTGACTTTCATGTCATCGATCATGAAGCTTTCTTCCCTGTTGCGGATCTCTTTATAGCGGATTTCAAAAGGAACATATCTGGCTATAGCAAATACCCCATGTAATATTTCTTCCAGTCCCTTCGGCCCATAAATTGTAACAGGCTCGGTTCTTTCAGACTTTGCCATTGTCAATAAGAGACCGGGTAATCCTGCCGTATGATCCGCATGGTAATGTGTCAGAAGAATGGTATCAATCTCCTTTGGCGATTTATGCTGTTGTGCTAAGGCAATCTGTGTTCCTTCACCGCAATCCACCAGAATGGATTTGCCGTTCCACTTGACAATCAGGCTTGTCAGCCACCTGTCAGGTAGTGGTACCGTCCCTCCGGTGCCTAACAGACATACATCAATCATGCAATTCCCCCTTTCTCTTGAAAAACTCTGTCAGAATGACAGAGTCAGATATTGCCGATCAGTTCTGATAACTTTGGCATTAACTGTTGTTTTCTGGAGATGATCTTCGGATCAAATCCACTGTGTTCATCAAATTTTGTTTCAATGACATCAGAAAGCACATAGGATAACGGTCCGTAGTAGACAAAGTAAGACCCTTCCCCCATCACATCCGTGAATAACATGACCATCAGATCCAACCGGTTTGTGCTTTGTTCCTTCTTCAAATTCTCTTTAAATACCGGTAACAGCTGCAGGACTTCTTCACTGTGTGAGAAGTTTGTCTGGCCGATCGCAAAACGGTATTTGCCGATGTCATAAGTCTTAAGGTCACGGTTCAGGATTTCATGCGGTGTCGAATCCTTAAGGGCAACAGATGCGCCAAGCATATCTCTTGCATAAGCATCAATATCATCAATTCCCGCCCTTTTGGCAAGCCAGGAAGCTGTAATACGGTCTTCCTCGGTGGTTGTTGCCGATTTGAAATTCAATGTATCGGAAAGAATTGCGCTCAGTAATAATCCGCTCATATCCGCATCCGGCAACATGCCGTTTTCCTGATACAGCGTGGAAATGATCGTGCATGTACAACCGCATTTGTGGTTGCGGTATTCAATCGGATGATCGGTTTGCACATTGCCGATATGATGATGGTCGATAATTGCTGTAAGATATGCTTTATCGAGATTGTTGATGGTCTGGTTTGTCGCACTGTGGTCAACAAGTGCAAACTTCAGCTTCTGATAATTTCTTGTATGGTATCTGGATATCGATCCGATGACCTTTCCCGAAGCATTCAATACCGGATAGGATCTCACACGGGAATTGAACATCTTGGATGCTACATCCTCAATGTATTCGGTATCCAGAAAACTGATGATATTCTTCGTCATGATCTGACCGACACTGTAGCTTTCGGTGATGACACGGGCTGTATGCATCGTATCCTGATCGGTTTCGATAACAGCACAACCTGCTTTGTTTGCTTCATCGATGACTTCTTGATCTGCTTTTACCCCGCATGTGATAACGATACATTTTACCCCGGAATGAATCAGACGGATCTGGTTATCCTTGGCACTGGAAAGAATGGAGATACCGCCTTTGAGGTTGTACATATCCATTTCTTTTCCTTCGAGAGTAATGACATGGACTTTTCCGTTGCTGTGGAACTCTTCCGGTTCAGTGATGATTTCTCCGCCGATGGTTCTTGCGATATTCTTTAAAGAAGCGGTGGACATCAGCTCATCGAGATCTGCATCCGGATGAATCCTGACACGGGAAAGATCGCTTGTCGTACAGATGCCGCAGAGATTGTCATCTTCATCCAGCACAAGCAATGAACGGTTATGCATGTTCAGCATCAAATGCCATGCATGATGTACGGTTTCATCCTTGTGGATAATGACCGGCTGATCCAGATCAATATCTTTTAACCTTGCTCTAGCATCCGTTAACAATAATGGATTTTCCTGATGGAATTTCTTTAAGATGAATTTTGTTTCTTCATTCAACGGACCCTGCCTGCAGGCGATAGCCGGTTGTCCGCACCGGTTTAACATATCTGCATATGTAATCGCTGCACAGATGGAATCGGAATCAGGATGCTTATGTCCGATTACATAGATCGAATTATTCATGAATTCCTCCAATATAATGACAGAAAGAAGACAATAAACTGCCTTCTTCAGTTTTCTATCATCATTATAGCATTAATACGTCAAAATTTCGTTACCAGTTTCGGTAATCACAATGGTGTGTTCCCATTGAGCCGAATCGGAATGATCCTTTGTATATACAGTCCATTCATTATACGGGTCAATCATGACACCCGGTTTGCCGGCATTGATCATCGGTTCAATCGTAATAACCATGCCAGGTACCAGCAGCATGCCGGTATTCTTTTTGGCAATATGCATAACAAACGGATCTTCGTGAAACTCCAGGCCTACCCCATGGCCACCGAGATCCCTGACAACCGAATAGCCAAGAGATTGTGCATATTTGGCTATCGCATAACCGATATCACCGACTCTTGCCCATGGTTGAGCTGCCTGAATGCCGATCTCAAGACATTTCTTTGTCTCTTCAACGAGCTTTTTCCTTTGCGGTGAAACATTGCCGATCATGAACATTCTGCTTGCATCGGCATAATACCCGTCAAGGATCGTTGTACAATCGACATTGACAATATCGCCATCCTTCAATTTGATGAGACGGCTCGGAATGCCATGGCATACTTCATCATTAATCGATGTACATACGCTCTTCGGATACCCTTCATAATGGTAAGGCGCACAGATTGCCCCATGTGCATGGGTGTATTCCCTGACAATATCATCAATTTCCGAAGTACGCATGCCCGCATGAATATGTTTCCCGACTTCATCGAGAACACCTGTGTTAATTACGCCTGCTTTGCGGATTCCTTCAATCATCGAAGGCCTTTTGATATATTTTTCATCAATCACTTCGACATGTTTCTTCCGATATTCGTTCATCTTTTCCTGAATATGTTCGGGAATCGGTTCCTGCTCATCTATTTCAAGCCATCTTTTTTCATCCATAATCAACCTGCTTTCTTATATTTTGTTCGTACTGCCGATGCCGCCTGTTCTGACTTCATCTGTTTCATCATCTTCCGTTATGCCAAACGGCAGAAAGATCCCCTGCACAAATGCTTCCCCTTTTTTCAGAACAAGCGTTTTATTGTCACGGGAATCATTGATCATCTTGCAGAACATGTGTCCTTCATTTTCAGCACCGTAATAATCGCTGTCGATAATACCTACTGTATTGTTCAGCTGGAATCTGTATTTGAATCCTAAAGAGCTTCGTGGAAACAGCATCAGTACGTTACCGCTAACTATTTTAGCACGAATTCCCGTAGGAATCAGTAATTCTGTTTGCGAAGGGATTTCGATGTCACAAGGCATGTAAAAATCATAACCGGCGGAACCCGTAGTGGCTCTTTTCGGCATGCGGATTTCATCATAGATCTCTTTGATCTCATCATCTTTCATCTGCGGCTTGAATTTCTTCCACGCTTCAAGAAACTGCATAAAACTGACTTTTTCAAATTTAGCGACTTTTTCCATTTTTCTCTCCCTTCATCAGATAAAATATGAATTCGGCTATTGCCTGTTCAAACGGATAAACAGATAATATCAGGTTGTCCTTTAATAATCTGTCTTCCGGATAAAACAAGGTATGCAACAGCTTTGTGACGATTCCCTTGCGGTCAAGGGTTCTTGCATATCCGGCAATGTCAAGAACATTGCCATCCGGAAGTATTGCATAATCCTCGTCTGCCGCCTCTTTAAAACACGCTTCGATTTCATTAACGGTATCCGAAAAATCATGGATCACTTCTTCTTGATATCCCATCATGTCCATGACTGTATCCATCATCCCAAAAAGATAATCCGCATCATCCAGATACGGCAGATGCATGTTTTGTCTCAGAATATCCGTAATCATCTGCTCGCTTCTGAGATGATTGATGCTGTTGGCAAGTTTGATCTTTGCCTCCAAACGCAATACACTGCGATACCACTCATCAAAAAAACTTGGAAGTTCAAAGGGATAGAATGCATACTTCTGTCCCATGCAGCGATGAAATGCCTTCATGGCATCAAGATACCCGATTCGCTTTGCACGGGCAAGCTTGTCCCTGTCAAAATCGAGGAAAGTATACAAATCCTCATGAGGATGAATATAGGTAATATGTTTTCTGCGCATGTATTGGGGATGAATCGGCTCTCCGTTTAAATCAATCGCTATAATCTCCTCCGCACCAAGACGCAACGCAAAATCGACCGGAAAGTTATCAAAATATCCGCCATCCACATACTCAATCCCTTCAATTTCCTTTACAGGAAATACAGGGCTCGCTGCAGCGGAGGCAATCAGCCAATCTTCACCATGTCCACGCATCATTTCTTTTGTGACATAGACTCCGGTATGCCCTCTGTTTGTGGCAGTGATACAGCCAAAATCAATATCCGATGCAAAGAATTTATCTTCATCATAATACTCATGGACCATTTCAATAAATGGTTCAATATCTACGCCATGTTCCTTGATCCAGCCTTTGAAACTGTCCACAAACATATCTCTTTCCCTGAACAATGTGGATATCTTTGTATCCGGTGTAGGGACAAATCCCTTGATAATCTGCTCAGCAGAAAGATTTTCATACATCTCGAGCATCCTGTCATAATCCCCTTGCACAAGCATGGCAGCATTCAAAGCGCCGACAGAAGTACCGGTGATGATATTCCAGTCATCCATCTGCATTTCTTTCAGGGCTTCAATCACACCAGCCTGATATATCCCTTTTGTACCGCCTCCGGCAAGAACAAGTGCTTTTTTCATGGTTTCCTCCCAAGCATGTATTTTACCATTCTGAAGAAAAAGTAAAAGATGAATTTCATTATTTCATTTATTTTCTATTCATTTACGTTATAATTATCTCTGTTGTTAGGAGGAACACATGAAATTAAATGTTGCGGTATTCTTTGGCGGTGAAAGTGTTGAACATGAAGTATCGATCATCTCCGCCAATCAGGCAATTCATGCCCTGGATAAAGAGAAATATAATGTCATTCCGGTCTATGTTTCCAAAGACAGAAGACTGTTCTGCGGCGATCTGCTGTTTGATGTAGCCAATTTTACGGATTTAAATCATCTGATTGCCGAATCCACACAGGTTGTCATTGCCAAAGAAGATAACAGAGCAGTGATAAAGCCTTTAAAAACAAAACTCTTCGGCCAGAAGGAAATCGGTACGATTGATGTAGCAATTCCTGTCATGCACGGCACGAACGGCGAAGACGGCACCATCCAGGGATTTCTGGAAATGCTCAAAGTCCCGTATGCAGGTTGTGACCTGTACGGTGCTGCGATCGGACAGGACAAAGTGATGCAGAAGCACATTCTTTCCGATAACGGTATTCCGATCACCAACTGGTTCTGGTGCTATGCGGAAGAAATGGATGAACATCCGGAAGAAGTTCTCAAGAGAGCAAGAAAGCTCATCTACCCTGTTATTCTGAAACCGGCAAGAACCGGATCCAGTGTCGGTATTTCCATTGCCCATAATGATGAAGAATATATGGCATGCTTCGACGATGCAAGACAGTTTGATGAAAAGATCATCACAGAAAAAGTTGTCAAACCGATGGTTGAAATCAACTGCTCCGTATTGGGCAATTGTCATGAGGCAAAAGCATCCGTGCTGGAACAGGTTGGCGGATCGGAAGAATTCCTGACCTTCCAGGAGAAATACCTCAGCGGCTCCAAGAGTTCTAAAAATACGGCTTCAAAAGGTATGGCAAGCACAGCAAGAATTGTTCCTGCCCCATTACCGCAGTCACAGACAGAGATGATTCAGAATATCGCCTTGAAGACATTCAAAATCCTGAATGCATCCGGTGTATGCCGTATCGACTTTATGATGGATGAAGAGACAAAGAAAGTCTATGTCAATGAAATCAATACCATCCCCGGTTCTCTTGCCTTCTATCTTTGGGAAGCTACAGGCATTCCGTTTGACCGGTTGATGGACAATCTGGTTCAACTAGCCCTTGACAGGGAAAGAAGAAGAGAAAAGATGACCTTTTCCTACGAGACAAATATCTTAAGCAATTTTACGGCAGGAGGCACGAAAGGTGCCAAAGGAGCCAAACGTTAAGCTGTGACGAAAGTCATAGCTTTTTTATTGCCTTTCTTCTATAATTAAGAAAAAGGAGAACAACTATGTCAACACCTCATAATAGTGCTGCGAAAGATCAAATCGCAAAAACAGTTTTGATGCCGGGTGATCCGCTTCGTTCGAAGTTTATTGCGGAAACATTCCTTGAAAACCCTGTTCTTGTCAACAATGTACGCGGAATTAACGGATATACAGGAACATATAAAGGTGTGCCTGTTACAGTCATGGCTTCCGGTATGGGAATGCCCAGCATCGGCATCTATTCTTATGAATTATTTAAAGAATATGATGTAGATAATATTATCAGAGTTGGTTCTGCAGGTGCATATTCACCGGATCTTAAAGTATTCGATGTCGTCATTGCTGACAGCGCATATTCAGAAAGCAGCTATGCAAAATACCAATGTGGTTTTGAAGGAGACACCATTGAACCTTCTGCAGAATTAAACAGCAAGTTAATCAAAGCTGCAGATGCTCTCGGTATCCCCTATACACAGGGAACCATACACAGCTCGGATATCTTCTATCGTGAAAGCTCTGATTATATGCATGATGTCGTAGATGTACACCATTGCGTAGCCGTAGAAATGGAAAGCTTTGCCCTTTTCTCCAATGCACGCGTACTCCATAAAAATGCAGCATGTCTTCTGACCATCTCTGACAGCCTTGTCTCACATGAGGAGACAACACCCGAACAAAGACAGACAAGCTTTACCCAAATGATGAAGATCGCTCTTGAAGCTGCGATCATGTAAATAAAAACCCCGTTTGGGGTTTTATTATTGCCACAATATGCTTTCTTGATAAAACCATCTACATCAGTACCATGTTCTACAATTATATCAATATCCGTGCTCAATCTACGAGGATGTTCAAGCATGACCAAAAGAGCAGTTCCACCTTTAAAAATAAAAGGCATATTAACTTTTCGAATGGCTTCTAACAAGCCAAATGCATATACCGTTCTTTCCAATATGGAAGGATCTGCCCCGGTATCTTTCCTTAATCGCAAAAGATGCTCTTCCGTAAAATTATCCCTTAATAATATATTCGGTCACACCCCTTTCCAAATAACTATTTATTTCATCCTTTCTGTTTCGCCTGCTCGCATAACGTAACATTCTGATCTTATCAAGATAGTATCTGGCTCTTGCATTCTCAATAACATCCGGTAATTCTGCTTTGTTAAATGTTGAAGAAATCAGTTTATCTGCAGCCATATCCACAAGCATTTTCTCAAGCATTATTTCATGATTCGATGAAGAGCGAATGGGTGCTTCGGAAATCATGTCAGTAATTATGATGCAATCCTTAGACCAGTACAGATCAATATCCTTTTTACCGGGCTTATATAACACATTTTGATAACCTTGTTCCTGAAGAAAACGAAAAACAAAAATGCTGCTGTTTTTTTCGATTTGGATAAAAATTGTATTCTGGGCTATCAAATGATTTAAGAAATCATTCATTAATACAGTTTCAAAGACGGTAAATCGCACATAAGGAAATGATTTAGCGATTATCTCAATCAATTTCTTTGATGCATCTGAATAATCCGGAATATATTCCTTCTTTTCATAATCTGACGACAAGGTATATGAATCGTACCCTTGTTTCATTAAGCTTTTATTTTGAATCATGCTGTTTATTGCCCATTGATAAGTATTCTTTGATAAATCTGGCCTGATCATTTTAAGGCATTGAATGATTTCTTTACGAGAATATGTTTTTTTCTTATCCATATAAACCACTACCTCATTAAACCACTGCATAACATCATCCTCATTTTTTTAATACTACACATCGGCAATTCATGATACTTTTGCCGATATTTATTATATTACAGATATCAGAAAAAGAACACATATATCGGCAAATATTTTGTTTTTTGCCATTTAAGTGAATCAAAAAAATAGTGATAACTAGTAATAATAACGAATATACTGCAAAATAATGATGAAGAATTATCCTGATATTTCCATTAATTAAACAAAAAACCCCGTTTGGGGTTTTTATTGTATTAGATCAGGCTTTGCGCCATGATTGATTTTCCTGATACTCAGCTCAATCTTTTTTTTGTTTTCAACCACCCAGTTTCTGACTTCTTGTATCTGTATCTCATCAACATTCCCTTTGGTTTCACGAAGATTACCGCTGAAATCCATGACGAATTCGCCCTGCTCATTAAAGGCATGTATGGATGGAATATTCAGTTTGTAGGCACTGTCGATCTGCATGCCTGCTACTGAACCTATAATAATTTTGCGATAAGACTCAGACAATGCATATTGTTCCATGAGTTCCTTTTCTGTCATGCATCACCACCTGTTTTTAACTTTCTCGGCAAAACCAAAGAAATCATGTAAGTGAATTTCCTTCCCGTCATCCAGAATTGCCGTACCTGTGAATCTGCCGAATACCTGATGCTGGTCGGATTCAATAATGCCGACATTCGTACAGGATGCTCTGTCAATGACCGGAATAAAGTCACATGTGAAGCGATTGTCACTGGAAGTGAATTTCCATGGCGACATGAAATCATCCTTTCCGTCTTTTTGCGGGATGTCAAATACAATCTGATCCAGCTTGTGAACAATTCCATCATAAAACAGTACATTTTCACTGGCATTGGAAGTATCTCCAAAACCGTATCCGAGATTGAATCCGAAGAAATGTCCATCGACATAGCCGGAGGCACTTGACCAGTACCATGTATTGGCATAGGTCCACACACCCCTTCCCCAATCCAATACACCGCATGCATCCTCATTGAAGTAATAGTAATCCGTTCCCAGTCTTACATAGCCATCCGCCTGCATACAGTTGATTTTCTGATTATAGTAGAATGCATCGGGATCTTCTTTGTACGGAGTCATGATCACCATAGATTCTTTCGGTTCATTGGTCAGTGTGATTCGAGCCTGTAACGTTTTATTGTCCCTGAATTTGGGATATGTACATGAAAGTATACGTTTTTTTCCGTCATTTTGAAAAGAGAGTTGGATTTGTTTATCCTGATAAGATACATCCCCGATTTCGGAAGTGGAAGGCAACAGTGTTTTGCCAAGGGTCAATGGTTTCATGATGGACCTTGTTGTTTCTGCGGGCTTGTCAAAATCCAGCCAGGAAACGGAATACATGCCCATATAGCTGTTATCTGCAATGGTTAGTGCCAAGCCTCTATGACCATCGGTAATGAGATAATAATCCCATTCCTTAATACGTAGATGATTGGCATGGATTCTTTCCCTCTGGTAGGTTCGGATCAGTGATCTTGCCCAGCCTGCATCCTGCAATCTTCCTGTGGAATCCAGAAGATTGCCTTTGGTAATGATTTCTTTCTGCATATTGTAAATCTCCGATTGATTAATTCTATTATAGTATAACAGGTAATACTTGCGAACAAATAAAAACGGAAATCCATTCCGTCTTAATAGCTATGATACCTATGAACAGCCGGATCATCCCTTTCACCTGCAGGAAGATATCGTTTTTTGTGATATCAATCTTTTCTTCTGCATCTTCCTCAGAGGACAGGATTTACCCGTTGTCATTCAGAAGCAGTTGCACAGAATGGCTGCAGTTTTATATTTGCTCTTTATGCAAACCATTCTGATAGACATATTGTATGTTTCTATGGATTTGATGGGATTATAAGACTACTTTTCAGGGAACCTGCAAGCCGTATTATCGATGATTATTGACATGACCTTTGTACTCTTCAATCAATATCTTCAGGTTTTCTATTTCCTTCTTTCTTGCCTCAATATCCTTTTCCAGTCTTATTAATGCTTTTTCAAAGATTTCCGTCTTGTCATCTTTTTGATCATTCATCAAAAGACGGATCTCCTCGATCTTCAATCCGGCTTCCCTGTACTGCAGAATCTTTTTCATCTGCCGATATCCCTCTTCACCATACACTTTTGTGCGTTTCTTTCCGATTCTGTCTATCGGTTTTAATAATCCGGCCTTGTCATAATAGAAAAGCGTCTTTCTTGTAATTCCGAATATATGTTCCAGGTCTGCCCCTGTATACAACTGTTTATTTTTGTTATTGATATCCATAATACTACCCTCACAATACAGAATTGACGTCATTGTAAGACCGTTCCCTGTGGAACGGGCAAGCATTATTTTTCATTTCTATAAATCATATTATCCTTATGCTCTGCAATCAGTATTTTCAGGTTTTTCATTTCTTTATTTCGTATCTCAATATCCTTTCCCAATCTCATCAATGCATTTTCAAGTATGTCTTTTTTGTCTTCCCATTCATGATTCATCAGAAGGCGGATCTCCTCGATCTTCAATCCGGATTCCCTATACTGAAGAATTCTTTTCATCTGCTGATATCCCTCTTCATCATACACTTTCGTATGTTTCTTTCCGATTCTGTCTATCGGTTTCAGCAGTCCTGCCCTGTCATAGTAAAACAGTGTTTTCCTCGTGATCTGAAATATGCGGAGCAGATCTGTACTGGAATAATATTTCTTTATCCTGGCTTCAGTATTTTCCATATTCTGTTCCTTTCTGTAAATACGATACGTTGACGAAAGAACAGAATACATACCCAAGATTTCGGCATACAAAAAGCGGATTTTATTCTTCCGCTTCTTTATAGTCCAAATCTCTTTTTCTGTTTTCAATTGCTTTTCGGAATCCTTCTTCCGCATGACGCAATATGCCGTTTTGGAAATCATCTTCATTATCGAAAATCTCCTCAAATGCAATCCGATTGATATGACCGCATTTACGGCATTGCCATGCATCCAGATGATCATCAAATCCTTCCTGTTCATTCAGATGTGCTTCGCATGCATCACAATACCATTCGATACCGGGAAATCTTTTTTCCAAATCATCACCGGTATAAAAACTTTCATATTCTTCGGAAAACAAAAGATATTTGAGTTTATCCGTAATGGTTCCAAGTTCACTGTGTGCTTTGTTCCTCGGAACCCAGGAGCTGTTAAACATCCTGGTAATTCTTCCCGCTTCATTTCGCAACAGGCTTCCCGTTAAAAGCCATTGATAAGCATTTACCACACCTTCATAAGTGTATTTCAATAATTCATAAAACGTATTATAGATGATCTGGTCAATGGTTTCGTTATCCATCGGAAAAGGCACATTATCCTTCTCCCATTCATCCATTCCATCGTATTTTTCAGCAAGATCAATACAGAAATCATAGAGAATATGATGAAATTGGTTGATCTGTTCTTCATTCATCTGATCAAGCATAAATGTTGTATGTTCAAGCAGATGAATGATCGGATCCATTTCATTGACTATTCTTCGGGATATATGCTTTTGTATCAGTTCAGCTGTTTTTCTTTCCTTTTCATGATTGCTTTTGGCTGTTCCTACCAGTCTTCCGACAATCTGTGTGATTCGTTTATCCCCCTGTGCATACAGATAATCATGATACCTTGAAGCATGGATTGTATATTTTTGATCATCATAAACCGGTTCTTCTTTTCGATTTCCATCCCCTTTGCGGATTTCAACAATCATATCCGGAAACCATGTATGTATTAAGTCAAGCTGTTTCGGCATTGGCAGGGATAATACGTTGTAATAGATCTCTGCAACATATCCAAATCGCAAATCGATATTCATTTCGGTCATATCTTTCCCCTTTTGTATCCATCATTATATTCAGTATATGTGTTTTATCAGAGGATGACAAACAAGAAAAAAAAGAGCTTTCGCTCATTTCATCAGTTTCGGATCGGTCACAAAATCCCTGTACTTGAAATAATCATTGCGGAAGATCAAAGAACTGATGTTAAAGAGGTTCTGTACTTCCTTTGTTTTTGATTCAACATATTCACTGTCTGTTTCAGATGTATCATCAAAAGGTTCAAATACACCGCTGCTCATATAATAGATACCTTGTTCGCTGATCCAGTCACCGTTCGGGAAATAGATCAGTTTTTCTTTTTCACCGAAATAATCGGTACCAAGGTAAATACGCGGATCATAATTCATATTGAAGAGATTAAAGACAGTCGGAAGAATATCAAAGGTGCTGTTTATTTCATCCAGCTTCTTTTGTCCGAGTGTTTTGGAATAGATCACAAAGGGCGTTCTGTCCTCATTCAATCCTTCGCGTTTGTCGAGTTCAAATGTATAATCTGCAATTGTATTCAAATCGGTCTTCAAAGGATGATGATCGGCAAAGAATACAATCGTCGTATTATCCAGTTTTCCATGTTCTTCCAGCTGCTGCAGAAGATACTCCATTGCCTTATCCAGTTCAATGGATTTGGAAATATATCTTTTGACATTCATCGGATAATCCGGATGGATTTCATTGATCGCTGACAGGTAGCGGTTGCCCAGCTCGCTGTCCTGATCATAAGGAAAATGGGTTGAACTTGTCACATACAATGTCATGAATTTATCTTTATCGATATACTCATTGACAGTCAGCTCCATCATCTCCTTGTCACTTGGCCATCCTTTGAACAAGGTATACTTCTGATCATCATAGTTGAGATACACCTCACAACCGGAATTTCCATACCATACTCTTCTGTCATAGAATTCATCTTTCCAGTTGTGGTAGGCACTCGAATAATAACCCTGATTCTCAAAAATCTGAAAGATAGAATTAGGGAATTGGTTGTTCGCATACTGGTTTGGCGTACACACATCACTTTCCGGAATTAGGGAAACTTCTGAAATGAATTCCGATTCCCCTGTTGTACAGCTGTACTTCGGCGTGTAGTGATGGGTGAAATCCCAACCTTCTTCCTTCATCATCCATAAAGTCGGTGTCAACTGTTCATCGAGTGCCATATAATCAAAGGCTTCAATCATGATATAGATTAGATTCTGTCCTTCCAAGACTCCTGTCATTTCATTATAATCACTGGATTCTCTCTGCATCAGAAACTGATCGACAAGCTTGATCTTTTCATTTTCTTCCGCTTCCATCGCAGCAATCCATTCCGTATCATCCATTTCACGATGCACTTCTTCTACAACTTCTTCTTCGGGAATATCTGTTTCCTGAGGTTGTGCAACTGTTACCTGTGTCGGTTCAGGGGTAGAAACAGGCATCTCGATGGTCAGATCCTCTTCGGTATTGATCGAAAGAAAATCTCTGATCAGAAAGCGGCTCAAGCCGAATTCGCGCAATCCCTTTTCAATATACTTCGGATTTTCATAGAGACTGCGCAACCCATTCCGACTGACAAAATATCCCGAAATAAAATGCAGAAGAACTGCTGTACAAAGCAGAATGATTTTGTTCTGTATTTCCTTTTCAGCATCTTCTTTTTTCTTGACAAGATAGATGGTATAAATGACAGCAGGCAGAAACAGCAGATAATACTGCGGTTTCAATATCGCGATAAACTGTGGAACAAAATCAAAAACCCTTCCCAGCATGCTTGTAGAAGCATGAACGGATGTATAATTGCCCATCATATTTTTCATGCCCAGCTGGATAATTCCGTATAGGCCGATCAGCCATGCAACAAAGCCGAGAATGATCTTTTTTCCTTTTATGGGAAAGAAAGAACAGATGGCAGTGATAAGCATGCTTAAAGAAAATCCGGATACGGCAATATATCCGATGCTTTTTTCAATTTCACCAAAGCAGATCCATTGAAACAGAAGTTCAATAGCTATCAGCACAAGAAAAAGCTCGCATGCATTCTGCAATGACAAGCTTCCCCGAAATGATTTTATTTTCTTTACGAGACCTTTCATGAGATCAGATCTCTTCCTTCTTCAATGCTTCCACCACATCGAGAAGACTTTCATATACGCCTGCTGCTATCGCACGGATTTCATCAGTCGGCTGGTTCATGTCAGGAATCATGATCGTACGGCTTCCTGCTGCATATCCTGCCTTGACACCATTGAATGCATCTTCAAATACGTAGCATTCTTTCGGATCAATGCCGATCATTTCTGCTGCTTTTAAGAATACATCCGGTTCCGGTTTGCCGTGTGCCACGCTCTGTCCGCTGACAACTGCATCAATATAACTTTCCGTATTTGTATTCTTCAGATTTCTTTTGATCATCTCTTCGGAACTGCTGGATGCAACGGCAATTTTCACGCCGTTCTCTTTGAAGAATTCAAGAATTTCGTGAATGCCTTTCTTCTCCGGAACGAATTCAGCCAGGTCTTCATGTACTCTGCGAATACAGTCTTTCGCAATTGGATTTCCGTTTTCCACATGGTAGAATTTTTCAATCACTTCATCCATCAGTCTGCCGGAAGTACCGCTGATGGATTTGGAAAATGCCGGATCAAGAGTAATACCCATTTCATCTGCAATCAATTTCCAGTTTTTCTGCCAAACCTGCTCGGTATCAAACATCAGTCCGTCCATATCGAATATTGCACCCTTTAACATAATAAGCTCCTTTGTATGCATGTATTGTAACACAATCCTTTCCTTCTTGTGTATTTCTTTCTATTTCGTAGTATAATTTTTGTACATATAAAGGAGGCATACAATGCTTAGAATCGGCATGTTGACAAGCGGCGGCGATTGCCAGGCCCTGAACGCTGCAATGCGCGGCGTATTTAAGACAGTAGAAAATAATACGAACGAACCGGTAGAATTTTACGGTTTTGAAGATGGTTACAAAGGATTGATCTACAGTAAGTTCCGTATTCTGAAAGATGAAGATTTTACGAACATCCTGACGATAGGCGGCACGATTCTCGGTACAAGCCGTGTACCGTTCAAGACCATTCGTGAACCGGACGAAGACGGTGTGGACAAAGTTGCTGCAATGAAACAGACCTATTATAAACTGCAGCTGGATTGTCTTGTCATGCTCGGCGGAAACGGTTCCCACAAAACCGCCAATCTTTTGGCAGAGGAAGGCTTGAATGTTATAACACTGCCGAAGACTATCGATAATGACTTATGGGGAACAGATATGACATTCGGTTTTCAGTCGGCAGTTGACATTGCGACAAGATGCATCGATGAAATCCATACAACCGCAAGCTCTCATGGCAGAGTATTTATCGTTGAAGTCATGGGGCATAAAGTCGGCTGGCTTCCGCTCAATGCAGGTATTGCCGGCGGAGCTGATATTATTCTGATTCCTGAAATTCCATATGACATCAAGAAAATCATCGATGTCATCGAAGAAAGAGATAAGGCCGGAAAGCGCTTCTCCATCATCGCTGTTGCTGAAGGTGCTATTTCCAAAGAGGATGCAAAACTGTCCAAGAAGGAATACAAAAAGAAACTGGCAAAACATGAGTATCCTTCCGTTTCTTATGAAATCGCCGAAAAGATCCAGGAAGCTACCGGAAAAGAAGTCAGAGTTACTGTACCCGGACACACGCAGCGTGGCGGAATGCCTTGCCCGTATGACAGAGTATTCGCATCAAGACTCGGTGCGGAAGCAGGCAGACTGATCCTCAAGAAGGAATACGGATTCATGGTCGGCTATAAAAACCGTGAAATGGTAAAAGTACCGCTTTCCGAAGTTGCCGGAAAGCTGAAGACAATTGATCCGAAAGCCGGAATCATCAAACAGGCAAAGATGCTCGGCATCTGCTTCGGAGACTGAAAACACCTCTTGCGAGGCAATGTCATTCAGTTAAGGATGATACAGAGTGTCGTGTGAGCAGAAAATAAAGAAAATCAGGAACTAAAGGTGGAAACCTCAATG
>CACXCB010000164.1 GCA_902766005.1 uncultured Erysipelotrichaceae bacterium | reverse complement strand
GTATTTGATGAGTGCAAAAAGTACAACATCGAGCCATTGGTCACAATCTGCCACTATGAGATTCCATGGGCAATTGTCACAAAATACCAGGGATTCTATTCCCGTGAGACAATTGATCTGTTCCTGAGATATTGTGAAGCAATTTTCAAACGTTACAAGGATAAGGTTAAATACTGGCTGACATTCAATGAAATCAATACACCGCTTATGTCCCTTTCTGGTGGTATGAGCAATATGTACAGCCTTGGCTTGATGGAAAAAGAAGACATCGAAGCAACACAGCCGATCAAGCTCTCTGATCTCAAGAGTGATACACAGAAGAAATGGACTGCATTGCACAATGAATTTGTTGCTTCTGCAAAAGCGGTAAAACTCGCTCATGAAATCAATCCTGATTTCATGGTAGGATGCATGATCTGCCATATCACGCTTTATCCGCTAACATGCAACCCGGCTGATCTTTTACAGGCGCAATATGAAGATGACCTCAAGAACAACCTGTGCGGTGATGTGCATGTTCGTGGTGAATATCCGGCATATGTCAAGGCAATATGGAAAAATCAGAATGTAGATCCTTCCTTCATCCTTGAAGGTGATGAAGAAATTCTGAAAGAAGGAAAAGTAGACATGTACACATTCTCCTACTACATGTCCAACTGCGTAACAGTCAATCCGGATGCAGAGCAGACAGCAGGAAACATGTCCTTAGGCGCAAAGAACCCGTATCTGAAGGCTTCCGACTGGGGGTGGCAGATTGACCCGATCGGCTTGAGATGGACGCTCAACAAGCTGGCAGAACGTTATCCGCATGTTCCTCTGATGGTTGTTGAAAATGGTTTCGGTGCATTTGACAAGGTAGAGGAAGACGGTTCCGTTCATGACCCATACAGAATCGATTACTTCCGTGAGCACATTAAAGCTATGGGTGCAGCCATTGATGACGGTGCACCGCTGATCGGCTACACCACATGGGGACCGATCGATCTTGTATCCGCTTCTACAGGCGAGTATGCAAAACGTTACGGATTCATTTACGTCAACAGACACGATGACGGAACCGGAGACTTCTCCAGAAGCAAGAAAGATTCCTTCTTCTGGTACAAGAAAGTCTGTGAATCCAACGGAACAATTCTCGAATAGAAAACGCAGGCATGAGGCATTGGACCTCATGCTTTTCTTTCATCAGAAAATGTCTGTTGTGGACTTCTGAAAGTTAAGGTACAATAGGCAGGGGTTTCAAAACGTAAATGATGATAAAAAAACTTTTGTTGATTGGATTATTGTTCCTGGGAAAACTCGGTTATTTTAACGGGTGCTATCAGACAACGACAATAGAATTTGAAGGGATACAGGAAACATGTTACGGAACACTGCTGTCAAAAACATCGGAAACCGGATCATGGTCCTACAGTAAGCCAATTGAACTGGATGCGCCGGACAATGTCATGCAATTCTTCCGCGAATATGAAGATGACGATCATTTTTTCTATCTCAATTATTTTGAGGATGTCAGCGGCGGTCTTCTGTATTGGCCGTATTATCCACCGGAGGAATTTAAGGTATTGTTGTATTTTCCCGAAACAGATTCCTTTCTGACGACGGAAGCTTCTGTATCACGTTATGCGCTTACCAGTAAATTCAAAGCTGTATTTGAAAACGGCACAATCAGACTGACAAGAAACTATAATTACCTGAAGCTTTTCACAAATGCATGCATCCGGTTTATTACAGGTGTTCTTAGCGCAATGCTGATCTGCATGATCATGGGAAAACCATTGAAAAAGGAAATAAAGTACTACCTTGTCAGCAACATCATTTTCCATCTGCTTCTGAATATCTTTATTTCCGTATTCAGTTATTATAACGGATTTACAATGGTGGAATACTTTATGTTCCTATGGGTTCCGTATCTGCTTCTTCTCGTATTGCAGGGTTACCTTTATTCCCGAAAAACCATCACCGGTTCTCCCTGGTTCTGTGCTTTCTTCAGCAATCTTGCTGCATATGGCACAGGTATGCTCATGGTGGATTTTCTGCCGGGACTATATACAATATTATGAAAAAAACATGGTTTAGAAGCCATGTTTTTTAAACAGTTTATCCATGATCCACGGAAAGGATTCAAGATTGAAACACTGTATGGATTGATCCTCTGTGCCTAGATCTGCAAGCTTGCCATGAAGCCATACGGCCATACATACTGCCTTGTAGATATCACGGGTCATTGTCAGAATACCGGTCATGATGCCGGTCAGAAGATCACCGCTTCCTGCCTGTCCGAGAGCCTGGTTGCCGCTCTGATTGATATAAACGTCTCCGGCAGGGGAAGCTACAATGGTGTTGGGACCTTTTAAAACGAGAATGACTCTGTTCTCTCTTGAGAACTTCAATGCATATTCGATTTTGCGATCCATAACTTCTTCAATCGGTTTGTTGAGAAGATAGGCAAACTCGCCGATATGAGGGGTCAGCACAACCGGTGTTTTAATAAAGCGGAACAAGTAGGTATTATAGCGCAAAAGCCGCAGGCATTCTGCATCCAGGACAACAGGGCCTTTGGCATTCTGTAATACAAGATCCATGCATTCCTGTTTGTATTCCATATTTGTCATGCCGCTGCCGCATGCGATTGCACGGGCATTGCGGATTAAAGGAAGTACAACCTTTTCCATGTTTTCTTTATGTACAGGGTGGAATACAGGTGTAATATGATGGGAAGCAACAATCGGATAAATGGAATCATCCAGCACGACATCAATATAAGATGCACCGACGGTTTTGGCACCGGTAATATTCAAGCTCAAAGCACCTGCCATGCCGTAACTGCCTCCGACAATCATTGTTTTCCCGCTTGAGTTTTTGTATGCGGTGGTTTTCTTTTTCGGAAAGGAAGAAAAGAAAATCTCTTCATCCATTTCATGATACAAAGACTGCTCGGGATGAGGCAGATGCAGGTCAAGCAAACGGATTTCTTTGCATAAACCATGTTCCTTATTCAACATGTGGAAAGGCTTGAAACAATCCAGTGCAAAAGTGATATCCGAATGAATTGTATCTTTGTCGACATGTCCGGAATCTGCTTCCGCACCGCTGTTAATGTCAATCGAAAAAACACGTGCTTTTGATGTATTGACCAGGTCAAATATATCCCTGATTTCTTTTTTTAATGCACCGTGAAAACCGAAGCCGTACACCGCATCAACGATAATGTCTGCTTTTTGAATTTCTTTTTTCAGTCTGGAGTTTTTGAATACATGTTTTTTATCAAGAAGAGAATATGCATGTAATGCTTCTTTTGCTTTGGGTTCTCCATCCACAAATATTACATTGCAATTTTCTCTTTCCAACAAGCGGCATGCGACAATTCCATCACCGCCGTTATTTCCTTTTCCACACAAGATCAAGATATTTTCTTTTCTGGTAGTTTCTTTTTCTATTTCTTCGGCAATTGCTTTGCCGGCATTTTCCATGAGTTCATCCATGGATAAACCGCTTTGTTTTTCAATTGCCTTCATGCCTAAGCTATCTATGATCATACAATACTCTTCTTTCTCATGATATATTATCACGCATTGAAAGAAATTACTAAAAAAAAGTGAAACTTTTGTGAAACATGTTATAATGGACTTGGCAATTTTCCAGAGGGAGGTTTAATTTATGCCAAGAAAGAAAAAAGAGGAAGTCGTTGAAGAAGTAAAAGAAGTTGAAAAGAAGGCTTCCACAAAGAAGACAGCAGCACCAAAGAAAACCGCTGCTAAGAAAGCTGAGACTAAGGACACTGCTGAAAAGAAAGCACCTGCCAAGAAAGCCGCAGCTGCAAAGAAAACAGCAGAAAAGAAACCTGCTGCTAAGAAAACAACTGCTAAGAAGACAACGAAGAAGGAAGTAAAAC
The DNA here is from genome assembly GCA_902766005.1 of uncultured Erysipelotrichaceae bacterium. Lineage (GTDB taxonomy): Bacteria > Bacillota_I > Bacilli_A > Erysipelotrichales > Erysipelotrichaceae > Bulleidia. The sequence continues at coordinate 3,879 of CACXCB010000164.1, read as the reverse complement.
CTGAAGTCGTAAAGAAGAGTGTCAAGGATTACGAAGACATCATCAACTGGAAGAAGGGTGAGGCTCACGGAATGGATTGGCTTTATATCGAAGTCAATGCAAATGATCTTTTGACAGAAGTTGAAGCCGGTGTTGATAACCTCGAAACAGTATGCAATGCAATTTTGAACTGCATGCTCGAAGGTGATGGCTTCATCAATGAACCAAGTGAAGAAAACAAGGTTTCCGCTGATCTCACAGTACGTTACTATTGTGACAATCTGAATCCGGACCGCAGGAAATATTTTGAGGTTTAATTGAAAAATAAAAAATGGGATAACGGCAGGTATCCCATTTTTTTATCTTCCGAACAGCCTGAATTTTTTTCGTGAGGATTTCTGATCATACAGTTTTTGAAACAAAGCAATGGCTTCGGCGGAAGCCATTTTATCTGCTTGGTTCCATGTTTTCACAATGTCGTTTTTATTTCTGATACAGATTTTTAATGCTGTATCTCCGGCTTCCAAATAACAGTCGATCATGAGTCCCAGATGATCGGTATCAGATAAAAAGCGGTGTAAAGTTCCGGTTTTTCCGCGGATGACATTACCCAGCCTTGTGTGTATTTCCTCTTCGTTTAAAACATGCGAACAGTTTAAAAGCAGGCTCATTGATGCATCATCAAATTCTTTTTCATTGATCAGATTACTCATAAAAATCCCTTCTTGATTTGTACCGCTTCTCAAATAGAAGGGAAGATGTAAATGAATTATATATGGAAAAATGATGAGAAACAATAATAAATTGTCCTTTCGGGTCACCTTACGATCATAAAGACTGTTCACATCCCGGATATCAGTTGCAGGCAACAAATGTAATGGTGGATACATCATGCATGTATGGGCAATAATGAAAGAAAGAATTATAGGAGTATAATCATGAAGCATCCATCTTTTAGTATTACAGCGGAGATGAGAAGAGAGAAGAACCAGAGTCTTGTCATTGATGATGATCATACAGATTTTGTGGTTGCATCAAATATGGCTTCTTTGTTTTTGGCACAGCTTGCGGAAAGTCCCGCTTTAATTGATGCCTTCAGTGAAATACTTTCCAATGAGGGCAATGAAATCTTTATGAAGTCCCCTAAGAATTTGAATTGTCTTGGAAAATATACCGTATGTGAAATACGACAGAGATTGTATGCACAAGGATATATATTTCTCGGTTATATGACGGCGGACAATACCTATTCTTTCAATCCGCCATTAGATGAAGTGTTAGATATTAAGACATCGGATAAGATGATTGTTCTGAAAGAAGAATAAAACGTTATCTTCACCTGGCTGATGAATAATGGTATGATAACGAAGTGAATGAAGGGATAGTTATGGATGAAAGAGAACTGAAGATTTTGAATCATGCGATCAATTATACAGAACAATTGTCAGAGGGTATCAATCCCCTGGACGGTTCTTTTATTGCAGATGAAGATATTATCAGGGAAGAAAGAATCAGAAAATATCTGCTTTATGTTGAGAGCATTTTGAAAGCATACCGGAAAGACAAGATAAGAAAAACAATGCCTTTTGTGATTACTGACGATCAGCTTTCCAAGTATACTTATCCAAAAGATCCCTTGCGGATCAGTGAGCTGGCGGAAAGAATTTCTGCTTTGACAGATGATGGTGTCAAAAACCTTCCTGCCCATAGAATTACAGACTGGCTTCTACGGCAAGGATATTTGTATGAAGAAGGCAGCGGAAGCACGAAAAGAAGAATGCCTACGGAAAAAGGGAAACAGGCAGGAATTACAGCAGCTATGCAGATGAGCCCGAACGGGAATTATTACACATATCTGTATTATGATACAAATATGCAAAGGATTATTTTAAGTAATCTGATGGCTATCGCAAAGGAAGGATCTCATGAAACAGGAAACAATCAACAGAATCAGAAAGTTTACTGAGGACAGGGACTGGGATCAGTTCCATTCTCCGGTAAATCTTGCCAAATCCATTTCCATTGAGGCAAACGAACTGCTGGAATGTTTTCAATGGAGTGATACAGATTATGATCTTGAACATGTGAAAGAAGAGCTGGCAGATGTACTTGTGTATTGCCGAAACATGATTGATAAACTGGAACTGGATGAAGATGAAATCGTCAACATGAAAATGGATAAAAATGAAAAGAAATATCCGGTTGAAAAGGCAAAAGGAAACAATAAGAAATACGATCAATTGGAGGAATTATGATTCGAAAGATTGTAACGGATGTCATGTTTTTGAAAGGCAAATCCACCGATGCATCAAAAGAAGATCTCTTTATCGCAAAAGATCTTCAGGATACTTTGGCTGCAAATAAAGATCGTTGTGTTGGCATGGCTGCCAACATGATCGGCTACAAAAAGAAGATGATTATTGTATCTTTCGGTTTTATGGACATGGTCATGATCAATCCGAAGATAATTGAGAAGAAAGAGCCTTTTGATACTGAAGAAGGATGTTTGTCTTTGCAAGGCACACGCAAAACAAAGCGGTATAAAAAAATCAAACTGCAATACCAGGATACTTTGTTTAAGATACATACACAGGAATATTCAGGATATATTGCTCAGATCATCCAGCATGAATGTGATCATCTGGAAGGCATTATCATCTGATCAGCGATATGATGATGCTTACCCCGCATGCCCATGCAATTTCGGATATGCCGGTAACGGCACCATGGACAAAACTGTGCAGGAATACAAAAGCCAATATGCAAAGATAAACCTGCAAAAAGTTTCTGTGCAGCATCAATACTTGAAAGAACAGGAAATTGAAAAAGATGAATGCTGCATAGGCGGAAAAGATATGGATTGTGGAAATGAACTGGTTATCTTTGGCGTAAGGAAAAAACAGTGCGAAAAGAATCAGCAGGGAGGAGATATTGATCTCCTTCTTTTTCATCGGCAGATGATGTTTCATCATGTTTTGTAGCCAAACCAGAAGAACAACCGATAGCAGATGGGAAAAAAGATAATATCTTTGATCCGTCAGAATGCCGGTAAAGTTGTATTCTTCAAAACCGATGAAGTACATCGGAAGGAATAAAGAAACAGGTATACAAAAACAGCCGATGATAATATTCAAAATGTTTTTGCGTTGAAGATTCTTTTTTGACATATTAGAATTATACACAAAAAAGGGGATGTATGTATGAAAGTTGGATATCAGGGTAATCACGGCACCTTCAGTGAAATTGCGGCTTTGCGCTATTTTGCGGGTATAAACCCGGAAAATAAAGGTTATAAAAACTTCCGTGCAATTATGAAAGATGTTGAAAGCGGTGAGCTGGATTATGCAGTCGTGCCTGTAGAAAACACAACAACAGGCATTATCGCAAGATGCTACGACCTGTTTCAAAATTACAATATCCATGCGGTAGGAGAGATCAATGTACCGATTCATGAAGACCTGATTGTTGTGCCGGGCACAAAACTCGAAGAGATCAAGGAAGTCTACAGCCATCCGGAAGCACTTTCCCAGTGTTCGAATTTCTTTGCAGAGCACGAAAATATCAAACAGGTTCCGTTTCAGGATACCGCTAAATCCGTAGAATATATCAAAGAATGCAATGATCACACCAAGGCGGCCTTGGGAAGCTATCGTGCAAGGGAGTATTATCAGATGGAATCCCTTCTTGAACAGGTGCAGGATTCCAACTTGAATATGACAAGATTTCTTGTGATTACCGCGAAAGAGGAACAATCTCCCGATGCCGATAAAATATCCACAATGATGGTTTTAAAACATCGTCCCGGTGCTTTATACAATACCCTCGGCATCCTTTCAAGAAACGGTATCAACATTGTCAAACTGGAATCCAGACCGATTCCCGGAAGGATATTCGAATATC
>CACXCB010000163.1 GCA_902766005.1 uncultured Erysipelotrichaceae bacterium | reverse complement strand
CTTAATAAAAATCTTTCGAGGCTCTTCCTCTATCGAATACTGGTTTTTCAATATAGTTTTTTCTACATGCTCCGATACATCAGCCTCAAAAACTCTATTATCTTTGAAAAAGGCCAATACAAACTTTCCTTCTGCAAAATCATCAAACAGTTCGTTTGGATTACAATTGAATTCGGCAGAGATTCCCGCCTCATTCTTCTCTATTACTTTCTTCCAATAATCGACCCGATCACGTGTCTCCTTAGCAGAATCAGGATTTGTCTGCCTACCGAGTGACTTTTTGTCATTTTCAAGATGTACATACTTTTTAAAAAAATCTTTATCTCGGCTTATATTCCTCAAATAAGTGGCCAACGCCTCTAATAAGCTTGTTTTTCCGCTACCATTCTTTCCCGTCAACAGCAGATGCCTTATTTTATTCTCATCATCCCAGCAAATACATATCCGGATATCGTGAAGATGACGCACTTTTTTTATAGACAAACTTGTTAGCATTATTTGCTCTTTCATTTTCTCTTGTCCATTACCTTCCTTACTTATACACACATCGAAACAAGCATTACCCTGATTCCCTCTTTTCAACTTTCGTCACCGGATGGTTTTGCTTGTTAACGGAGAATAATGCAAATGAAACATCTTTTTGGAACGAGGAACCTTCCCCGTTTCACCACTTTAATTATATCATCATACAAATATGGTTTCAACCAATCCACTCAGAACAAAATGGACGGTATACGGAGAAAAGAAGCCATAGCCACAATAGTATTCTTTATTTAGAAATGAGGCCTTCATCCAGCAGAAAATCTTCGATCCCTACATACTGAATTCCGTTTTCGTCCCGCCACGGTTTTATATAGTCTTTGACAACTACAATTTTCTTGAATGAATCAGGTATTCTGATCAGCGAGGCAATCTCCTGCTCCTTCTTGTCCGGATCGTCAATGGATAACGCTGACTGAATATAGTATCGCTCATCGCTTCGGTTTACTACAAAGTCAACTTCCAGCTGTTTGCGGATTTTCTTACCTGAAGCGTCCCTTAGATTCTGCTCGACCACACCTACATCCACATCAAAACCTCTGCGTACCAGATCATTGTAGAGAACATTCTCCATCAGGTGCGTTTCTTCCAATTGCCTGAAGCCAAGTCGCGCATTCCGAAGCCCCGGATCCGAATAATAGTACTTGGCAGGCGTCTTGATATACTTCCGCCCTTTCACATCGTATCGTTCTGCTTTCTGAATCAGAAATGCTTCAATGAAAAACCTGATATATTTGTCAATAGTATCCGGTGCAAGCTTAATCTGCCGCTCACTTGCAAACGTGTTTGACAGCCGGCTTGGATTGGTCAGGGAGCCGATACCGGAAGCAAGCACATTCAGAAGGATCTCCAAAACTTCCGCATCATTTTTCACCTGATATCGCTCAAGGACATCTTTAATATAAGTGCGACTAAACAACTCTCGAAGATAACGGCTTCTTTCTTCATGTGAATCCATCGTCCACACCAATGGCATGCCGCCGTAGGTGTAGTAGTCACGCCATGCTCCACGCTTATCTCCCTGGTATTGCGCATATACTTCTGCGAATGAGAGTGGATTAACACGAATCTCGTCACCTCTGTCGCGGAATTGGGTGATGATATCGGAGGAAAGCATTTTAGAGTTGCTGCCTGTCACGTAAATATCCGCATTTGGAAGCCTCATAAGCCCAAGTATGACATCAATAAAGGTGATCTTCTCATTCGGATCATTAACATACGGATTTGGAACTTCGGTGACAAACTGAATTTCATCGATAAACACATAATAGCGTTTAGCCTTATCCGGCATCCTCTCTTTTATAAACTTGTCCAGTTCAAAGGGGTTACGGTATTTCACGTTATCGATCTCATCCAGGGCGAGTCCTACGATCCGATCTTCTCCCACTCCATTTTCCAGGAGGTACTGACGATAAAGAGTAAAGAGAAGGTAGGACTTTCCGCTACGTCTGAGTCCCGTGATGACCTTGATCCGTCCATTGTCCTTTTTTTGAATCAACCGGTCCATATATTGCTTTCTGGCATATTGCATTACAAAGACCTCCGTGGAATTTTTTGCGGCGTCCGCATTTTTTTAATCATTATAGCATTAGGCGGATGAATACAGCAAGCATATTACGTGAAATTTTTGCGGCAATCCGCATTTTTTACTTGTGGCACTTGACGCAAACACCCTTATTTGCCTCAAAAAAGTTAAACCCCCGCATTTTCTGCAGGTTTTGCTTACAGAAAATGCGGGCGTTCTTATTGGTCATAATTATTCCCATAATAATAATACTTCTCCTACCGTACCGTCCTCTCGTATCTCTGAATGAGTTATTTCTGTATCATCCGAAGTTAACGAATGCCCCATTGTG
>CACXCB010000162.1 GCA_902766005.1 uncultured Erysipelotrichaceae bacterium | reverse complement strand
TGCCAGTCAAAACTTTGCGCCTGTACTTAGGACACCAGACCACATGGTACTTGCAGCTATATACGACATTATTGTTGCTCTTATATTTCATATACGTATTATACCGCGTTTCGTAGTCTAATACAATACTCTTAGAAACAAAAAAACACTGTATCCCCATAGCTAAAGCAAGAGGTATTAGCGGCGACAATTTCGATAACAATTTTTTTCATAATCTTCTTTCTTATTCTGTTTTTTTCTCCTTTGCCGTATTCAAACCGCAAAGCATCGTCCACATACATGCTTTCATACCATATAACAACAGCACAATCACAGAAAGACGGATCTTTTCTTCGCTTATTTCCAGAAAGTAAAGGCTGTTACCGGAATATGGATTCAATAATTCAAATACATACGCTCCTGCTCTTTGCAGACCATGATATGCATCGGCATTATCTATCAACTGCGGTGCATATTCCCTTCCATCAACAATAACTGCATTCTTATTTTCATCATAATACACTTCTCCCTAATAATCCTCGGCAAAAGCCTCTTTTTCGATTTCTTGTACATAATCAAAAGATTCCAAAGCAGAAGGACAGTACAGATGATATGCGAAATTAAAACTGAAAAGAAACAACAGAAATACAACAGGGATTGTTGCCAAAGCGACTGTCTTTTTCCATTTGATTTTCCGTAACAATACTCCTAAAGCACATTCCCCGCCGATGACGGAAAGTATACTGACCAGTATCACAATAACGCCGTGTCCATCCGGAGAGTAAAACGGAAGATGAAACAGAAAATGGCACAGCACCACAAAACCTATAAATATCGCATATGTACCAATCACAGATAAAGCGATGGAAATAGTGTGCCTTTGCCTATGATTCTTGTTTTTTTGATAAACAAAATAGGATAGGATCGTGTTTGTGATCATGGTGTATAAGATGCCACAGGAAAGAATTACCGCATCAATGGAACGCATCGCCTTTTCCATAAATGCCTTCACTGTCTGTGCCATGTCAGGAATAGATGGATCGATATTAATGCCATAAGCAGTCATGGCGTATATATGGTCATTCAAAAGAAGCATATAATCTTTTGAAACAGACATATCCGCATTTTTTAATGAAAGATAATCCTGACCGAGTGACTGAATAGCACAAATGACATCACCAGAATAAAACAGAAAAACAATATGCCTAAAAGCAGCATTATTCCTCCAAAAGATATTCTTTTTTTCATTTATACCCTCTTTTATGCCAATATCTCTGAATACTTTTTCTTTTTTCCTGCCCTGATAAAGAAAATGATCATGCCGATCAATAACAAAATACTGATCAGCGCACAAAGAACCGGTATGATGGCAATCAATTCATTCAATCCAAGCACATTTTCATCTAATGTAAAGTTATATATGCCATGTAACAGGAAGCTGATCAGAAAACCAATGCCATGAAAAACAGGTTTTTTCTCAAAGATTGCCTTAGCCGAAAAGTACCCCATCACAAATCCATATCCTGCATGTCCTGCAATAATCCCCCGGACAAGCATCTGTCCTGCAGAAGAACCAATCGCATATGGAATATCCTCCGCCAATCCGAAGCCTGTACCAATCAGCGTCATAAACACAATTACATCCAGTCTGGAATACGGATAAGGACATTTTTTCAGTGTTCTTCTGAATACATAATATTTTGCCGATTCCTCTGCAAAAGCCAATACCATAAATTTCCTGAAAGCACTATACAAAACAGAAGTATTCTCTCCAAGTGGTAATAATTTCCCTAAAAGCGAGAATATAAAAGATGCCAGCATCACGGGAAAAACACAGAGTATGCCGTTAACCAGTGCTTTTGTGCAGTATTTTCTATATTCCTCTGATGCATTCCTGCGGTTTCTGAATAACAGATAAATTCCGATTGAAGGAATCAGGCTGATGATAAAAAATAATATATTCAACATATGCCCCCTTATCAATGCTTTTATGCCTTGTCTGCATAACGATTCATCCAGAATAGAATTCTCTCCTCTTTTGCCATGGGAAAGAATATATTCTTTTTGGATAATACCTTGTTGATCAGTTCCCTGTCCCGAGGAGCATCCTGTTACAACAAAATCCACTGCAAGGGATGCAGGCAAAAGAGCGATCATGACAGAAACTTCGCTGTAGCTAAAGTTTATCTCTTCATTCCTATCACAACCAAAGTGAATCACAAGATCTTTGTTTGCATAAGTACAAACTGCATCATACAGCAATCTGATTTTTTGGCTTGGTTACTTGCCTGAATGACATCGATTCGCATAGCCTATATTACCATATGATCCTCTTTTTTCTTTCATCATTCCCAGGATATAGAACCCTTACGAATTCTGACAAAGAATTTTTCTTCATTTTCATCAACAATGATTCCACCGTTTTTCATCATAACGCGTAATGATGCCGGATTGTTTTTGTTGACACGAAGATAGATTTCTTCTTCCTTAACAATCTCTTTTGCGATCTGCAATGTAAGTTTCAAACCCTCTGTTGCATATCCCTTTCCACGGTATTTGTTTGCGATACAGTAGCCGATATGCCCTGCGCCTTTGCGCAGTGCTTCATTCAGATAATGACGAATCCTAAACTGCCCGATAATGCAGTCATCCAGCCACAAAAACAGAAACGTTTCCGGAACCATTCCTTCGGGAAGACCGATTCCTTTTTCATAACGGATCATGTCAGGAAGAGCCTGATCTTTGAATGCTTCCAGGCTGATCCCATGCCACGCATTTGTCATGCCGTTCTCATCTTCCGGCATTTCTTTGACGAATAACCATTCTTCCTGCAGATCTGTATCATTTGCCTTTTTTATATACAGCATTTCTTTTTCCAGTCTTCCTTTTTCAAAATATAATCCAGGCATTTTTCCGTCGTTCCGTAAGCAGTCTGAAACGTATTCTCTGCATAAAAGTGAAAACCAGTTTTTTCAATGACTCTTCTTGATTGTGTGTTAAACAGGAAATGGCCGCACATAACAGCATCCAGGCCGATCTCCTCAAAAAGATAACGAATGACTTCTTTTACCGCTTCAGGCATAAATCCCTGTCCCCAGTATGCTTTGGATAGCACATAACCGATCTCTCTGCATCTTAAAGCAGAAAGTTCAGGATATTTCTGTTCATTGTACATTTCGATACCGAGTGATCCTATCACATGTCCCTCATACACCAGCGCAAACGTCTTTTTTCCTTGAATGAACATATCCAGGATTTTCCCGGATTCTGTCTTATCTTTATGAGGACTCCATCCTGCCATCTGTCCGACACCGTCAACAGAAGCATAGGTGTAAAGATCATCCAGATCTTTTTCTTCAAAGGATCTTAACAGCAGTCTGTCTGTTTTTAATTGGGTATTTGAAATGTCTATTTCTGCATTCATAAAAATCACCTACATGTATTTCTTTTCCAATACCAGAGCCTGATATGGCTTCAGATATATTTTCTGTTCTTTCTGATCCATTGTATCATAGTTATTCAGCAATACTTCTGCATCATAAAATGCTGCAGGAAGATGATAAGTACATGGATATTTGCTGAAATTTCCTACAATAAACAATTGTCCCGTATGGTATGTACGGCTGTACGCAATGATCCTGCGATGGTTATGATCATATTCCTTTGTCACACCGTAAACAGCTGTCTCATTATTCTTTTTGATCTGCAGCAGTTTCTGATAAAAGCGGTAAATAGATTTTTCACTTTCCATATCCTTTTTGGCATTGATTTCTTTATACAGAGGATTGATGCATTGCCATGTCGCATGTCCTTCATTAAAGCCGCCGTTAATTGTATCATCCCATTGCATCGGCACTCTGGCATGGTCCCTTGCACCATACTTGATAAAGCGGAATGCAAGTTTAGCAGGCATGCCATACCCTGTCATCAGGTCATAGACAAAATGACTCACAGGGTCCTTCAGCTCATCCATGGATTGAAAATCACAGTTTGTCATTCCCACTTCCTGTCCCATGTAAATAAACGGTGTGCCAAATCCCATAAACGTTATGGCAGCAAGCATTGTAGCCGCTTCATAACGATATTTTTTTGTATCGATGGAGAATCGGTTTACACATCTTGGATTGTCATGGTTTTCCAGAACAAGCGTATTCCAGCCATCATAATAATTGGCTTTCTGCGGATGGAAAAAACCCTCTTTAAACTGTAAGAGATCAAAAGGTTTCTGAAAGAATTTTTTGCCCCCGATATTATCGGAATCAAGATGTGCAAATTCAAAGATGCTGTCAAGCTCTTCATTTTCTTCTTTTACATAAGCATGTGCAGCTTCTTCGGAAGGATGGAAGGATTCTCCTACCGTAAAAGTATCGTGCAGGGAAAGTGCCTTTTGATTGAGCGTCTTTAAGAATTCATGCATTCTCGGCCCATCGACATAGTATTGAGCACCTTTTTGAAATGTATCTTTTTCAAAATCATCCTGTATCGGATATACCTTCGAAAACATGTTGAAGACATCAAAGCGGAAGCCATCCACTCCTTTGTCCAGCCAAAAATTCAGGATATCTGTAATCTCTTTGACAACTTCGGGATTTTCCCAATTCAAATCCGCCTGTTCCTTGCAGAAAAGATGCAGATAAAAATCATCACTGTCTCCGATTCTTTCCCATGCAGAACCCGTAAATGTTGAGGCCCAGTTGCTTGGCGGTAACAGTTTTTTTCCTTCCCGTTTTCCCTTGCGGATAATATAGTAATCCCTGTATTTGGAATCCGGTGAACTGATAGCTTCCTTGAACCATGGATGTTCTGTAGAAGTGTGGTTGATTACCATATCCATGATGACCTTCAGATCTCTTTTATGGCATTCCTGTAACAGTCTGTCAAAATCCTGCATCGTTCCGAATTTTTCATCGATCTTGCGATAGTCACTGATGTCATATCCGTAATCATAATCAGGTGACTGATATAAGGGAGAAAACCAGATTGCAGTTACACCGAGATTCTGAATATAATCCAGTTTGGAAAGGATACCTTCAATATCTCCCCAGCCATCATTGTTTGCATCCATAAAGCTGAATGGATAGACTTGATACACAATCGCATTCTTATACCATCTTGTTTTCATACACTTACTCCATCTTCTATCAAAATTGTAAACGATACATTCCATAAAAGAAATCCATCTTTTCAAAATGAACACTTATATTATATAAAACTGACTGTTTCCCTATTATTCTTTTACACGGTTTTTCCTGAAACAAATCATGAAGCTTTGCAAAGGCTATTGGAAAGGTGTCGTGCTTAAAAAGAACCTGCTGATCTCTTCCGGTTTATACGTATCATGGTTCATCCACCAGCGTACCGTCTCCGCAAAATCACAAACCATATGATTCAAAAGATAGTCCTTCGGTATATCTGTCTTTTTCTTTTGCAGCTCACCCGCAAAGATCTTCTTCAGATTATCTTTGAAATACGACATAAACATCTCCCCGCTTTCGCACGAGAGAATACGTTTGATATAGCGGCTGTTATCCTGCAGATGATACAGAATATGCGTGATTTCCGCTGTCAGATCTTTCTTGCTTGTCGAAAAATCATGCGTGTTTTCCCTTGTCAGATTCTCCGCAAAAACATGATTAAAGATCTCTTCACAAAGCGCTTTGAGAAGTTCATCCTTTGTTTCAAAATGAGAATAGAATGTGCTTCTTCCAATGTCGGCTTCATCAATAATTTCCTGTACCGTAATATTGGAATATGTTTTGCATTCCAATAATCTTGTAAATGCATCAAATACAGCCTGTCTTGTTTTTTTCTGTCTGCGGTCCATACCCGCTCCTTTCCGCACATTTTTTCCGAAATGTTCAGTAATGTACTTTCAGAAGAATTTGCTTCTTCTCTTATAGATGTAAAACATTATAATCATAAATGAACAAATTATTCTGTATTAAACAGATTATATGTTTTAAATAAGAGAATGTCAACAGGCGGGTTTTATGATAAAAAAGATCAATGACATACTTGCAGGATGGCCGATGACGATGATCGGCGGTGTATTTCTGATCGGTTCATTTGTTTTGCCGAGAATCGGATATCCTGCAGGAGAAAATCTGGCATGGGTATGTGTAATCATTTGCGGTATTCCCCTCTTATATCTTTCCATCTATAGGATCATCTACAATAAAGGCATCAGCAAGATATCCTCAGCACTTTTAATCTCCATGGCGATGATTGCAGCAATTCTGATCGGTGATCTGTTTGCGGCAGGAGAAGTGGCCTTCATTATGGAAATCGGTGCCTTATTGGAAGATATGACAACCGAACGTGCCAAAAAAGGATTAAAGAATTTGATTGCCCTGACACCGGAAACAGGCAGAGTGATCAGGAAAGGAAAGGAGAACATCGTTCCTGTATCCGATATTCATATTGATGAACTTCTTCGTGTTCTTCCCGGTGAAACTATTCCGGTCGATGGGATTATTCTCAATGGTGAAACATCTATAGACCAGTCCGTCATGACCGGTGAAAGCTTACCGGTCGACAAAACAACAGGTGACAGCGTATTCAGCGGAACAATCAACCGCTTCGGATCGATTGATTTTAAAGCAGCCAAAGTCGGTGAAGACAGTTCCCTGCAAAAATTGATTCGCATGGTGGAAGATGCAGAAAAGAATCAGGCACCGACACAGCGCATCGCTGACGTATGGGCAAGCTGGCTGGTACCGGTAGCTCTTCTGATCGCTGTTAGCGCATATGTCTTTACCGGTAATATTGTTCGAGCAGTAACCGTCATGGTCGTCTTTTGTCCATGTGCACTGGTTTTGACCACTCCTACTGCTATTATGGCCGCGATCGGTCAGGCAACCAAACACGGTGTCATCATCAAATCCGGTGAAGCGCTGGAAAAGATGGGAAAAGCGGATACGATTGCCTTTGACAAAACAGGAACACTCACGATAGGAAAACTGGAAGTCAGTGATATCATTCCATTAACTGATATAAGCGAAGAAGAACTTCTCGTACTGACTGCATCGGCAGAAAGCAGAAGCGAACATCCGATCGGAAAAGCAATTACCGAAAGAGCATTGAAAGACAATCTTTCCCTGAAAGAAATATCGGATTTCAAAATGACAACCGGTAAAGGTATTTCCGCAACAATATCCGGTAAACTTATGTATTTCGGAAATGATAAATACATAAAAGAAGCTCATATACCCGCATCGTATGAAACCATGGAAACACTGGATGCATTACGGAATGAAGGAAAAGCTTCCGTCATCGTCTCGGATGCTGAAAAAATCATCGGCATCATTGCACTTTCGGATACAATCCGTCCTGAAGCTGCCGACATCGTAAATAAACTTTCAAAGATGCAGACAAAATCGGTCCTTTTGACCGGGGACAATGCAAAAGCAGCTGCATATCTAGCCTCGAAAGCAGGCATTACGCAAGTTCATGCCGATCTTTTTCCCGAGCAGAAGGTTGAAATGATCAATGCGCTGAAAAAAGAAGGCAATGTCTGCATGATCGGTGACGGTGTAAACGATGCCCCTGCTTTGAAAACAGCTGATGTAGGTATTGCCATGGGTGCTATGGGAAGCGATATTGCCGTTGAATCTGCAGATATTGCACTTATGACAGATGATATTTCCAAACTTCCCTATCTGAAATGGCTGTCCAATACAACCGTCAAGACAATTAAAGCAGCGATCACCCTCTCCATGTGTATCAATTTTGTCGCAGTAACATTATCCGTTCTCGGCAAACTGACACCGACAACCGGTGCACTGGTCCATAATGCAGGATCCTGTTTTGTGGTACTTCTTGCAGCATTGCTGTATGACAGAAAGTATAAATAGCGAAAACCACCCGAGGTGGTCTTTTATTCAGTATGATTTTTTCATCAATAAAATAAAGCGGATGATTCCTACATCCGCAAAATCTTCTTTCAAGCATACCAGGAAAAATAGTTTTGAAGAAACATATGCAATGATCATCAGCTTTCTGTATCTTCCGGAGACCAGGATTCAGGCACATCATCGATCTTCAAGCTGCCATCGGTTCTGGTGACAATCTGATACTGATCCTCGTAAACGATTTCTCCCGGGGTATTCGTATAGACCAGATAATAAGGAACATGATAACGTTCCAGCAGCCATAGAGCCGGACGGATCATCTTTATCATTTCTTCGGAATTCTCTGTTTTAAACCAGCAGATTACCGCTTCCTGGTTTTTGCATTGCGGCGGCCACGGAAGATTCTCCGCAAACCAGCTGTCAATTTCCATATAAAGGTCGGCATCTTCTTGATCCATTACCTTATTACGGATCATTTCCATGCACATGCTGAAAACACCCTTTGCATGCATGGTATTTCTTGCCAGATTCTTTCCCTGTATCCTGACATATTTAAAAACCATTTTCTTCATGATTCACCTCTTCACTATAATCACTTTACTGCACATTCTGCATGAATACAACAGTACCGTTTATGATCCTAATATCAAGTCAACAATTCTTTCCAGATCATTCCTTTCAGCCAATTCCTGCTTGATTTGTGAAGCCTGTTTTACATTATCTGTAATCAAGCCGTCAGCATTTGAACAAAGAAAATAATGCTGGGATTCTGATTCGTTTGCCGTCCATACAAGTGCTTTTTTCCCCTGGTCATGAATTGCCTGAATCGCATCGGCAGTCGCAGACTCTTCCTCAAGGCCGAGATAATCACAATGCAATGCAGCCGTATCACCAAACGATGCGAATGTCAGAAATCCTGTCTGCATCTCAGGATAATTGCTTTCGATATAATCGACCAAATCATACTTCAATGAAATCAGAACGCATTCCTCTTCCATCCCGTGTGCTTTAATCATTCTTACGGCATCATCTGCCATTCTCCGATCAGCTGTATTGCCTTTGAGCTCAGTGAAAAGAATCAGCTTCCCCCTGCATGCATCCAGTACTTCTTCATATGTCGGTACAGGCTCACCCTCTACAGATAATGCTTTCACCTCCTCGAGTGTCATCTCCTGTGGTTTTTTATTGTCACCTGCAACCCTTTTAAATGTATTATCATGATTCAGGACATAGAATCCATCCTTCGTCCTTTGAATATCGATTTCACACCCATATGCCCCATACTGATAAGCTGCTTCCAATCCTTTGATGGTATTCTCCGGTCCTTCATTTCCTCCTGCCCTGTGTGCTATGATTTCAACATGGCTTTCCAAAGGAAATATGGTATCGAAAAATGTATTCATCACAAGTGTTATGCCGACCACTCCAAGCAAAGCTATACAGATTGCAGGAATCACGAAACGATGCTTCCTTTCATTTCTGTCACTGAATAAAACGGGATTTCCTGTTTTATAGGAATAAAACAGCTGTGTCATTTTCAAAATATAGAAAGGGGTTGCAAGCGAACCCGACAATGAAGAAAACAATGCACTACCTATACTGATGAAAATGGTCAGAAAACGCCTGACTCCATCATCCAACTCCAAAACATACACACTGATCAATGGTATTACCAGGGACAAGGTAATAATGACGGCCATGATGGCTATAGTGGAAAGGGAATACAGAATATTCTGTTTCCAATACTCTTTCCAATGCTTTTTCATCAGTTGTCTTGATTGTATGCCTGCTTCATTGACCGTCAGATTGTCCAGTACTACTCCATGCATGATATACAGATTGATGATTCCAAGAATCAAAAAAGCAATCAGCAGAAATGTATACCCTGTCATATATAACGGCGTTGATACAATGACAGAGGAAATAAATGTCGGGATATACAACCTTTTCGTCAATGAAATGGACATGCCAAGCCCAAGTATCGGTGCGATTAAGGCAATATAGAGAATCACTCCTATACCTTGAAGATTTATGAATCTTCTGATGGAATAAAAACCTTCTTTCAAGTTTTCCCTGAGTTTCTTTCCATCATGATACAAGAGGCTTCTGCTCATAATGATCATCGTATTAATATCAAAAGCGACATAGATAAACAGCGATACAAGTCCGATCAGAACAATCAGAATACCCTGCCAGCTTGTAAAGATAAAACGGAAATCTCCCGATGATACAGCAACTCTTCCGGTACTGGCCAAAAGCATGCGAAATACACTTTTTAGAATAAAGATCCAGACACCGATCATCAGCTTTGTGACAATCTGGTATATGTATATATCCGGAAGCATCTTCCAATATGGTTTGATTTTTTTCAGCATTGAGGTATCTCCTGTTCACTATTTTACCATGATTTCCTGCCATCTCGCTTCTTTCAGAATAACTTGCAACCGATAAATACTTCTACATTATCATCCTGTTATGATAAAATACATATCTCAGGGCAGTAGATTTACTGTCCGTAACCGTTTTTGAAAGGAGATATTATGCAGACAAAAACTCCGATTTATGATTTTGTCTCTGAGTATATACAAAATGATATGAGCCGTTTACACATGCCCGGACATAAAGGCAAAAATGTTCTCGGTTGTGAAGAACGGGACATTACGGAAATCGATGGAGCGGATTATCTGCTGAAATCGGAAGGTATTATCAAAGAAAGTGAAACAATTGCATCATCTCTTTTCGATACCGCCTGTACCATATACAGTACGGAAGGTTCTACTCTGGCATTAAAAACAATGCTGAGACTGGCAATGCAATATTCAGATTCTTCTCATTTCCGTATTCTGGCTGCCCGCAACGTTCATATCGGTTTTGTTCATGCATGCGCACTTCTAGACATTGATGTCGATTGGCTTATCAATGAAGAACTAGATTCCCTCACAAGCTGTATGATCATCCCGGAAAGACTGGCTGCATTTTTGAAACAGATGGAAGAAAAGCCGGATGCAGTTTATATCACCTCCCCGGATTATGTCGGTAAAATGGCAGATATACGTGGATTGGCTGAAGTATGTCATGCACATAATATTCTGCTTCTTGTCGACAATGCCCATGGTGCTTATCTCCATTTTCTTGAGACATCTCTCCACCCCATTGATCTTGGGGCAGATCTATGTTGTGACTCCGCTCATAAAACATTGCCGGTACTTACCGGAGGTGCTTATTTGCATGTTTCCAAAAGAATGGCCCAAACATACTGCGATTTGTATGAAAATGCAAAAAAAGCAATGTCATTGTTTGCTTCAACAAGCCCATCCTATCTGATTTTGCAGTCTTTGGATTTATGCAATACATATCTTTCTTCCGGATTTCCTGAACAGCTGAAAAATACATGTATCGACTTGACTTCTTTAAAAAACAGATTGGAGCAATTGCATATTCGCTCTTACCTCTACGAACCGTTAAAACTGACAATAGACTGTACTTCCTTTGGCATGAGCGGTACGGAAACGGCTGCCTATCTACGCCAAAAGCATATTGAATGTGAATATGCTGACAACTATGATCTTGTTTTGATGATGACACCGAAAAATGATATTAGGGATTTCATACGCTTCGAGAATGCTTTTTCGGCATTAACGAAAAAAACGGCATTTCAGCGTGACTTTCCTGTCATGCCAAAGCCGATCAAAGCCTGTTCCATACGTGAAGCATTGCTAGCAAATTCCATCACTATTCCAACAGAAGAAGCGGAAGGTTGTATTTGCGCTTGTCCTTCTGTAAGCTGTCCGCCTGCCATTCCTATCGCAGTCAGCGGTGAAATCCTCACAAAAGAGGTTTTACAGATTATGAAATTCTACCACATTCAAACAATTGATGTTGTGCGAAAGTGACTTCTTAAAAAAATTTCTGTGTTCATTATCCATGACGGCATATTGCCGTTTTTTTATGATTATATATGAAAAACCTTGCTTCTATTCAAAATTAAAACAGTTGTTGTATTAAGTAACAGGTTTGCCAATTTAGTTAATTTCCTTTTCAGCATATGTTCATGCAAAGATGAACTGCTGTTTTCAGAGAATTGTACTTCATTTGATCATACAATTTCAGATACATCATGAACAGACGGATTACATCAAAAAGACAGGTAACAAGTTTATTCTTGTCCACCTGCCCTGTCTAAGGCTGAATACTGTTTTTCAGCTGTTATTTATCAAAAGTACCAAAGGAGGCAATTGCTTCATCAATGGTCATCACACCTGTTGCAACCTGAAAAAGTGCCTGTCTAAACTGTTTGACTGCATCATCCATCAGACCAAACTCTTCCGGAGAAACAATCCGTGATTCAGGAATATCTCCAAATGCAGCATACTTCCTGTTAAAAGAAAGGTCTTTCGTTGGTGACATAAGCCCTTTGTTCTGTGCCATCTCATTGAGTTCCTGCGTTGTGATCAGAAAACGCATGAATTCATTAGCCATCTGTAAATCCGGGCTGTCTTTGTTGACAGAGAACTGCAGATTCGGGATGTCAAGGAAGTTTGCACCTTCATCTGACATCGGTACAGGGAAAAAAGTATATGTAAATGGGTTATCGATAAATGCTTCGGAGCGGCTCTCACGCTTTGTCGTACCGGATACTGCATCTGCTGAACAAATCATCATTGGCACGTCACCTTCAAAGAAGCGCAGAATCACGGCATCATAGTTGTTTTCAATTTCATCACATGCAGCAAGATCAACACATCCATCATTCAGAAACTGTTCTATCTTTTCAAGTGAAGGACGCAAATATTCTCCTGCAGAAGGATCAAGCGCATTCAGCTTTTTGACAGCTTCGGCATCATTTGCCACGGTTCCGCAGAAATACGGATAAATCGTCAAGGTGAACAATGATGTTATCTCATCTTTGCAGAAGCCCATCATCGGATTCTCATAGCCCTTTTCACGGAATGCTTTACATACATCAACCAGTTCCTGATAGGTTGTGGGAACATTCAAGCCTTCTTTTTCAAAAAGATCGTTGTTCACAAGCATACCATTTGTACTGGAGAATACCGGAATCATCGGCAGTGTACCGTCATCTGTATTTAGGATGATGTTATTGCGGACACAGTCCAGATCAAGACCGAGTGCGGAATCCGAAAGATCCTCAGCATGATCAATAGAAGATTGGTACTGTTCCCTTCCATACATCCAGGAATAATTGACATAGATGTCAGGCGCATCATTGCCGTTCAGCACTGTACCGATCATATTGTTGTAATCATCAACCTTTGTATATACCAGCTCCACATTCGGATAATACGCATTGAAACGGTCGAATTCTGTTTCCAGTGCCTCAAAATTGTCATAACCACCGTTAATGCTGATATGGCATTCGGTTGAAGTGTCCAAAGACGGTTTGAAGCCTTCTTCTGCAGTCGCTGCTTCCTGATTCTGTGATCCGCAAGCAGCGAGACTCATGCTCATCATAACTGCGAAAAACTTACAAATTGTTTTTTTCATACTTGCCCTTTCTCTTCCTTGATTCTTCGGATTTCTTTAATAACCATTTTGATATCGACAGGCTTTGCTATATGCCCGTTCATTCCTGCCTCGAGGCATTCGGTAATATTTTCGGAGAATGCATCTGCCGTCATCGCAATAATAGGAATAGAGGATGCCCAGGAATTCTCCAATTTACGGATTGCTCTTGTTGCATCAAGACCATTCATTTCCGGCATTTGTACGTCCATAAAGATCAGCTCATAGCTGTTCTCTTCAGCTGCTTTCATCTTGTCCACACAGATTCGTCCGTTTTCTGCACGTTCGGCAGTAATTCCGAACATGCCAAGTATAGCGGAAATGATTTCCCAGTTGATATCGTTATCCTCCGCAACAAGAATGTGCAATCCCTGCAAATCGGAATAATCGTCTTCCGGTTCCTGAGACTCGGATTCCTTACCGATCAGGCTGTTGATCTTGTCATAAAGCGTAGAACGGAAAAGAGGTTTGCTCACAAAGGCATTCGCCCCTGCTTCTTTTGCCTTGTCCTCGATATCCGACCAGTCATATGAAGAAATCAGTAAAATCGGAATATCAGCATCTATTTCCGAACGAATCCGTCTGATTGTCTCAATTCCATCGATTTCAGGCATTTTCCAATCAACTATGATTACATTGTAATCCTTCCCGGAAAGATGCCTTTGCTCGATCATGTGAAGTGCTTCCAATCCGGTTCGTGCTGCATCTGCTGATGCGCCAAGTGATTCCAGAATGTCAAGAGTCGTCTGAAGCATTGTTTCATCGTCATCAACAATCAGGACATCAATCGCATCAAGCTGCATGTCTTCCCTCTGCCTGTCGGCTACAGGAATATCCAGTATAACAGTAAATGTTGTTCCTTTTCCCTGCTCACTTTGGCACTCGATCGTTCCGCCGAGCAGATCGACCATCTGTTTCGTTATTGCAAGCCCAAGACCTGTTCCCTGAATACTGTTGACCCGGCTGTCAATCTGGCGTGAGAAAGGCTGATACATTGCTTCCATGTATTCCGGACTCATGCCGATACCTGTATCTGCCACAATATATGTAAGTCTTACACAATCCGGTATGTCACTCTTGTCCTCTTGAAGATCAACCCTGACACGACCGCCGGGTTCCGTGTATTTGATAGCGTTGGATAGTATATTGATATAAATCTGATTCAAACGGAGCTGATCTGCATACAGATACTCCTTTTCCATCCGATTGATGTTGAAGCTGAATTCGATATTCTTCTCCTTGATCATCGGTTGTGAGATATTCACAAGGTTTTCTACCGTTTCCACAATGGAGAATGTCAAAGGACTCAGTTTCAGTTTGCCGCTTTCCACTTTTGAAATATCCAGAATGTCATTGATCAAAGTCAGCAGATGGTTGCTGGCAAGGCTGATTTTTCTTAAGCTTTCTCCGGTCAGCTCCACATCTCCAAGATTCTTCTCCGCAATTGTCGTAAGGCCTATGATGGCATTCATAGGCGTACGAATGTCATGAGACATGGTAGAAAGGAAATCTGTCTTTGCCTTATTTGCATTCTCAGCCTCCCTGGCCGCGATCTGAAGTCGCTTGTTGAAGTAAAGCATATAAAACAGATCACAAAGAAACAGAATCAGCAAGCCTGCAGAAACAACACCGATCAGCAACCAGTCTTCCGTATCCACAGTAAGGTCTTTTGCGGGCACAAATCCCATTAATGTCCATCCCGCAGAAGCTGTAATGGGAGTAAAGGCAAGTATGCACTCTTCACCGTGTGAATTGAGCATTGAAACAGAACCGGTTGATGATGTTATCCTGTTAAACAGTGCATTGGATGATTCCGGATCCGTTTTATTATATGATTTGTAGAACTCGAAAAAACTGGCGTTCTTAAAACTGCGCCCCTTAAGAATATAATCACCATTTGCATCAATCATGGAAATCTCTGCGTTCATCAACTCTGTCCGGGGAAAAACCCATTTCTGCTCCAATGCGGATATGGGGATCACCCTGAGCAGAACTGCATCCTTGAATGTTTCACTTTCACGATCTAACAACGACACAATATTACAGAAAGACAAAGACTGCTCACCATTCATCGGATTGGTATAAGCACGTGTGATGTTGACTGACTTGCCGATTTCATCAATCCAGTCAACAATGTTCAAAAGAGCTACACGTTCATAGCTTACCGCATAGTCATCCGATGTTCCTTGTTTCGGTCGTGTGGAAAGACCCGTGAGGGTATCAAGAGAAACTATATGCGCTGAAGTGTTTTCAAGCACATGAGAGGTACGGATATATTCGGCCGCCTCTTCCATTGTCATGTTACTGTTGTTGATATAGCGTGCCCATACATCGCAAATCCTCTGTTCACCTTCCAGATAATTCTCCGTCACTTGTTCCATAGTGACAGTTGTATCTTCGAAATGTTCTATCTGCCTGCGGTATGAATCACTGCTTTCAAATCTGGAGTAGAGAACAACAAAGATCAATATGGCAGTCATGATAACCACGTTGACAATGATAATAAAAGTCTTTTTCATACTCTGGTCTCCCCATAAAGCCAAGCCGCAATGATTTGTATTCAATCATCAGATTGAAAGATAAAATAATTCTCTTTTTTAACATACAGATCACAATCACACAGCTTCTGATTTCTAAAAAGCCAATATGTGTGATTCAATATATGCATATCTGTTTAAAATGTCCCGTGATAATTGCTACAGGAATAGCGAGGTTTAATGATCGATAAAGTGACGTATTGGCAAATCCAATACCCATTTTCTTCAATGATGAAGTGCCTGTCATCTTCTCGAATACCAACCCATAACGCCATAAGTATATCATGCACCTGTAAACTTTTCTACCATGCAAAAAAGGTGCTGATACAGAAGCACCTCCGTCAATTCATTTCTATTTTTCTTTTGTCTCCAAGAGTATTTTACCATAAAAGACAGCTGCGCTTTCCCTTCGGCATTTTATCAATATATCAATTTCTTGTCCAAATCTCATCCTGACTTCGTTTATCAGAGATATTCCAATCATCAGAATCCGTAAAAAACCACTACTACGGATATTTCCTCCATTATCATTAAAATAGATGGGAGGCATTTCTGTTTACAGTTTTTTCGCTTTAAAAGAATGATGAAAGATATCATCTTTTGTCAATATAATAACATTGATACAATTTCAAATATGACCATCACTGTATTATTTTTCAATATTCAAGAAGTCCTTACATATGCACTTTTATCCAGATCATCTCAATTTCGTACAAACAGTAAAAACATTGGAAAACGAAAGAATTCACAGCCACTAAAATCTGCGTCACAAAAGTGCCGGTGAATACACCTATAACTTCGACATCTGTTGCCATCTCGAATTTGCACCGGATTACCGGTTCTGCCTGACTTTGAAAAAGGATCTTTGTCGATTGTGATAACTGAAAGTCTGATTTATTTGAAGCTCGGTTATTTTTTCATCTTCGTAAATACATCCCCAATATCCCCATCAATGCAGATACTCCTATTGGCAATTTCATCCGGACAGAATGCCTCACCGTAATTGATGCAGGCATATACAGATTCTTCATTTGCCATTGTCATCTGCCAAAACGGATACTTAATAATAACAGGCGTGTTTGCCCCCACGCCAAGCTCTAGATAAAGTACATGAAGGTTCTCATGCCTATGAAGGAAGTCTGCATATGCTGCTGATGCCTGATTCCAGCCTTCATCCTCAACAAACGAATCATCGGCACGGAGATTCATGGTAACATCTGAACCATCATCCGGACATTTCGGAATCAGTTCTGTGGGAATACGCATGGTTATAGAGCCATCCTCAGGCACGCGGAATGCACCGTCCACACCTTTTACAAAGCCTTGTGCCGCCATTGCTTTCATTACCCATTCCTCATTATCATAGGTTTTCTGCATCGCCGGCTTTACACTCTGGAACAGACCATAATCTCCTTGTGTATAAAACAGGCGATTTTTATCAAAATCTGCTCTTTGGAATTGGTGATCTACATTCGTTGTCACAACAAAATAATCCTTATCTTTCACAAGCGAAAGCAGCTCTCGATAGACAGGTTTCGGCGCATCAATATATCGGTTGAAATAGATATGTCTTGCCCACCACGCCCAGCGTGTCTCTTCATCGGGGAAAGGATAGAAGCCACCGGAATACATATCCCGGATACCATACTTCTTTGCAAAGTCAAAGAAATATCTTTCAAAACGCTCTCCGCTATAGGTTAGACCTGCGGAAGTCGAAAGGCCGGCACCCGCTCCGATCACTATCGCATCTGCTTCTTCAATTTCTTTCTCTAATATGGAGACTCGTTCCTCATAAGAACCTGTTCCAAATGATATATTTCTGCTAAGATATCGAACCGCACTGATTCCCTTCTGAATGCTCTCCTGATAGCCGTTATGCATTTCGTTATATAAGTTCTTCATAGTATTCCTTGTCCTCATCCTTAAAAACATTAAAAATCACCCTTTCAATTCCGCTTGGATGCTGTAAAAGCCATGCATCTACCGTACTTACGGCAATCTCAGCTGCCCGCTTGTTCGGAAAATGAAATACTCCTGTAGAAATACAACAGAATGCCACGCTTTTCAGATCATTTTGCAGACACAGATCCAAGGTGTTTCGATAGCAGTTTGCCAAATCCCTCTCAAGTTCCGGTGTCAGCTTGTATTGTACGATGGGACCTACGATATGAATCACCTTCTTTGCAGGAAGATTATAGGCATCCGTCAGCATAGGAACAGCAACTGGCTGCTCATAATCCTTTCCGTATCTGATCCTCAGCTGATTCATCTGCCTAAAACACTCCGCTCGCAGCTGTACCCCGGCAAAGGTGTGAATACAGTTATCAATGCATGTATGCATCGGAACAAAACAACCCAGCATTTGAGAATTTGCGGCATTGACGATGGCATCTACAGCAAGTCTTGTGATATCACCCTGCCAAATCGAAATGCCGTTTCGGATTACCGGAATGTCAGAAAGACGCACGATACCTTTTTCTTCGGCTCTGCCCGTCAGATATTCATCCTGAACAGCAAGCACATCATCTGAAAGCTCCTTCGGCATGCGAATGTTCATAAGCGAACGAAGGATGCGACGCTTTCCTTCAATGTTCTTCGGTGTTTGCAAGTCTTTATATTCGATAGAATCCGCTTTGAATTCCTCAACGAGATAATTCAGCCGCTGATCCTGTGTCATTTTCTCATTCATAGCATTACCTTCTTTCCACCGCACCGACCGGACATGCCGTCATACAATTACCGCAATGCAGGCAATGTTCCTGCTTGATCATAAATGGTACCTCGTCTTGGATGATACAATCCTGCGGGCAAACCGCTACGCAGCTTCCGCATCCAATGCAGCGCTCTGTCACTAAGTAGCCATCCTGTTTTTTCTTGGCACCACCAAATGTAAAGGATGCTCTTTCAATGGGTTTCTTTGAAAGATCGAACCATTCGCCACTGCCCTCATAAATCTGAAACACCGTTAGAGCTTTCATAGACTCTTCTGTGGGATAGATCTTGTGCATATACGGATTTTTCTCAAACAGTTCTGGAATCTTATCATATCCAAGCTCTTTAACCTTTCCGCGGATAGATACAGCCACGCTGCTCATGGTATCCTCACCCTTCATCGCAGTCAGGGCAAGAAACCCTCTTTTTTTCAAACGATCATAAAAGCCTTTGCCTTTTGCGGTAAGAAAATACAGACTATTTTCATCACTGTCCATCATATCGATTGCAGCTGTCACAGGAAGTCCCTCGTCATCGACTGTGGCTACAATCGTTCGATGTATTTCATTTGCGATATAGTCAAGATATTCTTTTGTTTCCATGTCAAATGCCTCCTTAGAAAAGAAC
>CACXCB010000161.1 GCA_902766005.1 uncultured Erysipelotrichaceae bacterium | reverse complement strand
TGCCTGCAGCCAGCCGACGGGCTGCGGGATCTCTCTTTTGAGCATTCTCCAATACAAGAAGCCAAGGAAGGCAAGTGTTATAACCAAAGATACAATAGACATAGTGTTCATGTATGTAGTCTCCTTCTTTCTTTTTTGATCGCCTGGTGCGTTTGACAAATACCGATTTAGTCACGAATACTCCAAAGATAGAAATCCTGTAATTTTGTATTTTTCGTTTCACAAGAGTGCGCGACTTTCCGTCTGATAGTAACCCTGTCATTGACCCTTATTTTCCTATCTGCGGAATCATGTTCTCTACAGCAAGAAGAGCCGTAACGGATCCTGCAGTTCCATACACAGCAACTGCAATACTCAGAATAAGTAATGCTGTCACCAGGAGGATAATGATAAAGGATGGAAAAATAACGGCAAGCGTTGCAACCAGCGATCCAGATCATCTCAAGAAAATGATCCAGAAATTTAGATATCACTAAAATGATGCAAAATGATTATTTCGAAGCATTAATCTTCATGCTGATGGTGGCAGCCCCCATTGCCGTGATGATGCCCGCACTCATGGCTCTCGTCATGATGATGACCTTGATGATTACATTTGGCATCGGGATCATATTCCAGGGTTCCTTCAGCAAGAGATTTCGCCGCAACATCCGCTGATCCTTGTACACCGGCATAGAGCTTTATCCCTGCATCATCAAGCGCTATCTGTGCGCCCATACCGATACCTCCGCAGATCAGAGCGTCAGCCTTCGCTGCCTGCAGGAAGCCTGCAAGTGCTCCGTGGCCGCTTCCGTTGGTACCAATAATCTGTTCATTCACAATCTTTCCTTCTTCAACATCGTACAGCTTAAACTGCTCAGTACGGCCAAAGTGCTGGAAGATTTCTCCGTTTTCATATGTGACTGCGATTCTCATAGTATCTGCTCCTTTCTCAATAAGTTCCTGATTGATCTCGACCGGTTCAAATTCACAATGTCCGCCTGTGATCAGCAGTCTTTTTCCGTTCACCAGAGCGTCAGCAACCTTCTTCCTTGCGCTGTCATAAATGGCAGTAACCGTAGTCCGGGCAATATTCATCCTGGTTGCACAGGCTTTCTGGGTAAGGCCTTCGTTATCCAGAAGTCTCAACGCCTCATATTCGTCTACGGTCATCTGAATGCTTTCAATGGCTGTGATGTCATCAGGCGAGAAGCTACGATAGACCGGGAGCTGCTTTATTCTACGGCATCTGAATGGTCTTGGCATAAACCCTCCTTTCCGACATATGTCATTAATTAAAATAAACCAGTTAATGGCATATGTCAACAATCTGTTTGGAAGATCCTCAAAAAAGGCCTACGCTACGGCGTACTGTCCTCCGATGACCGATATTTGAATTGTGAAAGATTAATGATGTTGACATAATAGGTTTCACTCATCAATTCCATAGGCGATCGCTTCATCTCCTTCAAGGATACACATACCGGCTATATAGTAGATGATCGTTCCATCATATTCTGCGAAATATTTTTTGATTTCATTCCCAAAGAAATCTGTGATCGTTCCGAGGAGATCGCCCTTTTTAACCTTTTGATTTACTTTGATTGCCGGATTCCAAACCCCTCTCCTGTCAAAGGTGACATAAGCGGAACGCGGGTATATTACCTGTTCACATTTTTCTATCTCTTTTTCTAGTGGATACATCCCAAAATGATCCATCAAAAGACGAACAGAATCCATATGCCCCTGGATCCATTCTTCCCGCTGAATGCATCCATATCCCCTTTCGATGATCATTCCAGGTATATTCATATGAGTGGCAGCATACCCATATAATCCTATCGCATTGGAGGAAGCGATCAGATACTTTGTATTCAGGCATTTTGCTGCTGCCAGGGCAACGTCTGTCACTTTTTCTGCCCTTGGAAAGAATACGCAAGGCTCTAAGATGTCATTATCTTTTCCGTTATGCAGATCAGCGATAAAATCAACATGGGGGAAAACTTCTTTAACAAACCAGGCGGCAAGTATATTCCCCAGTGTTCCGTTTTCATTGCCGGGAAAATTCGCATTAAGATTTGCCATGTCTTCCGGAACATATCTTCTTTTTCTCTGCCAGAAGCCGGTCACATTTACACAGTGAAAAAGGATAAGATTGCCACTGAGTTTATCGGGATCAATTTCCTTGGCCAGTCTCATCAATGCACCGGATCCATTATATTCTCCCGAATGTATTTGGGCTGAAACCATCAGTGTCATTCCGGGATTCTTTCCACAGATCACTGTTACCGGCAAATCTACAGGCAGTCCGTAAGGATGAAATAATACCTGCTTTCTATCATTTCTATCAAAAGCTACTCCGTCAATCATTATTCCAGTGTTCATTTTATTCCTCTCTATTCTTCCTGGGATTTACAATATCTCTTCTTCCCTTTATCTCTCATTTACCCTACCGGTTCATATACCCAACCCAAACAGTCTTTTCTCTGCTCATATTCTTCAATTATCTACTGCTTTTCCCGGATTGCAGGATGTTACCTTCGCCATAGTATACGCCTGCCTGCATAGCCGTGGCATTTGCGAGGCCCGATGCAAAGATCTCGGTAAAGTTAACGAGATCCTTCTGAATGGAAAAAGCGGACATTACAATGGTCCCGCCAAACAAAAGGATGATCCTGTTCACAATGACGGGCGAGATAAAATTGCTGAATGACCGTAAAGCCTTTTCTGTACCAAGAGAGAGTACGCTGAGCAATTCTTTGTGGTTTATACTGAATTCTGTAAATAAAAGCATCCTGTTCTTGTTCCTGAAATGAAACAGCAAGTAGACAAGCTGAAGATAATACGCAGCAGATGTGGCAATTCCGATGCCAAAAACGCCGAGATGGAGCTTCACAGCCACATAGTCAAGGACTACATCGCCC
>CACXCB010000160.1 GCA_902766005.1 uncultured Erysipelotrichaceae bacterium | reverse complement strand
TGAAGATAATGTTTTTTCCTGTTATCCTGATCTTGTCAGAATGACAGAAAGGATAATCTATATGAATGTATTAGAAAAAGCAGTTCATTGTGGTAATACCAGTAGCTTTTTATGCTTACGCTGTTTTTCTCGCATCATTCGGCTACTGTAATTCCTGTCTGAATCCTGTCCTGTTTTGACTGTATCAGTGCTCTGGCCCACCAGGCACGCTTGTATTCCCGCGCAGTTCTGTATATTACTTGTTCCATGAGGTGGTCTCCTTATAATCTCACCCCAATATATCTTAAAAACCTTTAGGTTTTCTAGGTACAACTTATTTGGCGTTTACTATTTCTCATTGGCAAGAGATACTTTAAAGTATCAGAGCTTACTGAAATCCTATGCCAGGTATGATCTGCTCATTATTGATGAGTGGCTTCTAACACCTCCTAACGATCAGGCACAGCAGGACATACTGGAGCTTATGGAGAGACGTTGCGGTCTTAAATCTACAATACTGTGCTCGCAGTTTACTACAGAGTCATGGCATAAGAGATTAGGCGGTGGAGCTGTGACAGACGCAATTCTTGACAGAGTTCTGTCCATTTCAACAGCAATCCAAATCAGTGGGGATAAGTCAATGAGAACACGTAATTAGAAGAATGAGCTGGTGTGAAAAGCATCAGCTCTTTTAAAAATTCCGGTAAAATATACCGGAATGTCAAAGTGGTAAAGTATGACCGGATTGGTGGTAAACCATGTCCGGAACGGTGGTAAAGTTTCGGCCGGAATAATCACTGAACTCCGGAATATTCAGTTTAAAGTCAAAAGTTGATAAGAGGATCATTTGTAGTGCGTTGGGAAAATAATTGTTTTCATTTATAAGAAAAGATGTATAATTATTGATGTACATCAAAATAACAAAGAGGTAAATTCATGAACAAAATGGTTTTGGATATATTGAACGCTTTAGCGAAGAAAGAATATAAAAATCAAAGAGAACTGGTAGCTGATTCCGGTTACTCTCTTGGCACAGTCAACCAGTCTTTGAATACATTAAAAGAAGAAGGGCTTGTTGATCACCTGCAATTAACAGAAAAGGGTACATTATTTTTGGAAAAATGCAGACCGGAAAGAGCAGTGATTCTGGCGGCAGGTATGGGAATGCGAATGATACCGATCAATTCCGAAACACCAAAAGCACTTGTAGAAGTCAATGGACAACCATTGATTGAAAGAATGATTCAACAGCTTCATGAAGTAAATATCCATGAAATACATATTGTAGTTGGCTTTATGAAGGAATCTTTTGAATATTTGATGGATGAATTTGGTGTGGATCTGATAGTGAATATGGATTATGTTCATAAGAACAATCTTCATTCTCTTGCTCTGACAAAGAAATATCTGAATCATTGTTATGTGATTCCCGGAGACATGTATTGTAAAAACAATCCATTCAGAACGCATGAATTGTATTCTTGGTACATGGTCAGTGATGAGATGTCAAAAAAAAGCTGTGTCAGGGTAAACCGTAAACAGGAACTGGTTCTTTCTGATAAAGGTGGTAACCGGATGATCGGTATCTCTTATATTCATGAAGAAAACGGCCTGGTAAAACGCCTGGAAAAGATGGATGCAGATGAGCGCAATGACAATGCTTTCTGGGAAGATGCTTTGTATGTTGATGACAGAATGTGTGTCTATGGCAGAGTTGTATCCTCTGAAACAGTCACTGAAATCGATACATATGAGCAATTGAGAGAATGGGACAGCCAGTCTTCACAACTGAAGGGAGATGCAATTCTGGTCGCTTCTCAGGCGTTGGATGCTGAACCGGATGATATCGTCAATGTTGAAGTCTTAAAGAAGGGAATGACAAACCGTTCCTTTATGTTTACCTGCAAGGATCAGAAATATATTATGCGGATACCGGGTGAAGGGACAGGACAGCTGATTAACCGCAAGCAGGAAGCAGATGTCTATTCTGTCATTCGTGATAAGGGACTATGTGATGACATTATCTATATCAATCCGGAAAATGGTTATAAGATCACAAAATATATAGAAAATGCCAGAGTATGTGATCCATTCAACGATGAAGATGTCAGGATATGCATGAAGAAACTGAAGGAATTTCACCGGATGCATCTTAATGTGGATCATGAATTTAAAATTTTCAATCTGATTGATTTCTATGAGTCATTATGGAACGGAAAGAAATCTATTTACAGAGACTATGAAAAAACAAAAGAAAATGTCTTATCACTACAGTCTTATATTAATTCCATAGAAAAAGATTACTGCCTGACACATATCGATGCAGTACCGGATAATTTTTTAATCACAAAAGATGATATTCGTTTGATTGACTGGGAATATGCAGGTATGCAGGATCCGCATGTGGATCTGGCGATGTTCTGTATTTATGCAATGTATGACAGGGAACATGTTGAAAAACTGATTGATGCATATTTTGACGGAGAGTGTTCCAAAGAAAATCGCATTAAGATCTATTGTTATATAGCGGCATGCGGTCTGTTATGGAGCAACTGGTGTGAATATAAACTCCATCTCGGTGTTGAATTCGGAGAATACTCCTTAAGACAGTACCGTTTTGGCAAAGAGTATTACAGAATAGCGAAGGAAGAAATGGAGAAGCTGTGATGTCAACAGTCAAAAGAGCAATTATTATGGCAGCAGGTGCCGGGGTAAGAATGTATCCTGTGACAATGACAACACCGAAACCTTTGGTTAAAGTCAATGGAATCAGGATGATTGATACTGTCATTGATGCATTGCATGAAAACAATATCAATGAAATTTATGTCGTGACAGGATATCTGAAAGAAAAGTTTGCCGTATTAAAAGAAAAATACAAAGACATTACTCTGATTGAAAATCCTGATTACAACACCTGTAATAACATTGCATCATTGTATGCGGCAAGAGAATATCTGGAAGATGTCATCATTCTGGATGGTGATCAGATGATCTACAATCAGGATATTTTGAAACCTGAATTTGAAAAATCCGGTTATAACGCTGTATGGACAGATCATGAAACAAACGAATGGTTGATGCAGGTGGAAGATGGCATTGTGAAAAGCTGTTCCAGAACAGGTGGTAACAGAGGATGGCAATTATACAGCATATCCCGCTGGAATAAAGAAGACGGCCATAAATTAAAAAAATGGTTGGAATATGAATTTGAAGAAAAAGGCAACCACAGTATCTATTGGGATGATGTGGCAATGTTTTGTCACTTTGATGATTTTCAGTTGGGAATTTATGAAATGAACAAAGATGACATTATTGAAATAGATAATCTGGATGAATTAATTGCAATTGATCCAAGTTATCAGGAGGTGAAAAATGAAAAACAGGAAAATTGATCCGTCAACAACAATCATACCGTTTATTTGTATCTTTATTCTTTGCGTATTCTTTATTGTGAATCCTGTGGGATCGACAAGCGCTTTATCCGCAATTCGTAATTTTCTCGGTGATGAGTTCGGAACCTATTATCTGCTCATCGGACTTGGTGTATTGGTTGTTTCCTTATGGATTTCTTTTTCACCGATCGGACAGATTACTTTAGGTGAACCGGGAGAAAAACCAAAGTATGGATTCTTTACCTGGGGCTCCATGGTATTTACCTGTGGCCTTGCTGCAGATATTCTGTTCTATTCTTTCTGTGAATGGATCTCCTACACACAGGAACCGCATATTATAGAGATGGGTTCTATTCAGGATTGGGCAAGTACATACCCTCTGTTCCATTGGGGATTTATTCCATGGAGCTTCTATGCAACATTGGCTGCATGCTTTGGATTTATGTTACATGTCAGAAACCGCAGCAAACAGAAGTATTCGGAAGCTTGCAGAAGCATTCTAAAAGATAAGACAGACAAGTGGCAGGGACATCTGATTGATATTCTGGCAGTCATCGCATTAATTGCCGGTACAGCCACAACCTTCTCTGTAGCTACACCTCTATTGTCTTTAGCGATTACTACTTTGGTCGGTATACCGGGATCAAAGATCATGACCATTGCAATCCTGGTCATTATCTGTCTGGTTTATACGATTGCAGTTTTGAAAGGTATTGAAGGCGTTTCCTGGCTTGCCAATGCATGCATGTACATGTTCGGTTTACTGTTAGCCTATGTGTTGATCTTTGGCGGACAGCCGGTATATATCATCGAAACAGGTTTCAGTGCTTTGGGAAACATGATGCAGAATTTTATCGGCTTATCGACATGGACAGATGCATTACGAACGACATTCTTCCCACAGAACTGGACAATCTTCTTCTGGGCATACTGGATGGTTTGGGCAGTTGCTTCACCGTTCTTTATGGGTAGTATTTCCAGAGGCAGAACCGTAAAACAGGTAATATTGGGAACATATATCTTCGGTGTAGCCAGTACATTGATTTCCTTCATCATATTAGGAAATTACGGATTGGGTTTGCAGATGCATGGCACATTTGATGTTATCGCATACTTCAATTCCTGTGGCGGTGATCTGTACCAGACGGTTATTGCGATCATTCAGAATCTTCCTGCATGGCAGCTGGTACTGGTTATCCTGGTGATTTCCATGATTGCTTTCTATGCGACAAGCTTTGACAGTATTACACTGGTTGCTTCTCAATACAGCTATAAGGAATTGAAAGACGGAGATGAGGCAACAAAGAAGATGAAGCTGTTCTGGGCGATATTGTTAATCATGCTGCCTATTGCATTGATCTTCAGCGAAGGCTCTATGAATAACCTGCAAACCGTCAGTATTATTGCGGCATTCCCGTTAGCGGCGGTTATTGTGTTGATAATCGCAAGCTTTATTCAGGATGCCAAAGAATATTTAAAGGAATTAGAGAAATAAAGTTAATTATAATTATCTTTAAATGAAAATTCTTTGAAACTATTGATTTTTCGTATATAATAGTACTACTATTTTTCTGGTTGGAGGTAAATATGAAAGTCAAGCGATTAATTGCGTCGGTATTATGTATAAGTACCTTGATTAGTGTATTTCCAAAATTTGAAGTTTTGGCTGAAGCGGAATATATATTAACGATGTCAAATGCAGAAGTCAAAGATAGTGATGAGAATGTTCTTGAAAGCGGATGCACTGTTATTGAAGGGGCGGAATTATCAGTTTCATTTGTTCAGGTATCTGAAGATGCTAAGTTTGTAAAATGGATTTCTGAAACTGCAGTGTTTGACGATGAAACAGCTGAAAAGACATCTTTTAAAATGCCTTCAGCAGATACAGAGATATCGGCAGAATATGTTTTGCCGAATGGTATTCAGTATGAAGATTCGAAAATAACAGCATCAAAAGGTGGGGAAGCTGTTAACAAAGCGTATGCAGGTGACATTATTACCGTAACATTCCATCCGGAAAGAGAAGAGACAGTTTTTAATGGTTGGAGAGCTGACGGAGTGACATTTGAAGATCCAACATCTCTTACAACAACTTTTGTTATGCCTGATGCAGAAGTAAAATTATCAGCATTATATACTGAAACTTATGCAATTTCATATGATAAAGAAATTATAAGTATCACAACACCAACTGGTGAAGATAAGGCAAATGTGGGTGATGTTATCAAAGTAAAATATAGCGAAAAAGATACCCAACATGACGAATTGGAAAAATGGAAATCAGATCAGGTGACATTTGAGGATAACACTGCAAAAGAAACATCTTTCACTATGCCTGAGGCGGATGTAAAAATATCTGTATCATTTAACACCTTATATGGTATAAAAGTTACAAATGGTAGTTCTTCTGTTGATAAGGCTAAAGAAGGCGATAAAGTAACAATTACCGCTAAAGGTACTTCTACTCAAATATTTGATGAATGGATAGTACCATCTTCTGTTAAAGGAATAGATAAATCAAAAGAAGTCATTTCATTCTCAATGCCTAAAGAAGATATTGAACTTAGTGCTTCTTTCATTGAAACAAAGGGTTTTAAAGGTTGGCAAACAATCAAGGGTAATACATACTATTATAAAAACGGAAAGAAGGTAGTTGGTTGGCAATATATAGATAAAAAGGATTACTATTTTAATCAAGATGGTATCATGCTGACTGGTTTACAAAAAATAAAGCATGCTAATGGTAATACATATACATATTATTTTAATAAAAATGGTGTGTTACAAAGACATTGGGTTTGGATCGGAAATGCATGGTATTATTTCCTGGATAATGGGCGAATGGCATCTGGCTGGTTAAAAGATGCTGGAAAATGGTATTTTTTAAATCCTGATGGTAAAATGGTTACTGGTTTTAAATGGATAGTTGACAATACCTTCTACTTTGATA
The DNA here is from genome assembly GCA_902766005.1 of uncultured Erysipelotrichaceae bacterium. Taxonomy (GTDB): domain Bacteria; phylum Bacillota_I; class Bacilli_A; order Erysipelotrichales; family Erysipelotrichaceae; genus Bulleidia. The sequence goes on along the minus strand of CACXCB010000160.1, from coordinate 10,665 downwards.
ATTCCGGTGCAATGGCAACTGGTTGGAAATGGATAAATAATAATTGGTATTATTTTAGAGAATCCGGTGCAATGACAACTGGATGGAAATATCTAAATAATAAATGGTATTATTTAAACAGCGATGGCAAAATGGCCACTGGATGGAAATGGATAGTAGACAGATGGTTCTATTTTGAAAATTCTGGCGCAATGGTAACTGGCTGGAGATGGATAGTAGATAGATGGTTCTATTTCAAATCATCCGGTGCAATGGCAACCGGGTGGTTAAGGCTTGGCAATACTTATTATCTTAAGTCATCTGGCGCAATGGCCACTGGATGGATGAAAATAGATAATGTATGGTATTATTTTAAAGAATCTGGTGCAATGGTAACTAACGGTACTTATGCGATCAATGGGAAATCATACCTATTCAATGCAAATGGACAGTGGATTGATGATAATTGGTTGAATTCAAGAAGTACGCCATATTACATTAAGGTTAATCGAGCAACTAATACCATTACAATATATGGTCAAGATTATAATAATAGATGGACAATTCCTGTCAGAACAATGTATTGCTCTGTAGGAACCGATGAAAGTCCGACACCTGTTGGAGAATATTCAATAGGTACAAAACGTAGCTGGTGGAAATTTAATACAGTAGGATTTGGACGATATGTTTCTGGCTTTTGCGGAGATGCATACAAATTCCATTCTGTTGGTTATTGGGAAGAAGGAGATCCAAGCACATTAGATAAATATGCATTCAATGCACTAGGTTCATCTGGATCACATGGATGTGTTAGATTAGCTGCTATAGATGCTTGGTGGATCTATCAAAAATGTCCGATTGGAACTACTGTTAAAGTTTATGAAGAATATGGTAATCCTGGACCTTTAGGATGGCCTACAAAATATTGGGTTGATACAAATGACTGGAGATCTGGTTGGGATCCGACTGACCCAGATCCAAACAACCCATGGCATTAAAAATCAAAAAGCTTGTCAGGATAATTTTCTGAACAGGCTTTTTTCTGAAATCGATAGTTTTTAATTACGCAATATAGTTTTATTCTGAAATCATACTGTTTAATAATGTGATAGAATAATTGGTATAAAAAAGGAGTTTGATAATGAAAATTGTAAAAATTTTATGGACTATTTCATTATTATTTAATATTAATGTTGTGAAAATTGATCTTGTAAATTCTGAACTAGATTTTCATGAATCAACTGTGGACATTAATAAAAAGAATACTACTGCATCCTTTTCGAATGAAACCACAAAAATTATTAATGAACATAATAAAGATTTTAATGTGAATAATTTCCATGAAAAAATGGAAGAATATGGTGGATATGAAAAATATTTAAAATCTTTAGGTGGAGTATTTGGAAAATGGGTTGATAAGACTCCAAATGCTACAACAGCTACAGAATTTCAGGAAATTGCTGAGTATGTACTAGGCTTAATGGTATTATATGGCATGGATTATTGTAATAATAATCCATCCAGCTATACAAAGTGGATGGCTAATGATGGCGTGACAGATGATGCTTTTTATCCTAGGGGGACAGATAATGGTAATAAGTATCTTGCAACTTACGATGAAAACGATATTGATAAAATATGTAGTGGATCTTTAACAATAGCCAGCGCAAAAGAAGGTATGAATATGGTGGTTGATTGTGCCACTGGTATTGATCGTATTTTAAATAAAGCAGGTATAAAAAGAGCAGGAGATTGCTATCAAGTTGTAAAACTAATTGAAAACGGTGCAAAGATTGTCACAAAAACTTCTGATTTACAGGTTGGTGACTTAATAGAAGTTTATTTAAATCGTATTTCTAATAAATCTAAAAGTGGTTTTACTGATAGTACTTTTGGATGGTCTGGCTGGATCCATGTTATGATTGTCGGCGATATTGACAAAGAAGCAGGGAAAATTACATTTTATGAAACAGGCCATGATTTTACAAATACCGGAAATTGTAAAGTAGTAAAAAATATTTCAGATAATCCTTACCATGGATTTGAATGGGTAGGAATAAGAGCTTTTGATCTTGTTCAAGATCTGGGAAAAGGATGGAAAACTTATAGTGATGGTAATAAAGTTTATATTAAGGATAATGGAAAAAAAGCAGAAAATGAATGGTTGACAATTGATGGAGAAAAATTTCATTTTGATAGTAATGGTTATTTGCAAACAGGATTTTTAAAAATAGGTAATACATATTATGAATTAAATACTGATTCGTCAAAAGGCACATTAGGTAAAGTGCTTTATTATATGACAAATGTCAATGGAAACTGGGTTTATTATAACGCAAATGGGAAAAAAGTATCCGGTTGGCTTTTCATGGACGGCAATTATTATTATTTAAATAATCAAGGGATTATGTGTACAGGCTGGAAAAAAATATCTTCCATCTGGTATTATTTTGATTCTAAAGGAATCATGCAGACTGGATGGTTAAAAGATAATAATCAATGGTATTATTTGAAAGAAACCGGAGCAATGGCAACTGGCTGGGCTTTAGACGGAGATACCTGGTATTATTTAGACGAAAATGGCATCATGCAATCAAATGGATGGAAATATTTAAATGACCGTTGGTACTATTTAAACAAATCTGGATCGATGAAAACAGGTTGGCTGAAATATAATAACAATTGGTATTATTTAAAGGAAACCGGAGCAATGGCAACTGGCTGGGCTTTAGACGGAGATACCTGGTATTATTTAGACGAAAACGGCATCATGCAGACAGGATGGAAAAAAATAAATGACGTATGGTATTATTTCAATAATTCTGGATCAATGAAGACAGGCTGGTACAGAGAAAATGATACTTGGTATTATCTTAATTCATCTGGTAATATGGCAAAAGAATGGCTCCTTATTGACGGGAAATGGTATTATTTTGATAATTCGGGGCGAATGCTGGTAGGATGGCAAACCATTAAGAATAAAAAGTATTATTTCGATATGTCAGGAGCAATGAGAACAGGATGGCTCAAAGAGAATACAGACTGGTATTATTTTGATGAATCTGGAGCAATGGCAACTGGTTGGAAGTTAGTTAATGACAATAACAAGAAAACATATTGGTATTATTTTGATGAAAACGGTGTGATGCAAAAAAACACATGGATTGGTAAATATTATTTAAGCGATTCAGGTGCTATGGAAGGTGAACAGTCTTCGGAAGATAGAACTGTATTGGGCAAAGTTACAATAATCGTATCAGCATTAAGAATACGTAGTGGGCCAGGTACAAATTATTCGCAAAAGGGTTATACACATGAAAAAGACGAGTATAGTGTTTTGGGTATCAAAGAGAATAATGGTTACACATGGTATCAAATTTCGGAGAACTCTTGGATTGCAGACGACGGGACTTATTTGAGATATACAGAGAAATAGAACAAATTTTAATAGACTTGTGATATACTTATATCAGTTGCGTTTACAACAAATTTTTATAGAACAGGAGGAGCAGGATGTTAAAAAGGATATGTCAAATCACACTATCACTAATTCTGGCATTGCAGGTAATGAATATTACTGTAATCAATGCGATGGATGATACAAACCAAAGAGTGTCGACTTTCACTCATCCTGTTTCAACAACTTCTGAATTTACAGAGGAAACAAATGACATTGTAAATGAACATCTGAATGACTTTAATGTATATAACTTCTGGTCAAAGATGAACAGCTATGGCGGATATGAAAACTATCTGAAGAATGAACTTGGTGGCGTTTTTGCAAAATGGGCAGGCCAGGATAACATCGCTGATGTAAAAACAGCGAGTGAATTGCAGGAAATCGGTGAATATGTACTTGGTTTAATGACAATTTACGGATTTGATTACTGCAATAACAAGCCTTCTTCCTATGGAAAATGGAGAGCATTTAACGGTGTTACTTCCGATGCATTTTATCCTGCAGGAACAACCAACGGGGATACCGGACACGCAACATATAACGAAAACGATATCGACAGAATCTGCAGTGGTCAGCTGAGATCCGATTCCATTCATGACGGATTAAATATGACAGTTGACTGTGATCTGGGTATTGACCGCATTCTGAAAAAAGCAGGAATATTTAAAATGCCTTGTTACGAAGTGACAAGAATGATCAACAACGGAGCAAAGAGAATTTACCGTGTTCAGGATTTGCAGGTCGGAGATATTATCGAATGTTATTCACACTCGATTGATAAATATGGTAGTCCTTCCGGAACCTTTGGTTGGGATGGTTGGATTCATGTTGCAATGGTTGGTGATATTAACCGTGACAAAGGTACAATTACCTTGTTTGACACAGGTCACCAGTTTACCAATACAGGAAATCCTTACTGGACAAGATCCCTAAACCAGAGCTTAATGCCGTATTATGCTGACTGGGTAGGCATCCGTTATTATGATATTGTACAGGATAATGATACCGGTTGGGTTGAATTGCCTGATGAACATTGGATTTACAATAAGAGCCATGCAAACCGTGCAATAAACGAATGGGAAAAGATCGATGATGAATGGTATCGGTTTGATGATAACGGATACAGAGAATCTGGGTGGATTTTTGAAAAAGGTATTCTTTATTATCTGAGGGAAGATGGTACAATGGCTACCGGACAGGTTAACATAGACGGCGTTGATTACTACTTTAACAGTGACGGTTCGATTGCTCCGTGGCATTAAAAAACTGCAGAGATTGTAAATTAATCCTTGTTGATGACAGGAGGTGCTGAAAAAGTGTTAATTACAGTAAATATGATTTAAAATCTTTAGTACTGTTTTATTGATTATCACATTTTGGGACTTTAAAAGCACTTGCTGATAAGCCTTAAACAGTTGTATTAATTCCTTTAAGGAGTTATGTTAGCATGCTGTAAACATTTTGTTGAAACCTTTTTAGGATATATCTCTGAAAATTAAAGATTCATGAAAAAAAACAACGGACAGCTAAAAGAAAACGCATTATACGCTTTCCATAACACTGCCGTTGTTTTTTATGTTTTTCCTACATTTTGAATGTGTCATTCCTGCTAGACATTAAAGGAATCTTTTGACGTTGATGAAATGTTTTCTATCTGGCTGCTTCTCGATTCAAAGAGGCTATTGTTAATGCGTCTGTCGCAGACAATAACGAACTAATTAAGGTTTTCCAGCAATGATGGCACGTCTCTCCTCTCCGTGACTCCTTGAAGGTCGGATCGAGAACGGCTGGGAATGGCATAGAAGTGAAACTAATTCCATTGTTATATTGATGTTACGCCTCTATTCCTTCTAACCCTTTGAAAAGTGGATTTGCCGAAATAATCAATATTCTCTGGCAACATTTCCGCATGCAGTGTGCAGGGAGAAATGGTAATTGTCAATATACTTTTTTGACATTACATCTGTCTGTCATCAATAGGCAGGCTGACTGTCTGAAACAATATTTAGTTTATAAGGAATCAACACAATATTTAAAGATCGTAAACAAGATTTTTACAGTCACTTTAAATCCACAGTCCTTTTTATAGATTATCCATACAAAAAAGCAACTAATAGATCCCAATTTTTGGTTGAGCTATGTCGTACAAATGCTAAATCTTATTATTTCTATATTGTCATCAGCAATGCAAGCAGAGTGCAATATTTTTAACTGATTCTGATTTGTCAGAATCAGAAGAGGAAATATACATACTTTATACCTTCAGATGAAAGACTATGAACAGTTGAAATTCTTTATTAAGTCCCGATCGGTATAGTTCGTTTAGCCGATATAGATAATGGAAACTGATCAAATTATTCTGTAATATTATATATACATTTGGTATAATGTTACGCAGACCGTATGCATGGAGGTAAAAATGAACGTACTGGAAGAATTGTATAAATATAAAGGCTCTAATAACATTGCAATGGTTTGTAATGATAATTCGATTACCTATAAAGAACTATGGGAAGAGTCGGATAAATTGGCTTCATACATAAAAGTAAACTGCGAAGATGATCATACACCAATTGTTGTATATGGGCATAAAAATCCGAGAATGCTGGTTGGCTTTTTAGGATGTGTAAAAAGCGGTCATGCGTATGTGCCGGTAGATATTACAGTTCCGCGATCAAGGGTTGAATCTATTATCGACACTGTAAAACCTCCGTTTATTTTGACGACAGAATCATTAGATAGTTATCAGGAATATAAAATAATCAATATTTTAGAGGATAAAGCCATTCAATCAACAGATCCATGTATTAATCAGGATGATTATGTAAAAGATGATTCTGTTTATTATATTATTTTCACTTCGGGCAGTTCCGGTGTTCCTAAAGGTGTTCAAATAACATATAGTGATTTGAATCACTTTGTTGAATGGGGAGTGACTTTAGGACGCAATGAAAAACTTAATAAAACTTTTATGAATCAGGCTCCGTTTTCTTTTGATCTTTCCGTTATGGATTTATATTTGTCACTGGTTACGGAATCATGTTTATATTCTTTGGAAAAGTCTGTTCAAAGTAACTACAAAGTATTATTTGATAAATTAAAGAACAGCGGAATAAATGTCTGGGTGTCAACACCATCTTTTGCCGATGTGTGTCTGGCAGATGCCTCCTTTAACCAGGATTTAATGCCCGGATTGGAGTTGTTCCTTTTCTGTGGAGAAACATTGTCAAATAAAACGGCTGAATCTTTGTTGAGCAGATTTCCAAAAGCACAAGTCTATAATACATATGGCCCGACAGAAAGCACTGTTGCAGTTACAGAAGTGGATGTTACAGAAGAAGTTCTTCAAAAGTATTCTGTTTTGCCTGTCGGAAAAGCAAAACCGGGTACAGAGATCATCATTATGGATGGTAACGAAGAAATGCCTGAAGGAGAAAAGGGAGAAATCGTTATTATCGGTAATACAGTCAGTGCCGGATATATCAATGATGAACATGGAAATCAGACAAAGTTTTTTACATATGACATAAACGGAGTAAATCAGCCTGCTTATAGAACCGGTGACAAGGGATACTATAAAGATGGATATTTATTCTATTGTGGCAGAATTGATTTACAGATTAAGCTGCATGGATATCGCATGGAACTGGAAGATGTTGAAAGCAGTTTGATGAAAGTTGAGCATGTTGAAAAAGCAGTTGTAATACCTGTTTATGAAAATGATGTTGTCAAGTATATTAAAGCCTTTTGTATTTATTCCGGAGAGATGGAGTCGGATTTCAAAACACAAAAAGTAATAAAGAATAAAATGAAGGAATTTGTACCTGATTATATGATTCCGAGAAAAATCCAGTTCGTTAAAGAAATCCCGATGAATGTCAATGGAAAAGCGGATAGGAAAAAATTGATGGAGATTGAAAAATGAGTTTTTTTGGTGGCTTGTATTTTTTCATTATTTTATTTATCGGTTTAATTCCGGCTGTAGTCTTAGGATTAAAAGAAAAGAGAACTGATCGATATTTGTTGTTTTTTTCGCTGTTATTAATCTGGCTTATATATAAGGATACTCCATTACAATTGTTTTACCTGTTTTTATATATTTTCATAAGTTGGCATATTATAGTGGTGCATCAGTTTTTGCAGAATAAATTTGGGAAAAGCCAGAAATTGACGCTTTATGCAGTTGCGTGGGCTGTATGTCCATTGGTGATCTCAAAAGTAATGGGAATACTCGGAAATACGATATTTTCTTTTGTGGGTATTTCTTATATCACATTTCGTGTAATACAAATCATTATTGAAACCTATGATGGATTGATTACAGATGTATCGTTTCTCAATACCTTGAATTTCCTGTTATTCTTCCCTTCACTAAGCTCAGGTCCAATTGACAGAAGCCGTCGTTTCGAAAATGACCTGGCAGTGAAGACTAAAGAAGAATATGTTGAAATGTTATCGAAGGGATTAATGAAAATCCTGTTTGGAATTCTATATAAATTCGTCATATCTGTATATTTCTATGACAAATTAACTGCTATTACCGGTAGATATGATCCGCAATATGTAGTAGCTTATGCATATTTATATGGAATATATATGTTCTTCGATTTTGCCGGATACAGTCTTATGGCTATTGGAACAGGGTATATCTTAGGGATTAGGGTGCCCGAAAACTTTAATAAACCATACATAAGCATCGATATTAAGGATTTCTGGGATCGCTGGCATATTTCACTATCTCACTGGTTCAGAGATTTTGTGTTTTACAGATTTATGACTAATGCCATTCGTAAAAAATGGTTCAAAAAGAGAACTCAGGCTGCTTCAGTTGCATATATTGTGAATATGCTTGTGATGGGAGCATGGCATGGTTTGACATTTGACTATTTATTATATGGTTTATACCATGGCTTGTTGCTATCTGCTAATGAAAAATGGCAAAGAGGCAAATGGTATAAGAAGCATAAGAATCAGCTGTGGTATAAAGTAACCTCTTGGTTTATTACACTAAATCTGGTTATGTTTGGATTCCTGATTTTCTCGGGATATTTTACGGAAACAGTAAAGGCAGTATTTAGCGTTATATTTTCAATGTAAAGAAAAGGAGATAAGAAAATGGATGAGAAGTTGATTGATATTTTAGTCGAGATTTGTGATGAAGAAGGAATCAGAGAAGAACCTGAAATGGATTTGATAGAAGAGGGATTGCTTGATTCTCTTGCATTAGTGGAATTGCTTGTCAGACTGGAGGATGAATTCAGCATTACAATTTCACCTACTGAGTATGAAAAGGGAGATTTCAGCACCTTTAATAAAATTAAGCAGATCCTGGTAGACAAAGGTGTGAAGGAATGAAAAAAATTATTAGCTTTATAGTGGCAATACTATTGTTTTTTGTGACGGTTTTTTGCTATAAAGTTCATATGGATAACGCAATAAAATCTGATATCGCAGGAATGAGAAACTACCGTTCATATGAGAGATATTGGAGCAGTGATACAATGAAGATGGTAATCGAAGATAATACGTTACCTCTCTTTGGATCATCAGAACTGGTTGAGTTGTCTGATTATCATGACAAGGTGGAAAGCTTTTTAAATGGACCAGAAATGAATATTGTTACAATTGGCGGTGGCTTTTTCCAGTCATTGGAACATGCAATAGAACTTGGAGCTATTGATGATTCATTAACAAAAAGAAAAGTAGCAATATCTATATCAGCACAATGGTTTGGTGATGATGGAATAAGCGGTGGTGTATTTGCATCAAGAATGAGTGAAGATGAATTGATCGAGTTTCTTTTGAATGATAAAATCAGCAAAGAAAATAAAGAATATCTGGTAAACAGGGCACTTTCGCTGCTTGAGAAGTATCCTACACAGCGTGACAGAGTCAAACGATATAAAAAAGCATTTAAGAATCCTTTTAGTATAGATTATATTTATACTCGGATCATGAATGCATTTTGGAATTTTAAAGCAGAATACGGTGTTTATAAGCAGGTGAACGAAGTAAATCATAATCTGCCTTCTTATAATCTTTCCGAGCTGGATTTTGAAGAAATTCTGGAACTGGCTGAGGAGCAGGGAAAACAAGCTTGTACGAATAACGATTTTGCCATTTACGATGACTATTGGAGTGAATATCTTGTAGATTTATATGAAAAAGGGGAAGTGGAAAATAAAATACAGAAATTCAGTTCATCTTCTCCTGAATATGATGATTTAAGATGTTTCCTGAATGTGGCAAAGGATCTTGACATTGAGGTATGTGCATTTGTTATTCCTGTGAATGGAAAATGGTATAATTTCCAGGGAAATCTATGTGATAAATACTATAGAAAAATCAACAATCTATTAAATGAATATGATAATGTAACAATATATGATTTTTCTATATATGAAAATGAACCGTACTTTTTAAAGGATATTATGCATTTGGGATGGAAAGGATGGACGAGAGTCAATGAAGGAATGTATGAATTCTTTATGCAAGAATGATAAAATACAGACGATATTAGTTTTTATACTCACTTATGTTATTTGTTTATTAATATTTGCTTATTTTGTAAAAAGCGACATATCAAAAGCTCCGAATTTTATTTACAGCCAGTTTTAATGTAATAAATGAAATCTGCTGAAGTGAAAAGTTAAATTCCACTTCAAAAAGGTTTTGTATGAAAATTTACAGAAACAGCACTACAAATAAAAAGTGGTGCTGTTTTCTTGGTACAACACCCTCCAAGATAGTCTGGTGGGTTAGAGAAAGCTTCAGTGAAGAATAAAGACAAAAAAAGCCCCCCTAGCCTTATGATATCGTGTATGGCTTTCAAAACTACACACAAAAATGTAAGGTGGAGGAAGTCATGTAAAAACTGATGACATACATGGTCTATCACATACAAAGTGGAATTGTAAGTATTATGTCGTATTCACTCCGAAGTAATCAGAACGTCCTGATTTCTTTTATGTTCTGATTACAGAAATTTCGCAGAAAGGAATTTTATGAAGCTAGTAGACTGGATGTCGGACAGATGCTCAGACAGCTATGCGACTGAAAGAGGACAAGGAAAACAGAAAGCCGAACAAGAACAACAAAGGAAGGAAGTAAAGAAAAGGCCATTGACGGCATGTAACAGTTTGTGGAACGTCAAATTATTTGCAGGCCAAAATTCAAATTATTTGAAGATGGATCAGCTGGATTCCTGGCATAAGTCATAATATCTG
>CACXCB010000159.1 GCA_902766005.1 uncultured Erysipelotrichaceae bacterium | reverse complement strand
GAGATACTCCTGCCGGTCACGCTTGTTTAAAATGCCGAGAAGATGGTCGATAAGTATCCGGCTCTGATCCTGAGTAATGAAGTTTGATGCATGAACCGCATTGCACAGCATCATTACTTCGCCTTTGGTCAGTTCCCTGGAGGCCATGTAATAGCCTTTTGTGTGAGGATCATAGACAATGTCTTCGCCAAGTGCCCAGAGCTGCCGGATAGCGGAGTACAGTTTGTTCCGGCATATTTTCATGTCATGCTTTTCTTCCAGGATTCTGATGATATCAGAAGCCATGATTGTGTGATCCTCGTCAGTTTCCTTTCTCAGGATCTGCATCAGTGCGTAAGAGCATAATTGCTTTTCCATGATATTCCTCTCTTTCAAATACTTAAAAAAGCGGCTGTTTATTTTCAACAAGATGTACCATCCGCTTTTTCTGTATTTTGATAAGAGTAGGTGAATTATAAGGCACCACGCAAAGAAGAGATGGAAATGGCTGTCAGATCCCGTGCTGAACAGGCAGAAAGGGTAGGAATTGATATCCGTCTGAATACAGAAGTGACAACAGAACTGCTGAATGAAATCAAACCGGATGCAGTCATCAGTGCTATCGGTGCAAGTCCGATTCATCTGAACATTGCAGGCATTGATGGTAAGAATGTCTATATCGCAAATGATGTACTGCTTGGAAAAGCTGTACCACAGGGAAAGACAGTCATCGTCGGTGGCGGACTGGTAGGTCTTGAAACAGCAGAATATGTCAGGGCATTGGGCAATGAAACAACGGTTGTGGAAATGCTGGAAGAAGCCGGTAAAGATATCGGCTTAGGAAGAAAGGCTATGGTCATGTTCAACCTGAAAGCAGCAGGTATTGAAATCATGACAAATACAAAAGTACTCGGTATTACAGATGATGGTGTCAAGGCATTACAGAATGAAGAAGAGGTTTTGATACCTGCAGAAAGTGTTGTTGTTGCGGTAGGGAGTACCGCAAATAACAGTGATGCCATTGAACAATGGTGCAAGGAAAACAACATCTTCTTCCGCAAGATCGGAGATGCTGTTAAAGCAAGAAGAGCATTAAATGCTATTCACGAAGCAACAGAAGCAGTCATAGAAATCGGATAAATCAGTGCAGGGATGCATATTCCCTGCACTCTCTATATTTTTCTTTATTATCCATATGTTATAATGGAAAACAGTGGTAGGTGTTCGTAATGAGAAAGATAAAACTGATAGTCGTGTTGTTTTGTATCATATTTATGAATTGTAAAATAACGGTTTTCGCCAATGAGAATGAACCATCTGAAGATCCTGACAATACAAATGAGATATACAATCTTGAAGAACCGCAAAACAGTGTGCCTTTAGTCATTGTCAGAGTCGATGAAAGTGAAGAGGCAATTCAAAATGCAAGAGATAAAGATCCGGAGCACGAATACGGAAATATCGAAGAAATGAATGTCAGCAAACATCATACGGTCAGAGGTGTCGGAACCATTGAAATCATCGTACCGGAAGATTACGAAAGTGAATACAATTTAAAGAATCATCCGATCGGTGAACAAAAATTATCGTATATCAGAGGCAGAGGAAACAGTACATGGATGATCTCTGATAAAAAACCATACAAGATAAAATTTGATAAAAAACAAGATGTTTTAGGTATGGGAAAAAATAAAGAATGGGGATTGATTGCGAACGCGTTTGATCCGACATTAACCCATAATGCCATTATGTCATGGGTCGGTGAAGAGATGGGCATGGAATACACACCGAAAATGGTTCCGGTTGATCTGGTCATGATCGGCAGTGAGAGCGGCTCTAAATACTTAGGCAGCTATTATCTGACGGAATTAACAGATATCGGAGACAACCGTATTGAAATCAATGAACTTGATGAAGATGATACAGACGATATAACAGGAGGCTATCTTCTGACGCTGTATTATGATGAACAGGACTTTAAAGAACCGGAGAATACCGTTTTTGAAACCGAATACAGCAATGTAAAGCTGATAAATGAAAATCCGTATTTTGATGAAGGGGAACTGACAGAAGGACAGCAGTTACAAAGACAATACATAAGAGATTATGTCAATCAAATTGATGAATACATCATGAATCATGAAACGACTGATGAAGATACCCACAACAAAATTAACGATCTGTTAGATTTAAAATCAACGGCAGACTTCTGGCTGATACAGGAATTCTTTATCAACTTTGACGGTTATAAAACCTCCAGCAACTACCTGTATAAGAAAGAAAACGGAAAACTGTATTGGGGACCTCTATGGGATTTTGACCTGATGATGTATATGGTGGATCCGGAAGAACCGATACATGCTATGGGTTTTAATTGCACTCTTCCATTTCCGTGGTTAGACAAACTTCGCAGCGATGATCCTTTGTTTGTTCAATTGTTAAAAGATGAATGGTCGGTATTGAATGAAAAACTGATCAGGCTTACCGAAGAAGGTGGAATCTTAGATCAGTATAAAGAAAGGCAACGTGCAACATGGAATGCAAATTATACATTGTGGAAAGAAGGCAATTATTATGATAATGATACAACTATAGATGAGGAATTTGATAAAGTACGTACGCTCATAGATTTCAGAAGAAACTGGTTCAATGAAAACCTGGATCATATCGGAAATGTCAACAGTACTGTCAGTTTTGAAGTTGACGGCAAAATCGTTAAGACGGTTACCATAAGAACAGATTCCTTATTGGAAGACATCAATCTGAAACCGGAAAAAGAAGGCTTCTTATTTGAATGCTGGGTAGACAAGGAAACAAATGAAAGTATAGAAGGCACGAAAATATTCAAAGATACTATAGCTGTTCCTAAATATATTGATCCGAAAGAAATTGATGAGGATATCGTATTCTTCTTATCTACCTATGAAGACTGGGTGTTTATAGATAAAGAAGAATATGAAAACAGTGTAATGGTTTTTCCTGAGGAGTATTGGGAATTAATAACCAATAATATGAAATGGGAATCCTCAGATCCCTCTGTTGCAACAGTTGAAAACAATGTGGTGAAATTACACGCAACCGGAGATACCACAATTACAGCTACGATATTCAACGGAACAAGCAAGTCTTATTTGTTGCATGTATTTGATGAAAACTATGAAACCATTGAAGAACCTGAAGGTATTGTTCCTAAACAGGAAGAATATACGATTGAAGTAGGGGAAGTCATTCAATTGGTAACACCGTTTACCCCAAATAAGCCGATTAATCCTGAAAACTGGATTGATGTTTCCAAAGAAGTCTCTGACGATGCGATCATTGATGTTGGTCACGGCTATTATTATACGGTTAAAGGGCTAAAGGAAGGTACAGCGACAGTTACACTGGAGATTTACAGTTCTTACTCCGACAGGCATTACGGAGAAAAAACCATTACCATCAATGTTGTGGAGAAAAAAGAACAACAGGATGATCCAAAAGAAGAAGATCCTAAGGATGATATAAAAGAAGATCCTGAGGAAACAGATCCTCCGCAACAAACACAGGAAGACAAAAAGGATTCTGTCCCGTCATCCGATAAATCCAACGGAAAAAATACGGATAAATCCCAAAAGAACAATTCCAATAAATCCTATACCGGTAAAGAAAAAAAGACTTCTGCGGTTACAAATACTTCAACGAATGAAGAAAAGAAATCAAAAGATCATGATGCAGAGATAACTGATAATCAATCTGTAGAAACCGAACCTGTTATCAATGATGAAGAGAAGGTCGATACAGAAGAACAACCGCAAAACACTGATACAGAGATAATTGACAATTCTGCAGAAGAAAAGGATCTTCCAACAAAAGAAGAAGTGAACAACAGGAATTGGTATATATGGACTGTACCTGTAGTACTTGCATTTATATTGATATTCCTTTTGAAACGCAGAAAAAAAGAAGAGTAATTGTTTAAGCACAAACATGTCCCAATGTTACAGTATACGGGGATGACGGAAAACGCGAATATGAAGGGGTTGTTAAAAAATCTCCGATTTGAAATCGGAAGAAAAGACAGCCTCTTTTCTAAATAAAAGAAAAAAACGGCTCTGGGAATCGAACCAAGAGCCTGTTTTGGTAAAATATCTTTGCTAGGAGACATTTACCATGGGATATTTTTTCACAAGACAAGTTTTTGTGCATATTCCTCCAGTATGGAGGCGGAGGAAGAGACCAAAATCAATGATTTTCTGACATTTTTGGAGAATTCCGGAGTAGGCGAAATTCTGAATCAGATCAAGTCGAAGGAAAAGCCTTCATACGTAGTATTCGGAAATTTCATAAACGAATATATTGTTCCTAATGCCGAACTGATATTCGGCGTGCTGATGAAAGAAATGGCCAAAAATTCGTATAAATACAAAAGAAAGAGGTTGTTTAACTTCCAGTTCTTACTGGAGGTTTTTTAATAGCCCCTTTCTCTTTTCAAAGTGACTATTTACAGTTAGTCTAAATCTGATTTAAGAATGTTGTAGATATAATAGTTACACCAGGTATTTACCATTCTGCCTTCTCTGACATAACCGTATATTTCCGGCAACTTGCATGAAGCAACATTCCTTATATCAACCTCAAGCTATGGTCGTTTGAGTCCCGTATTCTCAAAGCAGAATTTTATTATTGTTCTTTTCTACAATGCTCGGATGAAAGTTCTTGGTTGGTTTTGTATTCTTCTCAAACAACAGTTTCGTTTTTTTTTTTTCTGCCACGATCACTTTTTTCCCAGTACGTATATATTGATTCATCAGGTATCAACATCTGAAAGTGCCATAGGTCTGATGACCTGTCTTTCAGTCAGTACATAGATGTGACAGAGCCTATCGATCTTCAAATAAAAACATAGAAATACAAGATAACAACGAAATAAACAGGGTAAACTGTTGTTATCTAATAAATTTTATGAGATAACAACAGACTATCGTTTATAAATCGTTGTTATCTATGCCATCATATGAAGTACTTCGCAATAAGATGGATGTTTTCCGAAAAATATCGAAAATGAAGAAGTCATTACAGTTAACAATGATTACGACATATGGTGTCAAAAAAGGGAAATACAGCAATATGGTTGGCAATGAGGTAGTGTTGGACGATCTGTTCGTGTGAAAAGTACATATGGTTTAAGTATCAAAGTTCCTGACATATCCAAACCTCTTAATGATTCTTGGCTAATGCCGAATCAGCATAAGATACAGAACGAACAGGCTAACAATGAATTATGCCAACATTAACAGCTGATCTCTTGTCCATGGCTGATTCTTTTCTGTTATAAGCCGCATTTTAGGGTATGTTACAAGGCGGCTGTATACTCATTGCCAATCCCTTTGATTGGGTACCAAGAGGATTAAACAAGGAAGTTTTCGGGCTTCTCTTATTCAGCCCTTTTCTTTTTATACGAACGGCGCTCGTTATTTGACGATGACTGGTTCTGGATCAGGAATCTTCTCTGCTCTTCCACCTCCCTTCTTCCTATCGTGTAAAGTAATTCGTCTATTGGGCGGCCTACAGCGGTTGCGTAGGCGCAGAGGAATGAAATGGTGGGATTCCTGTTTTCGGTGAGCATTTTTGCGAGCTTAGCGTGGGAAATGCCCATTATGCGGGCGATCCTTTCCTGGTTGAAGGTGGGATCTGCCTCGGATTTACGGAACTCCCAGTCCTCCCTGATTACTTCTAATGCTACTTCTGCAAAAGTTTTAGTCATTGTTTAATTCTCCTTTCTTTCTACTGTGCAGATCTATTTACAGAAACATAAAAAAGTCCTGAATTACCTCACATAATTTAGGACTTCTTAAGAATTAGTGTCAGGTAATTTGTGTACGCGAACTTTGCTTTCAGAATACATTTTGATGTGATATCACAGAAGATAATTTTATTGTGCTGAAAAAGCATATTCTTCATGCCTGGATAACTCCGGCCCCGACATTGAAAACAGTCCGGAACGCAACAAAATACATAAACGGTAACGGGGTAGAGATACATAAGTATGATATTCAGAAACATGTAGATTATTTAAGCCATATTTTGTGGATGGCTATATCGAAAATACGATATACTCATTTTAATGACAATTTACAATCTACCAGAAGAAAACTATATTTTTTGGGGGATTCTGTAATAATAACGTTTGGCAGGCTTTGGAAAACAATGGAAGAAAAGGGAATGACACAGTATGCACTGATTAATAAGTACGGCTTTTCCGAAGCTGCCATCTATGCATTAAGACACGATAAGAATATGACAGCTGAAACTCACACCATCCTGTACTGTAAGCTAAGTGACATTTCAGAATATGCCAGTCACCTTAAACAAACAAAACTTTCCTAATTTAAAAATAGAAAATGCGGCTGTCCCATTATCTTATGACAAATGGCGAACTGTCGCATTTGTAAATTGGAAAGGAGTATTTTATGGAAAAACAATTGTGCTGTCATGCGCTTCTGGAAATGCTGAGGGAGGAAACAGACGAGGATCATGTAATGAAGACAATGAACATTCTTGGCAGGCTTGAGCTTGATGCTGACATGCAGATCGGCAGGCAAAAGCTTTATTCTGCAATCCGGCAGCTGCGAGATCTCGGGGAAGACATTGTATATGACAAGCATGAAAAGGGGTATTATCTTGCCTCGCGTCCTCTGACCAAGGGCGAGGTGTTCATGCTTTGTTATGCTATTCATGCATCAAATTTTATAACACAGGATCAAAGTAAGATCCTTATTGATCATCTTTTATGGCATCTTAACAAATATGACCGGAAGGAGTATTACGATGCTGTGTTCAAGCCGAATCCCAAGAAGATGGATAATGAAGAACTGATGTACAACATTGAAAAGGCATTGGAGGCAATCAGGTGTGGAAAAAAGATGTCTTTTGACTACATGCACTACAACAGGGAAAAAGAATTTGAGATCTGTAATCATTCGCCTGTTGTGATAGAACCGAGATACATCTGTTATGAAAACGGGAGGCCGTACCTTGTAGTGCAGGGCGGAATTATGCCGGGATATATGCATTACCGCCTTGACAGGATATGCAATGCCAGGGTGACAGAAGAAAAATGCACCATCCCATATGAACAGGTTGATGCGTATGAATATTCCGATAACAAGCTGTTTATGTTTGCCGGAAAAATGACAAGGGTCACGATCCGGTGCAAAAAGAGAATCCTGGATGCAATGATCGATATTTTTGGCAGGGATATTAAGCTGACAGATCTTGATGACGATCATTACCAGTTCAGTGTTACAGTCAGTGAGAATGGTATTGTATTCCTGGCACAGCAGTATATGGATGCTGTTACAATAATTGAACCGCAAGAGATAGTCGATAAGATAAAGAATTCAATAATGAATGCACTAAAGGAATATGGGGTATAGTAAATCTTCTGTAAAAATGAGAATAATTGTTGAACGAAGATTATCAAAATGTTCATCAGATAATAAAAGAAGAAGCAGTACATGCCTCTCCTGAAATAATCTGTTTTCGGATGCTTATTCTTCAATTTTCCATTCTTCAAGCATTCTGTTTTCAGAATTAAAGCTTACACCGATTTTAAAGAGCTTTCTTGGATCTGCTTCATAAGGAAGGGCATATCCGTTTTTCTCAATCTGGGCAAGTGCTTCATCCGCAGAACCGTCTCTTTTGAATTCAAAAAGGTAGACATAGTCATCTGTTTCCACTGTGCAGTCAATCCTTCCTGTATAGGTATGCTGTTCAACATGGACGTACTGCTCTAATAATGTGAATACAAGATAGATGACTGTCTGGAAATAATGCTCAAAAGGAGCATCATTGGCAGTGTATGGGATGCTTGCAAACAAGGCGGTAAAGGCATCTCTCAGCTTGTCAGGCTCGCCATTCTCTACGTAATCGTCAATGGAAAAGATGTCCTTCCCTGTACCAGCTCCGGTATCTTTTACATATTCCGGTAACAGGCAGTTCAAAAAGCCGTATTTCACTTCTTCATTCGGGAAGCCGAGAGTATATCTTCTCCTTCTGGCATCATAGCCGCTGATGGACAGGTATCCTGTCTGATAAAGCATAGGGATAGGGTCGTCATCATCTCCCCTGTAATTTGAAAGGTATTCATCTGTCGCATAGAGCGTCTTGTTTGTGATGTCGCGGATATCTATGACGGCTGATTTAACCTTTTTCACCAGGAATGTGGGCGTTCCCGTCTCAAACCAGTAAGATCCGAAGCTTTTCCCTTTTAGCGCTTTAAGAAGACTGAAAGGGTTATAGACTCCCTCGCTGTTTTGAAAGAAATGGTAGCCATCATAGTTTCTCCTGAATAGAGAAAGACATTCACCATAGGGGATATTCTGTGTGTCTGCCATTCTTTGGATATATGGCACAAAATATTCCTGAAGCTCATCCTCACTGATCCCGCATATTCCTGCATAATCCATATTCATGGAAATGTCATCAAGATGATTCAAGTCTGAAAAGATGCTGCCCTTGGAAAACTTGGTCACGCCTGTAATGAAGACAAACTTGATGTATGCGTCAGAGCTTTTCAATGCGGTGAAAAAGCCCTTGAAAATTTCCTTGTTATGCTCTTCAAGATCCTTGTCATCCATGACGCTTAGTAAAGGCTTGTCATATTCGTCCACAAGGATGACGCAACGAAGGCCTGTTTTTTCGTGCGCTTTTTTTATCAGTGCCTGAAAGCGAAGAGCTAGAGATTTGCTTCCCTTCTCGCAAGTATATGTTTTCTCCCACTCCTCAAGATGCGTATCAAGAACATTTTCCAATGTTCCGGGGACTTTGAAATTATCTTTGTCAAAGTCGAAATGGAATACGGGATATTCCTTCCATGCATCGGGACTGTCTTTTTCCAGATCCTTTATCGCAAGGCCTTCAAACAGTTCTTTCTTTCCCAACCAGTAGGATTTTAATGTTGAAGTAAGAAGGCTCTTGCCGAACCTTCTGGGACGGCTGAGGAAATACTGCTTTCCGTTATGTGCCAATTCATAAACATATTTTGCCTTAATTATTCATAGAAAATATATAAACTGCGGTTTTGCAATATATGGCATTAGAAAACTGCAGTTTTCTTTTGCACCAGTGTGGTGCGGCTGCAAAATAATAAAAAGT
>CACXCB010000158.1 GCA_902766005.1 uncultured Erysipelotrichaceae bacterium | reverse complement strand
CCTTGAAAACTCGATCTTGAAGTCCGTGTCGGTGTTTTCATATTTGATTTCGACCCCTGCCGTATTGCAAAGCGAATAGATTTTCCGGATACCGGAGCCGAAGGTCTCAACATCCTTACACAGATAGAGTACCCGGGCAATCGTCTCATTACGCAGGAAAGAATGGATATCGCGGCTTACGAAATCGATCGGTTCAAACTCGTTTGCAAACGATCCGGGATTCACAATGCTGATTCTGTCGGAGAAGATGTCAATTTCGTGCTGAACAGGAAGATCATAGCGAGCGTGGGCAAAACTGTTGATCACAGCCTCGCGCATCGCATCGACCGGAATTTCCGGAATCTCCTTCCGATGGATCCCGTCGCCCTCCATTTCGACCCGCCAGCGGATATTTTTAATAATATATCCGACAGCAGCGTCAATCAGCTGGAGTATGTTGCCTTCCTCTCTGACAATATCGAGAAAAGTTTCCTTGTGTTCCGTGGCGAAAACTGCCATTTTCAATACAATAGGATTTCTGCTCGAAAAGAGAACTCTTCCAGCGTTGGTCAGTGCATCGCCATTTAAAACTCCAAGCCTTCGCAGGATTGTTTCTTTATCATATCCATAATCTGGCATACGCCCGCATTTCACAGCATCCCGGTAGAAGCGCTCCAGTGTTTTGTCATCGGCGTCAGATATTGTTTCATCGGAAGTCTTGTTTTCCCAGTTCTCGGCGTATTCCTGGCCAACCATGATTTTCCGAAGTTCCGCCGGTGTCAGTTCTCTGTCCTCATCAGCGGTGCGGATATAATACCTTCCAAAAGCTGAATAGGGAACATCATCACCCTGAAACTCTACGACGATCACTTCATTCCCATCAATCATATCAGTAGTAACTGTCGGGATAATCTGCGGTCGGATCACCTCGAAAATCTTTCTGGAAACATCGCGTAAAGTTGAATCTGTGATCGTAATATCCGTTTTGACTATATAAATCAACTAAAAAGGCCAAATAAATTGCTATTTAAAATGGCTGCCAATGTTTATATACCTCAATAATATACTTTTCCTTCAGTTTTGTGCTTCTGTTTTGAGGAATGATTTTTTCATGCTGTAGTCTTCCGACGACAATTCCGGGATGTATACCTATAGAATTGGCAAATTCAACAATTTCATCATCTGAAGTATACCGGGTTGGTGCAAATCTTTTCAGATCATTTGGTGGGATCAAATAGTCAGCAGCAAATCGATCAGCCTCAGCTTCAAGCTTCTTGTTATAATCCATCATATCCTCAACAGTACCGGTAATAAATACTGTTTTTATTTTCTGTTGGAAAACATGCTTGATTTCGTGAAAAAGCGAAAACCAGAATTTATCTGCATCCAGGTCTCTGTTGTTCATAGCAAGAACAACTCTTTCATTATTTATCCACTTAACTGCGCCATTAACACCCGAATTTTTCAAATGAGGAAGAAGAACAAAAGCAACACCGCATTCAGCAAAAATCTTTCTCATTGTTGGTAAAAAAACCTCAGGATTCTGTACGGTCATACTCCGTAGTTCCGGCAAATAATCTTTCAATTTTTCAGCATTGTATGGCTCTGTTCTTATTGTTTTTGCAATGTTCATTGCAGTTTGTATCCAAGCTCTTGAATTGATCTTTTTCTTTTCCGATTCATCTGAATTTCCGCTTCTGAAATTAACAAGTAAATCTGAATTTGACATTATTCTCAAATCAGAAACATTGAAAAAAGAACACAGATTGGCAATCTTTTCTTCGGCAATCTTAGTTTCAGGCAAACCTGCAACATCACAAAAGTACTTGTAGTCAATCAATCTCATAATCTTTTTCTGCTCATCAAAATCCTTAGCCTTCTGGATTTCAATCAGCTTCAGATCATATGTATTTTGCAGTTTCAGCCAAATATCTACACTTGTCCCTGTCATTACAGATATTTTTTTTGCAAGGTCATTTGAAATATTCGCCTTTCCGCTCAATAATTGACTGAGCGTTTTCGCAGTTGTGCCCATTCTTTCAGCAAATTCAGCCTGGCTGATTTCCATATCATCGATAATGTCTGCTATATAGTATCCGGGGTGAAATGCCACCAGATCTTTATATTCCGTAATGTTACTCATAATGATTTGACACCTCCGTTACCTTTACAATTTTTATCATTTTACATTGAGATAAAATATCTCCATCAAGTATTTCTTGTTCATTTTCATCAGAGGGTATCATTGTAACCCTATAACCTGTATTACCCAGCCGTATACTCCATTCATCTTTTCTGTCCCCCTTCAAATGTTCAAAATGAAAAGGAGGATAATTAGCTATATCCATAAGAGAATCTGCGTTGATTATGTAGTTTTCAGCTGCCTCCAATTTCTTTTTGACCTGCTCGGGATATCTCCATTTCTTTTTTTGTTTTTAGACAAAACTGCTTTTCTGCCAATTTATTTTTATACAGTATTTTCATAACTGAAGTTTATCTATTGATTTTTCGTTACCATTTTGGTAATGATATTTTAGCTAATGTTAATTGTAAAGTAAATATAGTTTTAAAAATAATTCACTTTTATTACCTTTTTGGCAACAAACAATATCCTTCAAATCCAGTAAAAAGCACCTGCTCAGCAGATGCTTTCAATCATGATGTACCTAAAACAATGTTTCAATCCATACCATTTCTCTGTTGCTTGTTTCCTGTAATGCATATTTGCCATCACTCAATATCAGCCTCAGATTATAGATATAGGTTATTCCTTCTGCCTCCATTTCAGCAGTAATCGTTTTCCGGTCTTTCATTTCCCATGTCATATCATAAGTGATATCTCCTGTTTTCATGATGGCTGTGCCATCATCTTTAAAGTTCAGATATACCGTATTCTTTTTAACCGGATTCGAATAGCTCCAATGGGAGGATGTAAGTACGGTAACAAATTCTTCTTCAGTAAGTTCTTCTGTTTCTGTCAGAACAGGCTGTTTATATCCGTTATTTCCATATAATGCATGAACGGTTGTAAAACCTGCTGATATTGCCAGAATCAGGAATAATGCAATCAGTTTTTTCATATACAACCTCCTTACTTTT
>CACXCB010000157.1 GCA_902766005.1 uncultured Erysipelotrichaceae bacterium | reverse complement strand
GAGGAAACTGTCAAAGAAGTATGTAAAAGGCAGAGAGAAACAGTCGAACCGGTATTACAGACAGAAGCACAGGGTTGCCGTGCTTCATGAGAAGGTGCGCCATCAGAGGGCAGACTGGCTGCACAAGGAATCAAGGAAACTTGTAGATGCATATGACTATATCGGCATCGAGGATCTTGACATGAAGGCGATGAGCCAGTCACTGCATTTTGGAAAGAGCGTTAGCGACAACGGATGGGGAATGTTTGTGAGCATGCTCATGTACAAGGCGGAAGAAGCCGGAAAGCATGTGATCAAGGCAGACAGGATGTTTCCGTCGAGCCAGATGTGCCATGTATGTGGCCAGCTGAATCCCGGGACAAAGGATCTCAGGATCAGGGAATGGGACTGTACTGCATGCGGGGCACATCATGACAGAGATCACAACGCAGCCATAAATCTGAAAAAAGAAGCACTGAGAACAGCGCTTCTGTAATAAAAACCACAAAAATCAAGGTACCCTTGGGCAAAGGGAATCCTATAAGCTCGGGTAATCTGGACACACTGGTGTTCTTGACCGAGAAGCCCCCACCTCTAATCTTCAGCGAAGGTGGTGGGAGTATGTCACAGAGAAAGTTAGTAAAATATAACGTTTGTGATTTTCTTTTCTTCAGAAGAATTACGATCGCCTCTGCCCCTGTTATATGCTGGCAGAAGATTCATGGAAAGTGTATAATGAAAAAAACGAACACGAATCACAATTAAGAAAGACAATGAAAGAGGTTTAGTATGGGTTCAGTATCAAAGATTTACTACACAACAGAAATAACACCGGAAAACATAATCAGACTGTACGACAAACTGGGAAAGAAACTGAACGGCAAAGTAGCAGTAAAAGTTCATTCAGGAGAAGCGGGGAATCAGAATTTCCTGAAGCCGCTGTTCTGGAAGCCGATCATCGATTATGTCGATGGAACTGTGGTGGAATGCAACACAGCATATGAAGGAGAAAGAAATTATACTGACAGGCATATCAGACTGATTCAAAAACACGGCTGGAATGATTATTTCAATGTTGACCTCATGGATGCAGAAGGGCCGGATATCGAATTCCCGATTAACCGTTATGGTCAGCATGAAAGGCATCTGGTTTCCGACATCATGGGAAAAAATATTCTCAACTATGATTCCATGCTTATTCTTTCTCATTTCAAAGGCCATCCGATGGGAGGATTCGGCGGTGCTCTCAAGCAGCTGTCAATTGGATGTGCTTCCTGTGCAGGAAAGGTGAATATCCACTCTGCCGGCAAATACCGCAATGCTGACGAACAGACAGTTGTATGGGGTGATCTGCCTCCGCAGAATGCTTTCCTGGAGTCTATGGCGGAAGCTGCTTCAGCAGTAACTGACCACTTTAACGGAAACATGGTATTTGTTAATGCGATGGTCAATATGTCGGTTGACTGTGACTGCTGCGCAATCGCTGAGGATCCATGTTTAAAAGATATCGGTATTCTGATTTCAACCGATCCGGTCGCAATTGATCAGGCATGTCTTGATTTTGTAAAGGCTTCAAAAGATCCGGGCAGAGATCATTTCATGGAAAGAGTCAACACCAGAAACGGTGAATATACAATCGAAGTGGCTGATCGTCTCGGTATGGGTGTCAGGGAGTATGAACTGATCGAACTGTAATCTTTTATACACTATGATGAAAAACAGATGTCAAATGGGGACATCTGTTTTTATTCTTCTATAAACCGGAAGTTATCGATGGATATACATCCTTGTCATATCCGGTTCTCCGTCTCCTTGAACCATACAGAGAAACTCCCATCCGTATTTTTCATAAAAGCCGGTAAGATCTGTTACCAGATAGACAGGTGTAATACCTTTGGCTTTCAAGTCATTCACTGTCAAATCAAGTAAATGACCTGCGACACCTTTGTGACGATATTCTTCTTCCGTATACACGGCACATACATTCGGGTATAAATCTTTTCTGTCATGAAAGTCATTTTCAATAACACCCATTTCGCCGATTATCTTATTTCCGTCCAGGCACAGATACCATCCATACTCTGTTTCGTTTTTCAGATAGCTTTCCATACACTCCAGATAGGCTTCTTTCGGAACACCCCATTTACTGTGGAACCATTCTGCAGCTGTATCTTTCAAACAGGGCTTTTCCCTCAACGTAATATATTCATACATACTCATTACACCTCTGCATCTTCCTGAAACATTATACAGTCAAGACGATGTAAATTGTATCTGAGTGATGAAATCCTGTTTTATCCATGGGAAGGACTTTTTGAATCGAAGTTGGTGAATCCTTTACGGTAATAGAGTATGATTATCCTCAGAAAGGATTTCCATGAAGATTATTGAGTATTACAACTGTAAAGAACAAGAGTATTGGTTAAATGAAATCAGGAAGAGTGACTGGAGAGCAGCACAGCATCTTTATGACCATATAAAAAACAATGAACTAAAAACACTCTGTGGGGAAAATACAAAAGTATTATTACTGACGGAAGAAGATCATTTGATATCCTTTTGTACCTATGCCGGACAGGATGAGATCAGAAATACATCTTTAACCCCCTGGGTGGGTTATGTATATACCTTCCCGGCTTACAGAGGAAGAAGATGTATCGGCAAATTACTGGAATATGCGTATCAGTCAGCTAAAGAGGAAGGTTTCGAATATATGTATATCTCTTCCGATGAAGAAGGACTGTACGAGAAGTACGGATATCAATTTTATCAGACGATGAAAAATCATCACGGTGAAGATACAAGTGTATTCCGAATGAAAATAGAAAGAAAAGATTATCGTGATATTCTCGGTAAAGAGGTCATCGGAACAATTGACAGACCGATCGGTTCTGTTCATCCGAAGTATCCGGATATCATCTATCCGGTGAACTATGGTTATGTCGACGGTGTTATAGCGAATGACGGTGAACAGCAGGATGTCTATGTATTCGGTACGGATCAGCCGTTAAAGACATTTCATGGAAATGTAATCGCTGTATACCACAGAATCAATGATAGTGAGGATAAGTGGATAGTCAGTATAAACGGAACAAAGCCTTCTAAAGAAGAGATATTAGAAACGATTTCCTTTCAGGAACAATATTTTATGGGAGAACTTTATGAGAAAACTGAGTGAAAGAGTAGGAACATTTACCGATTCCGTCATTCGCAGAATGACAAGAATCAGTGACGCCCATGGTGCAATTAATTTATCGCAAGGGTTTCCTGATTTCGATCCGCCTGCGGAGATGCTGGAAAGATTGAGTCAGGTTGCTCATGAAGGACCTCACCAGTATTCCATTACCTTCGGTGCAAAGAATCTTCGTGATGCAATTGCGTCAAAATACAATAAAGCGACCGGGTTAGATACAAATCCCGATACCCAGATTATCGTAACCTGCGGTTCTACGGAAGCGATGATCTGTGCCATGATGACGGTATGTAATCCGGGCGATAAAGTCATCGTTTTTTCTCCGTTCTATGAGAACTATGGTGCAGATGCGATATTATCCGGTGCCGATCCGATCTATGTACCTTTAGTACCTCCGGAATATGATTTTGATCCTGTCTGTCTGGAACAAGGTTTTCAGGAAGGTGCAAAAGCATTGGTTCTATGCAATCCATCCAATCCCTGCGGGAAAGTCTTTACGAAAGAAGAATTAACGGTAATTGCTGATTTAGCGAAGAAGTATGATGCATATGTGATTACGGATGAAGTCTATGAACATATGGTTTATGCACCGTCTGTTCATACCATCATCGCATCTCTTCCGGGTATGGCGGAAAGAACCATTACCTGTAACAGCCTTTCTAAGACATTCTCTGCAACCGGCTGGCGTTTAGGCTATATGATCGGACCGAAAGATGTTATAGAAGCTGCAAAAAAGGTTCATGATTTCTTAACCGTCGGTGCACCTGCACCTTTACAGGAAGCAGCTGTAGCCGGATTAAATCTCGGAGAGAAGTATTATGAAGATCTGAATCGGTTATATACACAAAAAAGAGATTATTTTCTGCAGGGGTTAGATGAAATCGGGTTAAAACACAATATCCCTCAAGGAACCTATTTTGTATTAGTTGATATCAGTGAATTTCTGGCATTACCGCAGTTTAAAGGATGGACGGATCTGGAATTCTGTGAGTGGATGATCAAAGAGATCGGTGTAGCAGCCGTACCCGGATCCAGCTTTTTTAAAGAGCCTGTATATCATCTGATCCGTTTGCATTTTGCCAGACAGAAAGAAACCATAGACAAAGCATTAAGAAGATTACAGAAATTAAAAAAGATTTTAGATTAGTATGGTGGAAAATATGAAATTTCGATTCGCTGCAAAAGAGGATTGCGGACTGATCCTCAGCTTCATCCATCAGCTTGCAGACTATGAGAAAATGTCAGATCAGGTGGTGGCGACAGAGGAACTTCTCCGGGAATGGATATTTGAGAAAAAGAAAGCAGAGGTGTTATTTGTCTGCGATGAAGAATACGAAGTCGGCTTCGCTTTATTCTTCCATAATTTTTCAACATTTCTGGGCCGGGCCGGAATCTGTCTGGAAGATTTATTTGTCCTTTCGGAATATCGGAATAAAGGATATGGAAAAGCATTGTTAAAGAAACTGGCACAGATCACCGTAGAGCGGGAATGCGGACGTTTGGAATGGGCATGTCTGGATTGGAATCAGCCGAGTATTGATTTCTATCTGTCACTCGGTGCTGTCCCTATGGAAGACTGGACAACGTATCGTCTGAGCGGGGAAACACTGAAAAAGATGGCATGTATTGAATAAGGTTTCTGCTCAACAACGTAAAGGATTATACAGTGAGTCAGCGTCTTTTTTACATAGTGTACTAAACCAGGTTTTTCTTCTTCGTTTGTTCATCGATGCATCATTCTGTGCTATAATTCCCGATAGACTCAACAAATGATTCACAAATAAGGAGGTCTGCAAATGGACCGGGAAAAAACAAACAAACTGTCACTGATCTGCCCATCCTGCGGAGGCAGAATGGAATTATCAGAGGACGGAGAATCAGCTGTATGTCCTTATTGCGGACATAAAATGCTCATCGATCAGAAAGACAGTGCACAAGAAGAATACGAGAGGCGTATGGCGAATGCACGCGCCGAGGAAGATATCAAAGATCTGCAAAGAAAAAGACAAAGCATACGCAGAATCAAAGGATGGCTCATCGCTCTTTGCGTCATAGCAGTTATCTGTGCGGTGAATGTGTTTATCCCCGGTTCTCCGATGCATGAACTTGCTTTTCCGCAAACAGTTGATCCGTTTAAGGATGTCAGCCTTAAGTTTACCGGCATGTCCGGAGAAGGGAAAGCAGAATTGCAGATTTCCCGAAGTGCTGCAGAGTATGCGGATACAGACAATTTTACGGTTACACCGGAGACAGGTTTATCCAATGGCGAAACGGTCACGGTGAAGGCAAAAGCACCTGCCGGCTGGCGTTTTGAACCTGATGAAAAACAGTTTACGGTAGAAGGACTCACAGCGTGGGTACTGACCACCGATCAACTGGAAGGGGATAATCTTAATGCAATCCATGCCAACACAGAACGTCTGATCAGGGAAGACTGGGATGATATTGTTCATTCATCACTTGCTGTGGATATAACGTATACACCTTACCGGATGTACCTGTTTATTGCGGATGGGGATACATGGTATGAGCATAATGTTCTCTATGATACATATGAAGTCAATGTTACACGTGCAGACGGATCGGTATTTACAGGCTATGAAGCATGTCGTTATACCGACTTGAAAATACCTTCAGACGGGGTGCTGACAGCCGACTACGGAAGTCTTCAGGGATTTAACTTCGGGTTTAACCATGGATTTTCCTATGCACAATCTTTTTCCGGTTGGACCGATGCTGCCGAAATGGAAGCAGATCTTCGTCATGTTCGTGACGGATATCATCTGGCGGATTGAGTATGAACGTTTATTTTCTGTATTTACAGTGAATAGACGTTTTTTTATAAAAAAGAAGCAGGGCAGATATATATCTGCTCTGCTTTTGACAGGAACTTTTTTTAAATGATCTCTACAGATAAAACCTTATCCGATGCGGTAATTGCTTTTAACAGAGTATCCGGAGACACATCTTTACCCAATGCGGTATCATATACAAATGTCATGCTGTCTGTATCTCCTGCAGTACATCTTGAATCTCCGATCAGATGACAATGTTGTTCCCGCAGAATCTTTACGATATCCTGAACACCTGCAGTTCGTATTGTCTTGATTTTCATCTTCATCATAATATTTCCGGCATTGCGCGGCAATATGCGTCGGAATATATGTTGTACAAGAATCATCATGATCGATGCAGCTGTTCCTAAAATAAGCATTCCGCTTCCAAAGCAGAGTCCGATCGCCGATGTAGCCCAGATTCCCGCTGCTGTTGTCAAACCTTGTACGACATCATGTCTGACAAAGATTACACCTGCACCCAGGAAACCGATCCCGGATACGACCTGAGCCGCAGTACGCGCCGGATCTCCGGCTTTTACATCCATAAATCCGTATTTTGATATCAACATCACCAAACATGATCCCAATGCAACCATCATATGTGTACGGATTCCGGCATCCTTTGCATGACTATGCCTTTCAAATCCAATCAGAAAACCTGCAGTCACCGCTGCTAACAGCCTTATCAGCCATTCCCATTCAAACATTTCCATTTTATTACTCCCCGTTATTATTATACATCTTACTTACTTTTTCTGTACGAAAGGAATCGGTTTACCTTGCGATCACATCGATATCATTGATACCGTACCATTTCATAACACTGAGAATCTTGTCTGTAAGGCGTTCCCCGCTGATTGCGACAGGAACGGCAGGAGGACAGCTGACGGACGGGGAAGCACAGACACAGCCTGATGCTTCTTCTACAGGGATTCTTACAGATGGTGCAAGAATTGCTTCACGGATACGGCAAACACGTTCCGGTTTCGGCATGACAGGAAAGTCACGGATCAAAGCCGGTTTTTTTCCGGGAAGTTCAGTCAGAGCTTCCTGAATACGTGCGAAATCAGCATTCGTATTCTGCGGTGTTATCATCAGGACAAGATCATAGCTGTCGGCAAACTCACATTCAATGTTTTTGTGACGAAGATATTCAGCTGTCTCTTTACCGGTCATACCGAGTGAAGCACAGTCTACAAGCAGTTTCAGAGGTTCATACAGGTGTGTATGAACACCGGACAGTGCAAGCTCATCTTTCAATCTTTTTATTTATTGACAGGTATCATTGAGATATTCAGGGAAATCTTCTGCAAGATAGGCATTACATAAATCCAAAGACTGCAGAATCAGATAAGAAGGGCTGGTAGAGGAAAACAGAGACATTGCTTTTTTTGCACGCAGGTAAAGATCTCCGTACAATTCTGTCATTCTGTTTGAAATATGCAGATATGCTCCGCCGGTTAATACGGGAAGGGTTTTATGTGCTGAATCACAGCACATATCCGCACCCAGATCGATAGGATGAAGAGATTCCGGAAGAAAATGCAGATATGCACCATGGGCATTGTCCACAAGAAGCAGTATTCCCTGACTGTGACATATTTCTGCCAGTCCGCGAATATCCGTCATGATACCGAGATAATCCGGTGATGTGACAAATACCGCATCGGGTTTATCCGTCATTCCTTCTAAAGCCGTACGCAGTCCTTCCGGTGTAATCCGGCATTGACAGACAGAATACATTTCTTCTCCATACAGCCATTCTGCATCAAAATCAAGCAGGGCACAGGCATGAACAAAACTTTCATGGACATTTCTGGCAGCGAGGATACGGAATTTACGATTGGAACGATACGAATCAGAACACATCATCGCAAGCCTGAGCATAGCTTTCATAGCCAGTGTGGAACCTTCCGTACTGTAAAGGGTACAGGCAGTACCGAAAAGCTGTGCAGCAATTGCTTCACTCTTTTTTATAATACCTTCCGGTTCAAGAAGATAATCTGCGCCTTTGATCTCTGTGATGTCACGGGTCTCACAACCCAGAATATTCTGCCCTTTGTGACCGGGCATATGCAGACGGCTCATATCTTTTGTGAGATATTCCGTCACAAAATCGTAAACAGGGGTTTTAATATGCATGAAATGCTCCTTCAGCGCAGATTATATGCGAAAAGCAGAATTGATGCAATGTTTAGAATCATGTGTTGTATTCCGGACATTTCTCCAAATGGAAAGAAAAATTTACTGCATTTATCCGCTTCAGAATGTAAACGGAAAACCATGCAGGAATACTTATGGATTTTATGCATTTCGATCGGTTTTTCTTGACTTTCTTGCAGTTAAAATATATATAAAAAAAGTGTGTATACAATCATGGCATTTTACACAGTATGACAGAAAGAACAATGACCTGTAACAGTCTGTCAAAATCCTTTTCTATCATGGAAAGGTATAAAGGTTATTAAAACTGAAAGGAAATTTATGTATAAAACAGGATTAATCATGGAAGGCGGTGCCATGCGCGGTTTGTTTACGTGCGGTGTTATGGATGTTCTGATGGAGAATGATATCCAATTTGACGGTGGTGCGGGAATATCTGCAGGAGCAGTATTCGGATGCAACTACAAATCCAAACAGATCGGCAGACCCCTTCGTTACAATAAAACTTATGGAAGAGATCCAAGATTCAGCAGTATCCGTTCACTCATTAAAACAGGTGATTTTTATGGTGAAGATTTCTGTTACAGGTTATTACCGGGTATATTGGATCCTTTTGATACGGAAACATTCAAAAACAATCCGATGGAATTCTATGTAGGCGCAACAGATATTAAAACCGGGAAATGTGTGTATCATAAATGCACAGATGGGGGAGCTGTAGATATGAAATGGATGCAGGCATCCGCATCCATGCCTCTTGTATCAAGACCGGTAAATGTAGATGGTTATGTATTGTTAGACGGGGGAATTGCAGATTCCGTTCCCTATGCCTATATGGAAAGTATCGGTTATAATCGCAATGTCATCATACTTACACAGCCTGAGGATTACATCAAAAAGAAAAGCTCTCTGGTTCCGCTCATGAAAGTCATGTTAAAGGAATATCCTGCTGTTGCAGAAGCTATGGCTGTAAGGCATATAAAGTACAATCAGCAGATGCAGGATATTAAAGAAAGAGAACAAAGAGGAGAAGTTCTTGTCATACGTCCTCCGGAAACTTTAGGCATCAAAAGGACAGAGAATGATCCGATGGAACTTGAAAGGGTATACCAGATCGGGCGTATTGCAGGAAATAAAGCACTTTCTGCAGTAAAGGAATTTCTGAATCTATAAAAAAGTTGACATTCAGAAGATGAATTTCAATGGTCACAAACCTCATGACTGCTTATTTACTGATAAATAAAACAAGCAGATTCCGATTTGCAAAAGACGGAATCTGCTTTAAGTTTAAAGTATATATTCATCCATTGTGTCATCTTCTGTTTTCCGGATAACTTTTGCAGGCACACCTGCAACAACACAATTATCTTCGATATCTTTCGTGACAACTGCTCCTGCAGCAACAACCACATTATTCCCTATGGTAACACCGGGAAGAATGATTGCACCTGCTCCCAACCAGAAGTCATTTCCGATTGTTACCGGCTTTGCGATACCGATATGTTTTTTTTTTTTTTTTGGTGTTAAGGGATGACCGACGGTAATGATCTTTGAACCGGGTCCTAACATGGCATGATCACCGATATGTACCGGAGCGATATCCAGGATGGTTACCCCATAGTTGGCAATGAATTCATCTCCGACATGAATATTCAAACCATTATCACAGTTGAATATCGGATCGACACAGGGATCACTTCCCACTGAACCGAATAATTCTTTAATAACCGGTACTTTTGCGGCTTCATCGTTTGGATCCATTGCATTAAGTCGTCTTGTGAGTGTTATTGCACGTTTTCTTCTTGCGTTGACTTCACTGTCCCAGAAATCATAAGGTAAGCCTGCATCAAGTTTTTCAATCTCTTTCATTTTCTATTCCTCCTCGTATTTCAATAATGCGCTTTATAAAGATGCTGCAAAAATCATTTCTTTTTTATCCTGTTTCAGAAGCAGTACAGTTTCAATTGTAACAGCCACAATCATGATGATGATTCCCGTAAAAGCAATCATTTTCACACCGAATGTATCAATCAGAATACCACTGTAGGAAAGTGCTATAATTGCAGAAAAATTATAGTAAGCAGCATCCGCAACATTATGAGCTATATTTCTTACGGAAGGATCGATATTCTTTTCTACGATTTCTCTTTGTGTCGGAAGCATGACGGAAAATGAGATATTCCAGAAAATGGATCCGATAATAATCATGAGCGGAGATACGGCAAAGTAAATCAGCATCATGTCAATCATCAATGCGGAAGACATGATCAGTAATCTTACTTTCACGGGAATCTTTGTAAATTTTCCGGAAATGAAGATTAGCAAAGCTTGTAATGTTACACCGATAAAGCTATCAAGTCCAAGCATGGAAACATCACCACCGACATTTTGAATAAACACGGTTTTCATATTATTGACAGGTGATACGGCAAGACCTCCTAAGAATAACAATATGATCAGAATCAAATAGAGCGGACTTTTTAAAAGAAGCCTTGTATTGACGCTGCTGAAAAAGTCCATAAAATCAAAAAAGCTCATCAAATTGATGGGTTTTTTTAAACACTGATGAAAACTAGCGGCTAGTTT